>NZ_CP054839.1:1221318-1526647 GCF_018141105.1 Saccharopolyspora erythraea | reverse complement strand
GTCAGGGCGGCCACCTTGTCGGCGAAGATGCTCGGCAGCACCGCGGGCGTGCCGATGTCCCCGGCGCGCTGGGCGAGGTCGAGCAGCCCGGAGGCGGCCTGCACGGTCTCGTCGTAGGCGGCCAGCTCGGCCCGGTCGGAGTCGGGGCGGAAGCCCTGCGCGTGGGCGTAGACCAGGCGCGGGTTCGCCTCGGCGAGACTGGCGTAGTCCATGCCCAGGCGCTGGAGGGCGCCGATGCGCATGTTGGTGATGAGGATGTCGGCCCCGCCGATGAGCTCCAGCGCCCGCGCGCGGCCATCGTCGTCCTTGAGGTCGAGGCTGACGCTGCGCTTGTTGCGGTTGACGGCGAGGTTCAGCGGGGTCATGCCGGGCGTGCGGTGCAGCGTGCCGTTGCGCACGGTGTCCCTCGGCGACTCGATCTTGATCACGTCGGCGCCGAGGTCGCCCAGGATCTGGGCCGCGTACGGCCCCATCACCACGGTCGCCATGTCGATGACGCGAACACCCGAAAGCGGGCCCGTCTTGTTCCCGGTGGCCCTCGTCACGGAATTCGTGGGCGCGGTCATCACCACTCCTGATTCGAAGAGAAAGGCGCGTCGTCTGCATTCGCGGCGCTTGTTTTGCTCGCTAACGACGTTAGTGGTGACTTCCCGGGGGTCGCAATCGATCAGTGACACCAATGCGCGAAAGGCGGCGTGACCGCAGCGGTCACGCCGCGTCCGGCACGACCTCCGCGGCCCGTTCCACCAGCGTGCGCAGGTCGGACTCGGCCCGGTCGGCCCGCCACACCAGGCCGGTGGCCAGCGCGGGATCGAAGTCGTCGAAGGGCAGCACCACGTTCGACTCGGTCCGGTAGCGATGCATGCTGCTGCCCGGATCGAGCATCGAGATGGAGAAGGCCGAGCCGTTGGAAATGATTTCCGCGGTGGCGCCGTAGTCGCCGGAATTGAGCGTTATGGTGTTGCGGATACCGGCGTCGGCCAGCCGCACCTTGAGCTGTTCGAAATAGGTCGGCACCATTCTCGGCGCGGGGCTGACGTAGGTGTGGTCGACCAGCTCCGACAGCGACACCGATTCCCGCCCGGCGAACTCGGCGGCGGGCACCACTGCGCCCAGCGGCTCGCGCATCACCTCGAGCACGCTGACACCCTCGGCGTGCACCGGCAGGTGCACCAGCGCCATGCCCAGCTCGCCGCGCTGCACCGCGGCCAGCAGGTCGGCGCTGCCGCCGGGCCACCGCTTGAGCACGTACTCCTCGGCGCAGGCGCGCTCGAGTTCCTTGATGCGCTCGCGCATCCGCTGGTGCAGTCCCGGCGGGATTCCGATGTAGACAGTCGGGCGCGCGGAGCTCGTCTTCTCCCGCAGCCGCCAGGGGATGTCGTCGAAGCGGCCCAGCACGTCCTTGGCGATCGGCAGCAAGGCCGAGCCGGCCTGCGTCAGCCGCACGTGGTGGGAGTCGCGTTCGAACAGCCGGGTGCCCAGCTCGTGCTCGAGGTCGCGGACCCGCCTGCTGAGCGGAGACGTCGCCATGTGCAGCCGTCGTGCGGCCCGCGAGAAACTCAGGTTCTCGGCGACCGCCACGAAATACCGCAGGTGGAACATCTCCATGGCGCGCTCTTGACCTCGGTGGCACTCGACTGGCGGGGCGCGCGGCGGGGATGCGGTGCGGTGGCGCTCGTTCGTCCCCCCGGCACGGGCCCCGGCGCGGCCCTCATCGTACGCCGGGCGATGGGCGGTGGCCGTGCGCGACGACAGCGCCGCTGTCGGTGGCGGTCAGGAACGGACCTCGGCGAGGTAGTCGGCGGCTACGGTCGGATCCATGAACCAGAGGAAGAAATCGCGCGGTTCGTCGAAACCGTTGACGAAGCGCCGCGCGACCCGCGGGTTTTCCTGTGCGGCGGCGAGGAGTTCGAGCACGTGCGGCGGGGGAGGGGCCAGCAGCGCGTTGGTCCAGCCGGTGGGGAAGCGCGCGTAGTCCCAGTACAGCTCGAAGGCGCCGCGCATGAACTCCGCGTCGAACGGCCGGTCGCCGTGCGCGGTGATGCTCGCCAGGTACGAGGCCGCGCACTTGCTCGCGTTGTTCGAACCCTGCCCGGTGATCGGGTCGTTGAGCACCACGACGTCGGCCATGCCCAGCACGACCGCTCCGGAGGGCAGGACTCCTACGGGGTGCCGCACGGTGGGTGCGAAGCGTCCCGCGAGGACTCCGCCGTCATCGGTCAGCGACACGTCCCGCGAGCGCTCGCCCTCCCACGGCGCGAACGTGTCGAGCACCCACTTCGACCTGGCCAGGTGCTCGGCCGGGGTCCGCACGTCGCCCCAGCAGTCCATGGGCCCGCCGGGCACGCCCTCGAAGACCATGATGTCGCAGGGGCCGCTCGTGGTCAGAGCGGGCATCGCGAAGTACTCGCCGACGCCGGGTATCACGTTGAAGGAGACCGCCGAGTGCTCCGGCACGGGACGCATGCCGCGGACGTAGGTCAGCGCCAGCGCGCGCTGGGGTGTGGCGTGGGCGGACCTGCGCTCGTCGCGCGGGAACAGCCCGGAGATCTCGCCCTTGCCCGCCGCGACCACGACCAGGTCGGCCTCCCGCGCGTACTCCTCCAGGTCCGCCACGGTCGCCTCGGCGTGCTCGACCTCGCCGCCCCGGCGCCGGAACTCCCGCAGCCAGGCCGGAACCTTCACGCGCTGGTCGACCGACTGCGCGGGCAGGTCCAGCCGCGCGATCCAGTCGACCGACCGGCCGCCGGCACCGTCGGCGATGCTGAAGCCCATCCCTTCGACCGGCGGGCACGACTCGTCCCAGAACCCCAGGCCCAGCGCGCGTTCGCGGGCGAGCGCACCGCCGAACATGCACTGGCTGGACATCACCCGCCCGTCGCGGATCTGCTCGGCGGTGCGGTCGGACACGACGGTGACGCGGTGACCGGCGTCCAGCAGGCCGACGCCGAGCTGGAGCCCGGCCTGGCCGGCACCGACGATGACGATGTTGCGCATCGGGAGGGACCTCCCCGGTGGGCTGCGATCATTCGACGATGTGTTGATCGGTCCGCTGCGCGGACCCGTTGCACCCCCGATGCGGTGACGGTCTTGTGCGTTCGGGGGCGCTTCTCGGGTTTCAGCAGGTGCCGAGGGCGGTGTTGAGGGCGCCCTTCTCGGCGTCGGTGATGGTGAGCTTGTACTTGTGCTTGGAGGCCACCCACATCGAGGCGTAGGTGCAGTGGTAGTCGGTCTTGGACGGCATCCACTGGTCGGGCGTCTGGTCGCCCTTCTCCTGGTTGATGTTGTCGGTGACGGCGATGAGCTGCGGGCTTTCGAGGTCGTTGGCGAAGGCTTCGCGCTGCTGCTGGGTCCACTGGGCGGCGCCGGAGCGCCAGGCGGCGGCCAGCGGGACGACGTGGTCGATGTCGACGTCGCTGGGTTTGGTCCAGCTGCCGCCGTCGTAGGGGCTGTTCCAGGTGCCGGAGGTGGGGTAGCAGTCGGAGCCGGTCTGGACGTTCTCGCCGTCGCGCTTGAGCACGGCCTCGCGGGTGTCGCAGTTCTCGGCGCCCTCGCTCCAGTGCGGGAACTTCTCGCGGTCGTAGCCGTCCATGGAGCCCTCGGGGGCCACGGTCAGTTCGGCGAGCCAGCTCTTGGCGGTGGAGGCATCGGGGATTCCGGGCGGGGAGGCATCGGACGGCGGGGAGTCGGTCTGGGACGGCGGACCGCCGGCCTCGGGCGGAACGGCGACCTGGGGCGGCGAGGTGTCCTGCGCCGCGACGGTGCATCCGGCCAACACCACGACGGGCAGGCACAGAACGCCCGCGAGGAGACAACGGAAGTGCATGGCCGCCCCACCTCTCGATCGATCACCGACCCTACTGAACGACGCCCCGGTCGATCGCCGGTCGTCCGAGTGAACGTTCGGCGAACCGTGTGGCGGGCAGAGCCCGAACGGGTGCAGGGGCGACGAGGCGGCCGCGGTGAGCACCAAGACCGAGCGGCCCGCGCTAGCTGCTGATGTCCTTCTTGGCGAAGCGGCCGAAGGCAAGCAGCAGGAAGACGGTCGCGTACACCAGGCCCGAGAAGGCGCCGTTGGCCATGCCGGTCCAGTCGACGTCGGCCGAGAGCAGGTCCGACCACGCCCGCGAGTGGTATGTCGGCAGGTAGGCGCGCATGTCGCCCAGCGCGGTGATCTGGTCGAGCATCTGCGACACGATCGAGACCAGCACCGCGCCGCCGACCGCGCCGAGGGGGGAGTCGGTGCTCACGCTCAACCACAGCGCCAGGCCGGCGATCCACGTCAGGTGCACCGCCAGGTAGGCGCACGCCACCGCGACCCGGACGACGCTGCCCGAGAACGGGACCGCTTCGCCGGTGGTGCCCATCATCTCCGCGGCGCCGAACCACGCCACGCCGACCGCGACCGCCACCGCCGCCAGCAGCAGCAGCCCGACGGCCGACAGGATCGCCGCGGCCACCGCCTTCTGCCGCAGCAGCCTGCCGCGCGGGACCGGCGCGGCCAGCAGGTACTTCAGGCTCGCCCACGACGCCTCGCTGGCCACGGTGTCGCCGAAGAACAGCGCCACCATCACCACCAGCAGGAAGTTCGTCGACACGTACAGCGTGAACATCGCGAAGTTCGGCCCGCTGGAGGTGGCGAGCTCGGCGAGGTTGCGCGACCGCCCCCGGCCGCCGTCGCCGAGCTCGAACGCGAGCAGGAGCAGCAGGGGCAGCACCGCCAGGAACCCCAGCGCGAGCAGGGTGCGGCGGCGGCGCAGCTGGCGCGCCAGCTCCACCCGCAGCGGCAGCGTGCGGGTCGCCCGGTAGCCCTCGATCCCACCGTCGGGCTGGCAGGGTCGGCGCGGGCCGGCCTTGACGACCCTGGTCTCCGGCTCCGAGTCGGTCATCCGCGCGCGTCCTCTCCGACCAGTTGCAGGAAGGCGTCCTCGAGCCTGCGGCGCGGCCCGACCTGGCTGACCATCACCCCGGCGGCCACCAGCGCGTTCACCGCGATCCCGGCGCTGTGCCCGCCGAGATCGGCGTGCACCACCTCGCCGTCGGCGGTCACCTCGCCCAGCCCCTCGATCGACCGCAGCGTGCGCACCGCCGTCTCCGGCGCGTCGACCCGGAAGCTCACCTCGCCGTCGACGGCGATGATCTCCTCCACCGGGCCCGCGCTGACCAGCTCGCCGCGCTGCATCAGCACCACGTGCGTGCAGGTCCGCTCGACCTCCGAGAGCAGGTGGCTGGACAGCAGCACCGAACGCCCGGTCGCGGCGTAGCGCCGCAGGATCTCGCGCATCTGGTGGATCTGCGGCGGGTCCAGGCCGTTGGTCGGCTCGTCGAGGATCAGCAGCTCCGGCAGGCCGAGCATGGCCTGCGCGATCGCCAGCCGCTGCTTCATGCCCTGGCTGTAGGTGCGCACCGCCCGGTCCGCGGTAGGCCCCAGGCTGGCGATCCGCAGCACCTCGTCGAAGCGCGCCTGCAGCATCGGCCGCCCGGTCGCCGCCCAGTAGTACTTGAGGTTCTCGGTGCCGGACAGGTGCGGCAGGAAGCCCGGCGTCTCCACCAGCGACCCGACCCGCGACAGCACCGGAGCGCCCGGCACCAGCCGGTGCCCGAACAGCCGGACCTCGCCCGCGGTGGGCCGCAGCAGCCCCAGCAGCATCCGCAGCGTGGTGCTCTTGCCCGCGCCGTTGGCTCCCAGCAGACCGACGATCTGCCCGCTCTCGACCCGCATCGACAGGTCGCTGACCGCGGTCACCTTGTCCGAGTACTGCTTGGTCAGGCCGCCGATCACCAGCGGTGTCCCGGCCAGCCCCGGGTCGACGTCGGGCACGTGCCTGCGGCGCACGCGGGTGACCACCCACGCCAGCAGGCCCACGACCACGATCCCGGCGATGCCGATCAGCGGCAGCACCGGCACCCCGGCCTCGTTGATCGTCGTGCCCCGCACCGACGGCACCGACAGCTGCTTCGCGCCGGCCAGCGCGATGCGGTGCACCGCGGGCTCGGCGGGCGTGGCGTAGGCCCAGTCGGTGGTGGCGACGGCGAGCTCGAGGTGATGGCCCGGCTCCAGCGACCGGACCACGCCGGGCAGAGCCACGTCGACCTCGCGCTCGGTGCCGTCGGGTGAGAGGCCCGTGACGCGCATCGGCGACACCCCGTTGCCGAGCAGCGTGCGCTCGCCTTCCGGGTTGATGTCGTAGAGCTTGGCGAACAGCACGGCCTCGCCGGTGCTGGGCTGCCCGGGGACCGCCGCCACCGAGATCCGCGTCTGCGGCACCCCGGAGATCATCGTGCGCGTCCGGGCGGGGTCGGTGCGGAACACCGCTGCCTGGCCCGGCAGGTCCGCGGCCAGCGTCCGGCCGAGCGCGCTCGCGGCGTCCTCGACGTCCCCGGCCCCCGGCAGCGAACTGGTCGACGACGGGCTGCCGCCGGGCGGGTTGATCACCGGCTGCGCCTCACCGCGCAGCGGCAGCGCGAAACGCGGACTGCGCTCCGACCGCACGCCCGGGTACTCGGGCGCGGCGACCGTGCGCACCGGGACCTCGCCGTTGCGGCGGGGGTTGCCGGTGATGTCGTACTCGAACACGGTGCCCGGGTCGGGGACCGTCTCCGGCGGCATGCCCGGCTCCCCCGGGCTGCTCACCCCGAGGTGGAAGGCGAACCAGTCGGCGATCCGGGCGCGCACGGCCGGACCCGGCGGCTCGCCGTCGTGGCCACCGGCGTACCAGACGACCTTGACCTTGGTGCCCGCTTCGGCGATCTCGCGGGCGTTGGCATCGGCCTGGTCCAGACCGAACAGGGTGTCGCGCTCGCCCTGCACCAGCATCGTCGGAGCCTTGATGTCGCGGGTGACGCTCTTGGGCGAGACGGCGTCGAGCAGGGCCAGCGTCTGCGGACCGGCCCGGCCGGTCTGCGAGACCTCGTTGTAGGCGGCGCAGACCTCCGGCGTGAAGTTCCCGCACGTCAGCGGAGACGGACCGGCGGACCCTTCGGTCGGCCCGGAAACCGGGGGGTGGCCCGTCCGGGTCGGCTCGGCGGGACCGCCGGGCTTGCCCGCGGGCGCCGTCCGGCTGCCTGCCGAGAACAGCAGTCCGGCCCACCCCTCCTTGAACACGCCGTGCTCGCCGTAGGAGCCGCGGGCGGGCGTGTCGTCGGGGATCGGGGCGGCCGAGGCGGTGTTGGGCATCAGCGCCTGGCCGAGGTCGTTGTAGGTCATCACCGGTGCGGTGACGTCCACCCGGGGATCTGACCCGGCCAGCAGCAGGCTCAGCGCACCGCCGTAGGACGAGCCGGTGACCCCGACACGCGGGTCGCCCTCTTGGTCGCGCAGCACCTCGGGCTGGCGGGCGAGCCAGTCCAGCAGTTGCCGGGCGTCGGCGACCTCGTACTCCGGTGCGTTCAGCGCGATGCGGCCGGTGCTGGCGCCGAAACCGCGCGACGAGTAGGTCAGCACGGTGAACCCGCGCGCCGCGAGCTCCCTCGCCTCCTGCGCGACGCTGTTCTTGTCCCCTCCGAAGCCGTGCGAGAGCAGCACCGCCGGCGCCGGCGTCTCGGCAGGCGCGTAGAGCGTGAGATCGATCTGGACCCTCTCGCCGCCCCCGGGTCCGTCGACGACGTCGAGCAGGGCCTCGCGCGGCGGCGCGGGCTCGGACGCCGCCGTCCGCCGCTCGCCGCCGGAGAGCAGGAAGACGCCGAGCCCGAGAAGGGCGATAAGGGTCACTGCCGCAAGGACGAGGCCCTTGCGGCGCCGGGGGGTGGGGGACACGAAGCCGACACTAGGTGAAGACAGCGGCACCAGTTCCATCCAGACGCGGGCGAAGACGAAGACGCTATGAACCAGAGACCAAACAGCAACCGGACGAGTCGTTTCTCGCCCGAGTGGGTGAGGTCGTCGCCGCATCCCCGCGTGCGGGCCGGGCGGCCTCGGCCGACCGGCGGGCGTGATCATAACCAGTCAACCACGCGTTCGATCAATGCCGGAACCGAGACGATCAAGGAAAAATCCCAGCGGTGTCCGGCGTCGGAAATTTTCCCGTCCGCCGGCGCTGCGGTTTCCCGCCGATTCCCGCGGAGTGGGCACGATGCTCCGGCTCGGCGTGACGTTCACCTCTCCTCGCGGACCCGGGCGCGGAGACGCGTCGAGCGTCCACCGGGCGCCATCGGTGCGTTCCAGGCCGGCCGACGCCCTGCCGCCTGTCGCTCGGTCTTCCCGGGAAGCCAACGCTCCGCGCCGAGTGGCCAGCCGGCCCCCTGTCCCTCGCGGACCAGCCGCGCCGGGACCTGCCGATCGGCCGGTGTTCGCTCCCTCCCGGCGCCCTGCGCATCGGCCGTCTCGTCAACGCTGCGTGTTCGCCCGCCGACGGTGTGAACCGCTGGGCACGGCATTGCCAGCCCGGGCGGCGCCTCGTACGGTCGCCGGGTGCTGACATTCGGTGCCGATGGTCACCCCGGGTGGTGTGCGAGCCGGTACATAAGTGACAATCTTGGCAAGGTTGTGGAGGGGAGTATTCCTTCGCGACGGCATCGTCATCACGGTTTCGCCCGCAGCTCACGCCGGGGCGCGCCCGGTGCCGCCGACCGGCCGCGGCTGGTGGAAGAGACCTCCGGTCCCCGGCGCATGCCCTGAACCGGAGGTGATCCATGGGCGCCGACGTGGTGTTGGCCCAGAACGTGAAGCCCGTCGCGGTCGACACGATGCACGTGCATTGGTGGGTGTGGGCGGCGACGTTGGGCGGCTTGGCCGTCCTGCTGATTCTCGACCTGGTCATCGTCGACCGCAAACCGCACGAGGTGACCACCAAGGAAGCCGCCAAGTGGGTCTGCTTCTACGTGGGATGCGCGATCCTGTTCGGCATCGGGGTCTGGATCTTCGGTGACGCGCACTTCGCCATAGAGTATTTCACCGGATACATAACCGAGTATTCGCTGAGCGTGGACAACCTGTTCATCTTCATGGTGATCATGTCCAGCTTCGCGGTCCCCTCGATCCACCAGCACCGCGTCCTGCTGATCGGCATCCTGCTCGCGCTGGTGATGCGCGGTGTCTTCATCGCCGTGGGCGCGGCGCTGATCGCCAAGTTCGTGTGGATCTTCTTCCTCTTCGGCGGCTTCCTGCTGTGGACGGCCATCGGCATGGTCCGCAAGAAGGACGAGGAAGAGGAGTACAAGGAGAACGCGGTCGTCCGCTGGGTCCGCAAGATCTACCCGGTTACCGAGGACTACGACGGCACCAAGATGTCGAAGAAGATCGACGGCAAGCGCTACCTGACGCCGATGTTCGTGGTCATCGTCGCCATCGGCAGCGCCGACCTGCTGTTCGCCGTGGACTCCATCCCGGCGATCTTCGGCATCACCCAGGACCCGTTCCTGGTCTTCGCGGCCAACGCCTTCGCGCTGATGGGTCTGCGCCAGCTGTACTTCCTGCTCGGCGGCCTGGTCGACAAGCTGGTCTACCTGTCGATCGGGCTCGCGGTGATCCTCGGCTTCATCGGCTTCAAGCTGATCCTGCACGCCCTGCACGAGTACCACCTGGTGCCGGAGTGGCTGGAGATCAACAACTGGATGTCGCTTGGCGTCATCGTGGTGGTCCTGGCGATCACGACCTGGGCCAGCCTGGCCAAGTCGAAGAAGGACGAGGTCGAGGCGCAGCAGTCGGAGAGCGGCCGCGCCTGACCCCCGCACGATCCGGCGGCGCCGCGGAACTGTTTCCGCGGCGCCGCCGTCGTGTTCGGCACCGTCCCTCCAGGAGGGATGCCGGTCGGAGCAGGGCGGGCTGCCGCCGGGACTCGGCCTCAGTCGAGCAGCGTGTAGCTCAGTTCCTTGCAGACCCGGCCCAGCGGGACGTCGAGGCCCGGGTGGTTGAGCGGCAGCAGCACGTCCGGCGACTCCGGCAGCGCGCTGGCCGACGGCGGGTCCCACAGGCAGATCGACGGGTTGCCCGCGTCCATCGAGGACCGGTACCAGAGCCCGTCCAGCTCGGGGTAGGCGGCGCGGATGCTGCGCGCCCACGCCTGGGTGCGCTCCTTGGGGCCGCTGCTGATGGCCTGCGACGCGCCGGCGCGGGTCGGCCACAGCCCGGACAGGTCCAGCAGCCGCAGCGTGCGGCGCGGCCGGAACAGCACCAGGTGCGGGCTGCGCGTCCGCCGGTCCACAGTGGAGGTGGCCTGGAAGACCTCGGCGATGCAGGTGCGCACCGACAGCGAGAAGTAGAGCACGCCGTGCTCGCGGGTGACCGTCGGACCGCCCTGCTGGTTGGGGACGTGCGGGTCGAAGCGCGCGTGCGGCAGCGGGCCCGCGTAGCGGAAGGTGTCCCACTGCTGGGGATGGTTGCCACCTGAGGTGAACACGCGAACCAGCCTGGTCCCGGCGGGTACCGCTATGACGTCCTCGGTTCGCCGGAGCATGGCCTGCAGCACTGCGGGCGCGGGCGGCTGGGGGAGCCGTGCCAATTGGGGGTTCCTGGAGTCGTCTCGTCGGCGTCGGGCGTCGGACTAGGCGGGCATGCCGATGGTCGTGGCGAGGTCCGCCACCTGGCGCGGGCTGCCGCCTGCCAGCAGCCACTCGCGCGGGCTGACTGCCCGTTCGCCGATCTCGAGGTCCTCCTGCGGGGTCGCCATGAAGTTGGCCAGCACCAGCGCGGGCTGGTCGATGGGCATCGCTGCCAGCACGGTCTCCAGTCCCGGCAGCACGTCGCTGTCGCTGAACTGCCACGCGGGCAGCCGCCAGCCGCCGCGGTCCTTCCAGCCGATCAGCCTGCGGTCGCCGATGCGGTGGCGGATGCGGCTGCTGTCCACCCCGATCCGCTCGGCGGCCTGGTTGACCGACAGCGCGGTGTCGCGCAGCACGGCCTGCTCGGCGACGGTCCGGGCGCGCGGGTCCACTTCGGTGTCCGCCAGCGGCGCGAGGTCCAGACCAGCGTCGGTGAGCGCGAGGCGTTCGGCGGCGGAGAAGTGCGCCGCGGGGTCGGTCGGGGGCGAAGTCAGCTTCTTGGCTGCGTCCTCGACAAGGGAGAGGAATTGGCTGGCCGTCACCTTCAATCCGGCGCGGGCCAGCACTGTCTCCAACGCGGCTGTCATGGCCCCAGGATACCGCGATTCCCGCGAAAGGTGTGCGCCATCGTGCGCCTGGTGCGAAAAATCACTACTAGTAGCAAGAAGAATGCACGCGGTGACAGCGTCGACGAGTTACAACGGGGTGACCTTTCCACGTATCGGTTGTCGATCACCCCGTTGTGATCGCCACTTGTTACGGGAGTGAATCAAGGTGCGCACGAACGGGGTTGGAGAACGCGCCCCCGCTGGTGGCGTCCCAGTTGATCGACCACGTCATCACCCCGCTGAGTCCGGGGTGGCCCTGAGCTGGGCGGAAGCTGCCGCAGTCGGTCATCGCGGTCAGGCAGTCGAGGGCGTTGCCGATCACCGACGGGTCGACGTAGCCGCTGCCGGCCGCCGAGGGCGAGGCGGGCAGGCCGAGGGAAACCTGCTCGGGCCGAAGGATTTCGAGGAGTATGCACGCCTGTGCGGTGATGAAGTCCACTGAGCCCTGACTGTGGACACCGCCGTCGCAGCCGTTCATCGAACCGGAGTTGTAGTACTGCGTGTGCACGACCGTCACAAGATCCTTGACCTGCTCGATGAGCTGCAGGTATGAGCCGCCGGGCTGCACGTCGAGAGTCTGCGGAGCCATCGTCAGGTGAAAGTCCGGGCCCATCTTTTCGCGAAGTTGCCGGATTGCACTTGCTGTGTTGGGCACGTTCAGCCCGTGTTCCAGGTCAATGTCCAACCCGTCTATGCCGTAGTCGGTAAGTATTTTTCCTACCGAATCCACGAAGTTCGACGCGTTTGCCGGGCTGCTCAGGTCCACATTGCCCCGCTCGCCGCCGACGGAGAGGACGAATGCCTTGCCCGCCGCTTTCTTGGCCGCGATGTCGGCTTTGAGGTCGGCGTCGGTGTAGCCGCCGAGCGCGCCGGCGAGTTGCGGGTCGACGCCGAAGGTGACCGCGCCGGGCCGGGCGGGGTCGGCGTTGGCGAACGCCAGCGCGATGAGGTCGTAATCGTCCGAGATGTCACTCACGCGCAGCGGCTTGGCGTTGTTGACGAAGTTCTGCCAGTAGCCGGTGAGCTGGTGCTTGGGCAGTGCCGGCGCGGCGCTCGCGGCTGTCGCGGGTGCGGCGTCGGGGGTGGTGGCCGCCTGGGCGGCGGCCGGCGTGATCGCCAGGGCGCAGGCCAGTGCGGCGACGGTCAAGGGCTTTCGGTTGGGCATGGTGCCTCCGGGGCTAGGGCGAGACCTGAATCACAAAAATGGACTAGACCACTTTCCTCGTCAAGGTTCGAGAGCATCGGGAAGCCGAGGTTGCGCCGGTCGGAGCACGGTCGCCGCGTCAGGGTTGACGCGAGCCGCCGAGCGTCGTTGACTGGCCCGTACCGACTGGTCGGTCTCGAATGGAGGTGGCGCGTTGGTCAGCGCGTACGACGAACGGCCCTGGCTGGCTCTCTACGGGGACCTGCCGTCCGAGCTGGTTCCCGAGCACGACACCCTGCTCGCGATGTTCGCCGCGAGCGTCGCGCGGCACCCGGACCGGGTCGCCACGACCTACTTCGACGGGCGGCTGACCTACCGCGAGCTCGACGAGCTCAGCGACGGACTCGCGGGCCACCTGGCCCGTCGCGGCCTGGCCGCGGGCGACCGGATGGCGGTCTACCTGCAGAACGTCCCGCAGTTCGTGATCGCCGTGCTCGCGGGCTGGAAGGCCGGCGCGATCGTGGTGCCGCTGAACCCGATGTACCGCTCGCACGAGCTGACCCGGATCCTCGCCGACGCCCGCCCCGCCGCGGTGGTCTCCTCCGAGCGCGGCTGGCACGACGTGCTGGGCGAGGTGGCCCGCGACGCCGGCACCGGCATCGCCGTGACCACCAGCGACCTCGACCTGCAGACCCGCGACGACGAACGGCTGTTCGCCGGTCACCGCCGCAGCCCCGCCGCGGACGCCGCCGACCTGCTCGAGGCGGCGCGCGAGGGCGGTCCGCGACCGGAGGTGGCGGTCTCCGGGGACGACGTCGCGCTGCTGGTCTACACCTCGGGCACCAGCGGCGTGCCCAAGGGCGCCACCAACACCCACGGCAACCTGGCTTTCAACTGCGCCGGGTTCAAGGCCCGCGCGGGCCGGGAGGCGCCGGGCTTCTTCGCGCTGGCGCCGCTGTTCCACATCACCGGCATGGTCTGCCAGCTCGGCGCGGCGATCGCCCTGGGCGGCAGGCTGGACCTGGCCTACCGGTTCGAGGCCGGTGTCGTGCTCGACGCGCTCGAAGAGCACCGGCCCGACTACATGATCGGACCGTCCACCGCCTACATGGCGCTGATGAACCACCCCGATGTCAGCGCAGGCCACTTCTCCTCGCTCGAACACGTCTTCTCCGGAGGCGCGCCGCTGCCGTCGGCGGTGGTCGAGCGGTTCCGCGAGCTCTTCGGTCACTACATCCACAACGGCTACGGCCTGACCGAGACCACCGCCACCGCGACCTCGGTGCCGAGCCACCTGGAAGCGCCGGTTCACGAGGAGTCCGGCACGCTCAGCGTCGGCCTGCCCACCTTCAACACCGTTCTGCGCATCGTCGACGACGACGGCCGGGACCTGCCGGTCGGCGAGGTCGGCGAGATCGTCATCGAGGGGCCGATGGTGGTGCCGGCCTACTGGAACAAGCCGGAGGAGACCAGGGCGGGCATCCGGGACGGCCGCCTTTACACCGGTGACGTCGGGTTCATGGACCCGCAGGGCTGGTTCTACGTCGTCGACCGCAAGAAGGACATGATCAACGCCTCCGGGTTCAAGGTCTGGCCCCGGGAGGTCGAGGACGTCCTCTACTCCCACCCCGCGGTACGGGAGGCCGCGGTGGTCGGCGTGCCGGACGCCTACCGAGGAGAGACGGTCAAGGCCTTCGTCAGCCTCCGCGACGGCGCGCGGGCGACCGGCGAGGAACTGTCCGAGCACTGCAAGCAGCGGATGGCGGCCTACAAGTACCCGCGCAGCGTCGAGATCCTCGACGAGCTGCCCAAGACCGCCACCGGGAAGATCCTGCGGCGCACCCTCCGGCAGGGTGCGACCGGCAGCAGCGCAACCGGGAAGGGAACCGAATGAGCAAGCGTTTCGACGGCCGGGTCGCGATCGTGACCGGTGCCAGCAGGGGCATCGGTCTGGCCATCGCCGAGCGGCTGGTGTCCGAGGGCGCGAAGGTGTGCCTGACGGCCCGCAAGCCCGAGCCGCTGGAGGAGGCGGTGCGCGGGCTCGGCGGCCCGGAGCACGCCATCGCCGTGGCGGGCAAGGGCGACGACGCCGAGCACCAGGCCGAGGCGATCGCGCGCACCGTGGAGACCTTCGGCCGGGTCGACGCGCTGGTGAACAACGCGGGCATCAACCCCGCCTACGGGCCGATGATCGAGCTGGACCACGCGGTAGCCCGCAAGACCTTCGAGGTCAACGTGCTGGGCGCGCTGTCGTGGACGCAGCAGGTCTACGGGGCGTGGATGCGCGAACACGGCGGCTCGGTGCTCAACGTGTCCTCTGTGGCCGGTCTCAAGCCCGCGCCGGGCATCGGTTTCTACGGCGCCACCAAGGCCATGCTGGCCCACGTCACCCAGGAGCTGGCGGTGGAGCTCGGGCCGTCGATCCGGGTCAACGCCGTGGCGCCCGCGGTGGTCAAGACGAAGTTCGCGACCGCGCTCTACGAGGACAAGGAGGAGGCCGTCGCCGACGCCTATCCGTTGAAGCGGCTGGGAATCCCCTCCGACATCGGCGGTGCGGCGGCGTTCCTGCTCTCCGACGACGCGTCGTGGGTCACCGGCCAGGTCCTGGTGCTCGACGGCGGTGTCACGCTGACCGGAGGTGTGTAGTGCTCGGGGACTCGGTGGTGGTGGTCACCGGCGGCGGCAACGGCATCGGCGCCGCGATGGCCCGCAAGTTCGGCGCGCAGGGCGCGCGGGTGGTGGTGGCCGACCTCGACGCGGACGCCGCGCGGCGGGTCGCCGACGAAGCCGGCGGCCTCGCGGTCGGCGGGGACGCGGCGAGCGAGGAGGGCGTGCGGCGGCTGGTCGACGCGGCGCTCGACCGGTACGGGCGGATCGACGTCTTCTGTGCCAACGCCGGCGTCGCGCACACCGGCGGCGCCGAGGCGCCCGAGGAATCCTGGGCGCAGGCGTGGGAAGTCAACGTCATGGCCCACGTCCGGGCGGCGCGTGCGGTGCTGCCGCACTGGCTGGAGCGGAGCGGCGGGCACTTCCTGGCGACGGTGTCGGCGGCCGGGCTGCTGACGATGCTCGGCTCGGCGCCGTACGCGGTGAGCAAGCACGGCGCGCTGGCCTTCGCCGAGTGGCTGGCCGTGACCTACGGCGACCGCGGCATCACCGTGCAGGCGCTGTGCCCGCAGGGCGTGCGCACCGACATGCTGGGCAGCAGCGGCGAAACCGGCCAGAGGCTGCTCGCCGACGGAGCCCTGGAGCCGGAGCAGGTCGCCGAGGTGGTGCTGGAGTCCTTCGCGGACAAGCGCTTCCTCATCCTGCCGCACCCCGAGGTCGCCGAGTACTACGCGCTGCGCGCCGCCGATCCGGACCGCTGGCAGGGCGGGATGCGCAAGTTGCAGCGACACGTCCAGCAGCCGTGAGCGTGCGGCGGCGCACGGGTACGACCGCCCGGCGCCGCCGCGGGCGGCCGGTCCGCGCGTGGGGGATGGGGCTGGTCAGTACCCTGGGTTGCTGAGGTTAGGGAGGCAGTCATGGCGCGGGCAGGTAGCGTTGGCGCGGGGGTCCGCGGCCCGGAGGCCGAGGGCGAGCCGGTGCCGCAGAGGCTGCTTTCGGTGGCCACGAAGCTCTTCGCCGAGCAGGGCTTCGAGATGACGTCGGTGCAGCAGATCGTCGACGCGGCCGGGGTCACCAAGGGGGCGATGTACCACTACTTCGGCTCCAAGGACGACCTGCTCTACGAGATCTACGCGCGGGTGCTGCGGGTGCAGACGGCGCGGATGGAAAGCGCCGCCGACAGCTCCGAGCCGGTGGAGAAGCGGCTGCACGCGGTCGCCGCCGACGTGGTCGCCACGACCGCGGCCAACCTCGACGACACGGTGATCTTCTTCCGCTCGATGCACCTGCTGCACCCGGACAAGAAGGCCGAGGTGCGCGCGGAGCGGCGGCGCTACCACGAGCGGGTGCGCAGGCTGATCGAGGAGGGCCAGCGCAGCGGCGTGTTCCGCTCCGACAAGTCGGCCGACCTGGTGGTGGACTTCTTCTTCGGTGCCGTGCACCACCTGGGCACCTGGTTCCACCAGGACGGGGAGCTGACCGGTGAGCAGGTCGGGGAGAACTTCGCCGATCTGCTGCTGGCGTCGTTGCGCCCCTGACGGCGCCCCGGCGGCGGTCGCCGCTTCGATGGCATGGTTCGGCGGGTGTACACGTCCCGGTCGCGCCGATAACATACCGACCAGTCGGTCTCAGTTTGCGAGGTGTCTCATGGTCAAGGCGTGGCAGGTCCACGAGCTCGGGCAACCGCGGAACGCCATGCGGTTGGAGGAGGTCGCGGACCCGAAGCCCGAAGCCGGCCAGGTGTTGGTGCGCGTGAAGGCGAGCCCGGTCAACTTCCCGGACGTGCTGCTCTGCCGGGGCGAGTACCAGATGAAGCCGCCGCTGCCGTTCACCCCCGGCGTGGAGCTGTGCGGTGAGGTCGTCGAGCTCGGTCCCGGCGTCGAGGGGCCTGCCGTCGGTGACCGCGTCGTGGGCGGTGCCGTGATGCCTCGCGGTGCTTTCGCCGAGTACGCCGTGCTGGACGCCGCCCGCGCGCTGCCCGCGCCGGAGACCCTGTCGGACGCCGAAGCCTCCGCCCTCTACATCGGATACCAGACCGGCTGGTTCGGCCTGCACCGGAGGGCCGGGCTGCGGGCCGGGGAGACGCTGCTCGTGCATGCTGCCGCGGGTGGGGTCGGCAGCGCCGCGATCCAGCTCGGCAAGGCCGCGGGCGCCACGGTGGTCGGCGTGGTCGGCGGGCCGGAAAAGGCCCAGGTCGCACGTGATCTCGGCGCCGACGTCGTGGTCGACCGCCACCAGGAGGACTTCGTCCAGGTGGTCAAGGAGGTCACCGGTGGCCGGGGCGCCGACGTGGTCTACGACCCCGTCGGCGGTGAGACCTACCAGCGCTCGACCAAGTGCATCGCGTTCGAGGGCCGCATCCTGATCATCGGGTTCGCCGGCGGCACCATCCAGACCCCGGGGCTCAACCACGCCCTGATCAAGAACTACTCGATCGTCGGCCTGCACTGGGGCCTCTACGTGCAGCGCGACCCGGAGACGGCGCGGCAGGCGCACGCCGAGCTGACCAAGCTGGCCGAGTCCGGCGCGGTGCGACCGCTGATCAGCCGGCGGGTGCCCCTGGAGGGGCTGGCCGATGCGGTCCAGGAGGTCGGCGACGGCAAGACCGTCGGCCGCGTGGCGTACGACGTCTCGGCGTAGGGATTAGTCCACTGTGGTCGGACGTCGTCGCCGGCCGTTGGCGCGCGGCTTCAGTCGAGCTGTTTGAGGGTCTTCATGGTGAAGCGCGATGTCACGCGTGCGACCTTGGGGATGGTCATGACGTGCCGGCTCAGGAAGGTCTCGTAGGCGTCGAGGTCGGCGACCGCGACGCGCACGAAGTAGTCGGGCGCGCCGAACAGCCTCCGCAGCTCCCGGACCACGGAGAACCCGGCCATGGTCGTCTCGAAGTGCTCGACGGTCCGCGCGTCCTGGGCTTCGAGCGTGACCTCGAGCAGCACCTCGAACGACCGCCCCAGGTGCGCGGGGTCGGTGACCGCGCGGTAGCCGCGGATGACCCCGTCGGACTCCAGTCGTTGCACGCGGCGCAGGCAGGGCCCCGGCGTGAGGCCGACGCGACCGGCGAGCTCGACGTTGGTGAGGCGCCCGTCACGCTCCAGCTCCGCGATGATTGCGCGATCGAGTTTGTCCATGCGTGAATGTTGCCCGGAGGCAGCGTGAACGGGCAATCTTTGCAACCAAAGAGCACGGGTGTTGCGGGAGCATGGACACGTGCAACAACCCGTACTCGACCCGCTGGGCGCGGCGGCCTCGCCCCCGCGGCGCGAGCGCATCGCCGCCGGGATCGGCGACTCCTTCTCTGCGGGGCTGGGGATCTTCCCGCTCGGCATCGCCCTGGGCCTGCTCGTCGTCCAAGCCGGGCTGCCGTGGTGGCTGGCCCCCGCGCTCTCCCTGGCGGCGTTCGCCGGCTCGCTCGAACTGCTCCTGGTCGGCATGGTCTCCGCGGCCGCTCCGCTGGCCGCGGTCGCGCTGACCGTCTTCGTCGTGAACTTCCGGCACGTCTTCTACGCCTTCTCGTTCCCGCTGCACCTGGTGCGAAACCGCTTGGCGCGGGCCTACAGCGTCTACGCGATGATCGACGAGGCTTACGCCGTCTCCGCGTCGCTGCCCGCCGCAGAGCGCTCGGCGGCCCGCCTGCTGGCGATGCAGATCGCCAGCCAGGTCTACTGGGTCGGCGGTGGCCTCGTCGGCGTCACGGTGGGGGTCGCGCTGCCCGCGCCGATCGAGGGACTGGAGTTCGCGCTGTGCGCGTTGTTCACGGTGCTCGCCCTGGACGCCTTCACCTCCCGGCGCGAGATCACTTCGGTGCTGCTTGCCGGTGCAAGTGCGGCGATCGCGTTGGTCCTCGCTCCCGGAGCGGCGCTTTTCGTCGCACTGCTGGTCTTCGTCGCGCTGCTTTTCGTCCGCTACGGCGTCGCGGTCCGGTTCGGCACCTGCCGAGAGGCCGTCGATGCCTAGCACCGGCTACCTCTTCGCGGTGCTGGCGATCGTCTTCGCGATCACGCTCGCGCTGCGCGCCGTGCCCTTCGCGGCCCTGCGGCTGCTTCGCGAGTCCCGCGTGGTGCGTGCGCTGTCGTCGTGGATGCCCGTGGGCATCCTCGCGATCCTGGCCTGCACGGCCCTGCACGGCACCGTCACCACCGCCCCGGAGACTGCCCCGTACGCGCTTCTGGCCGTGGCCGTCACCATCGGAGTCCACCTGGCCTCCGGCCGGCGCACGATCCTCAGCGTCGGCATCGGCACCGCCTGCTACGTCGTCCTCGTGAACGCGCTGTGACCATGGACCATCGAACCGAGCAACGAGCCAGGAGAGGACCTTTTTAGTTGACCGACCTGACGACCGGCGCGCCCGGCTACTTCGAGCGCGTCGGCCCGAACCGCTACCGGCCCACCGTCCACGCCGTCGGGGCGTGGAGCATCGAGGAGCAGCACTTCAGCCCGCTCGGCGGCCTCATGGTCCACGCGATCGAGGAGGAGCGGGCGCGCGAACAGCGGCCGGGGCTGGTGATGAGCCGGATCAGCTTCGACATCCTGGGCCGCCTCGCCCTCGACGAGTTCGACGTGCGGGTGGAGACGACCCGGCCCGGCCGCACCATCGAGCTGGTGGAGGCCACCGCGGTCATCGGTGGACGCCCCGCCGTGCGGGCCCGCGCGTGGCTGCTGTCGGAGCAGGACACCAGCGCCGTCGCCGGGGGTGAACCGGACCCGCTGGCGCCGCCGGAGTCGCTGGAGCCCTGGGAGCTGAGCACCCTGTGGCCCGGCGGCTACATCCGCTCCCTGGACATCCGTCCGGTCGGCACGCCCCAGCCCGGGCGCACCACGGCGTGGGTGTCGACCTCCACCGCGCTGGTGGCGGGTGAGGAGGCGAGCCCGCTGGCGTCCTACGTCGCCCTCGTCGACACCGCGAACGGCATCGCGGTGCGCCAGGAGCCGACGAAGTGGATGTTCCCCAACGTCGACCTGTCGATCCACCTCCACCGTCAGCCCGAGGGCCGGTGGACCGGCCTGGACACCAGCGTCGTCTTCGGCGACAACGGCCAGGGCCTCACCAGCACCGTCCTGCACGACGTCCGGGGCCCGGTCGGGCAAGCGCACCAGATCCTCACCGTCCGGCCGCTGGAGTCGTAGGAACCCACAGGCGAACCGTTGCGGAACCCGGACTTTTCACGCGGTTGCACCGGAGCCCCATGGCATTGCGCCGAATCGGCGCCAAGGGGTTGCGCCGAGCCCGCCGACCGGGTGAGGTGGCCCGCAAGCGCGTGGCACGCGCGCGGCGAGTCGGGCTGTCGGACGGGAGCGGTGGATGACCAGCGGCGGCGTCACGGGTGCCAGGGCCACCCGGCTCGATCGGGTGCTCAACGTCCTGGAGCGGGTGGGGAACCGGCTTCCCGAGCCGTTCCTCCTCTTCGGACTGCTGCTCGCCGTGGTCGCCGTCGTCTCGACGGTGGTCGCGGCGTTCGGCGTCACGGTCCGGATTCCCGGTGCCGCGCGGGAGATCCCGGTCCGCGGCGCGTTCAGCGGTGCGGGGCTGGAGTTCCTGTTCACCGAGATGCCCGGGAACTTCATCGGTTTCCCGCCGTTGCAGACCGTCATCACGATCATGCTCGCGGTCGGGCTGGCCGAGCGGACGGGGCTGCTGACCGCTCTGGTGCGCGCGGCGTTCGGCGGCGCGCCCAGGTGGGTGCTGCCCTACGCGGTCGGGCTGGTCGGCATCACCAGCAGCGTGATGGCGGACTCGTCGATGATCATCATTCCGCCGCTGGCGGCGCTGGTGTTCAAGGCCGCCGGACGCCACCCTGTCGCGGGCCTGCTCGGCGGATTCGCCGCCGTGGGAGCCGGTTACTCCACCGCGCCGGTCGTCACCAGCCTCGACGGCCTGTTCTCCGGCATCAGCAACAAGGTCGCCGAGACGCTGCCGCACGCGGGGACGCCCGTGACGCCGGTGTCGAACTACTTCTTCAACCTCGTCTCCTCGATCGTGCTCGGGCTGCTGGCGGGCTGGCTGATCGACAAGGTCGTCGAGCCGCGGCTGGTGCGCACGGGGGTGCCGCGCGAACACGCCGACGGTGATGGCCAGGACACCGCGCACGAACACGTCGGCGGGGAAGGGCGGGAAACCGCGCACGAAGGCATCGAGCTGCGGGGCGCGGAGCGCCGGGGGCTGGTCTGGGCGGGGTCGGCGCTGCTGGCCGCCACCGCCGCGACCGTGGTCCTGGTGCTGTGGCCGGACTCGCCGCTGCGCAACGAAAGCGGCGGCTTCCTGCCGGACTCGCCTCTGATGGACTCGGTGACGACGCTGACGTTCCTGGCGTTCCTCGTGCCCGGCATCGCCTACGGGGCGTCGGTCGGCACCATCTCCCGGGCGGCCGACGTGCCGAAGCTGATGGGCGAGGCGCTGCGCGACATGAGCGGCTTCCTGGTGCTGGCGTTCATGCTCGGGCAGTTCATCGCGCTGTTCAACTGGACGAACCTGGGGTCGTTGCTGGCGGTTTCCGGCGCCGACCTGCTGCGCGGGCTGGGACTGGACGGCTACCCGGCGTTCGTCGGGTTCATGGTGCTGGCATCGGTGCTCAACCTGTTCATCATCTCCGGCTCGAGCCTGTGGACGCTGATGGCATCGGTGTTCGTGCCGATGTTCGTCCTGCTCGGCTTCGAGCCGGGCTTCGCCCAGGCGGCGTTCCGGGTCGGTGACTCGGCAACCCAGATCATGACTCCGCTGAACCCTTACATGATCATCATCCTGGGCTACCTGCGTCGCTACGAACCCGGCGCGGGGCTGGGCACCCTGGTGGCCAGGATGACACCGTTCGTGGTGCCGTTCTGGCTCACCTGGGCGCTGATCCTGACGGTCTTCTACTACGCGGACCTCCCGCTGGGCCCGGGTATGGGAATCCACATCGGACGGTGAGGGGGGTCACCACCGGCGCCACCTGGTGACCACGGCGAGGAGGTCGCGGAAGGTGGCGTGGGCGGTCCTGCGGACCTGGTGGTCCGGGTGGAAGAAAGCGGTCAGCATGGCCAGCCGACGCAGCAGAACCAGCCGACGGCGACGAACGTCGCCAGCGTCGGCAGCCACTGCACGAGCCTGAGAAGTGCGTCCAGCAAGGCCGGCTCCCGGGGAGTTCACGCGGGGAGCGCGGCTCGCTACCCCGCAGGCGTGTATCGGACTGGTGGAACGCCTGCGTTCGAGTAGCGACCTGTTGCGAAGACAGCGGTGACCGCGTGCCCGGCAAGCATGCCGAGCATCGCGGTCACCGCTGCTGCGTCCTGCATGGGATCAAGGTAGCAGCACCCCCGGGGGTTGGGGGGTTGTCCACTACTCATTCCTCGAAAACGGTTGCCGGTTAGGCAAGTTCCGGGAATCCCGGCCTCAGAACACCAGCCGGGAGAGGCTTTCGGCGACGCAGGCGGGCTTGTCCACGCCCTCGATCTCGATGGTGACGTTGATCGTCAGCTGCAGCCCCTGGTCGTTCTCGGCGACGTCGGCCAGCTCGGTGTGCGACCGGACGCGGGCGCCGACGGGCACCGGGTGCGGGAAGCGGACCTTGTTGAGCCCGTAGTTGATCCCCATCTTCACGCCCTCGAACCGGTAGGTCTGCGCGTTGAGCGCGGGCAGCAGGCTCAGCGTCAGGAAACCGTGGGCGATGGTGCCGCCGAACGGCCCCTGGGCCGCCCGCTCGGCGTCGATGTGGATCCACTGGTGGTCCAGGGTCGCGTCGGCGAACTGGTCCACCTGCTGCTGGGTGATGGTCAGCCAGTCGCTGGTGCCGAGCTTCTCACCTTTGGCGGCCACGACCTCGTCCCGGTTGGCGAACACGCGCATTCGTTGCTCCTAGCTTTCCAGTCCTACCAGTTCGGCGATGCGGGCCCGGTGCCGTTCGGCGATGCCGAAGGCCAGCTGCGAGCTCTTGGCCCGGCCCAGGTACAGGTGCACCGGGTGCTCCCAGGTCATTCCGATCCCGCCGTGCAGTTGCAGGGCCTCCTCGGCGGCGAGCACGACGAGGTCCGAGCAGTACGCCTGCGCGACTGCCACCGCCAGCTCGGTCTCCTCGCCCGACCCGGTCAGCGCGTCGGCCGCGCCGCGGGCGGCGGCCCTGGCGGTGCTGACACCCGACCACAGGTCGGCCAGCCGGTGCTTGACGGCCTGGAACGACGCGATCTGGCGGCCGAACTGGTAGCGGGTCAGCGCGTACTCCACAGTGGAGTCCAGGCAGAGCTGGGCGAGCCCGGTCTGCTCGGAGGCCAGGGTGCCCGCCGCGACGGTCAGCGCGCGCCGCAGCACGCGCACCGCGTCACCGCCGACGCGCTGCGCGACCACCGCGCTCAGGTCGAGCGTGCCGATCCGCCGTGTGAGGTCGAGGGGAGTCGCCGGGGTGGTGGTGACGCCCGCCGCCGAGGTGTCGACCAGGTACAGAGCCGGGCCGTCCTCGTCGGTGGCGGGCACCAGCACGCGGTCGGCGACCTCCAGGTCCACCACCGACGTGATGGTCCCGGTCAACGTCGCGCCCTCGGCCTTCACCGCCGACGGGAACGGCGCGTGCGGGGCCGTCGTCAGGGGCACCGCGACCGTGCCGACCAGCGAGCCGTCCGACAGCCGCGGCAGCAGCTCCCGGACACCCTCGGCGTCAGCGCACTCGGTAAGGGCGGTCGTGGCCAGAAGGTTGCCCAGGAACGGCACGGGCGCCACCGCCCGGCCCAGCTCCTCGGCGACCACGCCGAGCTCGCGGGCACTGGCGCCCGCCCCGCCGAGCTCCTCGGGCACCAGCAGCGCCGCGAGCCCGAGCTCACCGGCCAGCGTGCGCCACAGGTCCAGGTCGTAGGGCTGGTCGCTCTCGCACCTGGCCAGCACCGACGTCCAGTCGCAGCGGTCCCGCAGCAGCCTGCGGACGCCTGCCCGCAGGTCTTCCTCCACCTCGCTGTAGAGCAGGTCCGGCGCGCTCATCGCGGCAGCTCCTTCCACGGCACGTCCTTGTCGGTGCGCGGCTCGGCGGGCAGGCCGAGGATGCGCTCGGCGATGATGTTGCGCAGCACCTCCGACGTGCCGCCCTCGATGGAGTTGCCCTTGGCCCGCAGGTACCGGTAGCCGGCGCTGCGGGAGGTGAAGTCGGTGGTGTCCGGGCGCCGGAACGTCCAGTCGTCGTAGGTCAGCCCGGCCTCGCCGAGCAGTTCCAGCTCGAAGCCGGAGATCTGCTGGTTCAGCCGCGCGAACGCCAGCTTCACCGCCGAGCCCTCCGGCCCCGGGCTGCCGACGGCGAGCTGCTGGCGCAGCCGCTGGCCGGTCAGCCGGGTCGCCTCGGCCTCCACCCACAGCCGCAGCAGCCGGTCGTGCAGACCCGGTGTGCGCAGCTCCGGGTGCTGCCGCCACTGCTCGGCGACCACGCCGATCATCCCGGACTCGCGCGCGGTGTTGCTGCCGCCGATGGCGACCCGCTCGTTCATGAGCGTGCCCATCGCGACCTGCCAGCCCTGACCGACCTCACCCAGCCGCTGGGAGTCGGGGATGCGCACGCCGGTCAGGAAGACCTCGTTGAACTCGGCCTCACCGGTGATCTGGCGCAGCGGGCGCACCTCGACGCCCGGGTCGGTCAGGTCGCACAGGAAGTAGGTCAGCCCCTTGTGCTTGGGCAGCTCGGGGTCGGTCCTGGCGACCAGGATTGCGAAGCGGGCGGTGTGCGCCAGCGACGTCCACACCTTCTGCCCGTCCACGACCCACTCGTCACCGTCGCGCACCGCGCGCGTCGACAGCGCCGCGAGGTCCGATCCGGCGCCCGGCTCGCTGAAGAGCTGGCACCAGACCTCCTCGCCGGTCCACAGGGGACGCAGGTAGCGGCGGCGCTGCTCGTCGTCGCCGAACTTCAGGATCGTCGGCGCGGCCATGCCCAGGCCGATGCCGATGCGCTGCGGGTCGTTGTCGGGTGCGCCCGCCGCCTCCAGCTCCGCATCGACGACCTGCTGGAGCTGCCTCGGCGCGGCTAGCCCGCCGAGGCCGACCGGATAGTGCACCCATGCCAGCCCCGCGTCGAAGCGGGCGCGCAGGAAGTCGAGGCGGTCCTCGACCGCGGGATCGTGCTCGGCGAGGAAGGCCCGCACCCGCTCGCGGAGCTCTTCGGCCGTCACCGCGCTCATGCCCGCGGCCCGCCCGCGACGTAGAGGACCTGGCCGGAGACGAAACCGGCCTGCTCGCCCGCGAAGAACGACACCGCGTTGGCGATGTCCTCGGGCTGCCCGGCGCGGGCGACCGGGATCTGGGCGACCGCGGCCTCGGTGAAGTCCTCGAAGGACACCCCGACGCGGTCCGCGGTGGCCCTGGTCATGTCGGTGGCGATGAAACCGGGCGCGATGGCGTTGGCGGTGACGCCGAACTTGCCCAGCTCGATGGCCAGGGTCTTGGTGAAGCCCTGCAGGCCGGCCTTCGCGGTGGAGTAGTTGGCCTGCCCGCGGTTGCCCAGCGCCGAGGTCGACGACAGGTTCACGATGCGGCCCCACCCCGCCTCGGTCATGTACTTCTGCGCCGCCCGGGTCATCAGGAACGAACCGCGCAGGTGCACGTTCATCACGGTGTCCCAGTCGTCCTCGGACATCTTGAACAGCAGGTTGTCCCGCAGCACACCGGCGTTGTTGACCAGCACCAGCGGGGCGCCGAGCTCCGTGGCGACCCGCTCGACGGCGGCGTCGACCTGCGCGGAGTCGCTGACGTCGGCGCCGACCGCCAGCGCCCGGCCGCCGTCGGCCTCGATCGCCGAGACGGTGTCGGCGCACTGCTTCTCGTCGAGGTCGATGACGGCGACGGCCAGGCCGTCGGAGGCCAGCCGCTTCGCGGTGGCCGCGCCGATGCCCCGGGCGGCGCCCGTCACGATCGCGACGCGGGTGTTGGACTCGGGCATGGGTGGTTCTCCTTCATCGGTTCGTCGGGGGGAAAGGCGTTGCGCAACGGTGGATTACCACACCGGCGCATCGCCGGGTCAGCGGTACTTCTTCAGCTCGCGGCGCGCCAGCGACCGGCGGTGGACCTCGTCGGGTCCGTCGACGATGTGCAGCGTCCGGGCGTGGGCGTAGAGGTTGGCCAGCGGGAAGTCCTGGCTGACGCCCCCGCCGCCGTGGGCCTGGATGGCGCGGTCGATGACCCAGGTGACCATCTCCGGCACCGCCACCTTGATCGCCTGGATCTCGGTGTGCGCGCCCTTGTTCCCGACGGTGTCCATCAGCCACGCGGTCTTGAGCACCAGCAGCCGGGTCGTCTCGATGCGGATACGGGCGTCGGCGATCCACTGCTGCACGACGCCCTGGTCGGCGATCGGACCGCCGAAGGCCACCCGGTCGCTCACCCGGCGGCACATCAGCTCGAGCGCCCGCTCGGCCATGCCGATCGCGCGCATGCAGTGGTGGATGCGGCCCGGGCCGAGGCGGGCCTGGGCGATGGCGAAGCCCTCGCCCTCCCCGGAGATGACGTTGGAAGCCGGCACCCGCACGTTGTCGAAGACGATCTCGGCGTGTCCGCCGTGGTCGCCGTCGCTGTAGCCGAAGACGTACATGCCGCGCTTGACGTGCACGCCGGGGGTGTCGACCGGCACGAGCACCTGGCTCTGCTGGCGGTGCCGTTCGGCGCCCGGATCGGTCTTGCCCATCACGATGAGGATCTTGCATCGCGGGCTCATCGCGCCCGACGACCACCACTTGCGGCCGTTGATGACGTAGTCGTCGCCGTCGCGCTCGATGCGGGTGCCGATGTTGGTGGCGTCGGAGGAGGCCACGTCCGGCTCGGTCATGCAGAACGCGGAGCGGATCTCGCCTTCCAGCAGCGGCTCGAGCCACTGCGCGCGCTGCTGCTCGGTGCCGAACATCGACAGCACTTCCATGTTGCCGGTGTCGGGGGCCGAGCAGTTCGTCGCCTCCGGCGCCAGCCGCGGGCTGCGGCCCATGATCTCGGCCAGCGGGGCGTACTGGAGGTTGGTCAGGCCCGCGCCGTGGTCGCCGGGCAGGAAGAGGTTCCACAGGCCCTGCGCGCGGGCCTTGGCCTTGAGCTCCTCGACGATCGGCGGGTGCGCCCACACGTCGTCGGACTCGGCGAGCTGCTGCATCAGCACCGGCTCGGCCGGGTAGACGTGCTCGTCCATGAACGCGGAGAGCTGTTCGCGCAGTTCCTCGGTCCGGGCGTCGAACGCGAAGTCCATGTCATACCTCCTTGAGGGCGGCCAGCCCCTGGGCGACCAGTGGTGCGACGAGCCCGCCGACGTGGTCGAAACCCTCGCCGACGGTCTGCTTGCGGGTGTAGCGGTAGTGGATGCCTTCCAGGATCACGGCGATCTTGAAGAAGCCGAACCCGACGTACCAGTCCAGTTCGGACAGGTCGGCGCCGCTGCGCTCGGCGTAGCGGTCGAGCAGTTCGCGCGCGGTGGGGAAGTCGTACTCGGGGCCGACGCCCTTGGCGATCGGGTTCGTCGGGATGCCGCCGAAGCCCTCCCAGTACACCGCGAGCAGCCCCAGGTCGGTGAACGGGTCGCCGAGGGTGGCCATCTCCCAGTCGAGGACCGCGGTGATGCGCAGGTCGTCGCCGACGATGACGTTGTCCAGCCGGTAGTCGCCGTGCACGATCGCAGCGCGAGAGGTGGCGGGCACGCTCGCGGCCAGCCGGTCGCGCAGCTCCTCGATGCCCTCGATGTCGCGGCTGTGCGAGGCGGCGAGCTGCTTGCTCCAGCGCCGGACCTGCCGCTCCAGGAAGCCTTCCGGGCGGCCGAAGTCGCCGAGCCCGACCGTGCCCGGGTCGATCGAGTGCAGGTCGGCGAGCACGTCCACCAGCTGCATCGACAGGTCCCCGCGCTGGGCGACGGTGAGCTGCTCGGTCAGCTCGGGCTTGCGGTAGACGGTGCCCGGGACGTAGCGCATGACGTAGAACGGCGCGCCGATGACGTCGTCGTCCTCGCACAGCAGCAGGGTCTCGGGCACCGGGACGGCGGTGCCCGCCAGCGCGCTCATCACCCGGTGCTCCCGGCTCATGTCGTGCGCGGTGGCCAGCACATGGCCGAGCGGCGGCCTGCGGACCACCCACCGGTCGGTGCCGTCGGTGACGAGGTAGGTCAGGTTCGACCGTCCACCTTGGACGATCTCGGCGCTCAGCGGTCCCCGCGCCAGCCCCGGCAGCTGGGCGTCGAGGTGCTCGCGCAGCGCGGCGAGGTCGAGTCCGGGCAGCTCGTTCATCGGCTCTCCTGGGCGTGGTCGGGCTGGAGTGCGGGCAGGAGCTCGGTCAGCTCGCCCCGGGTGCGTTCGGCGTCGACGTGCAGCACGGTGTGCATGCCCAGCTCGGCCGCGGCGTCGACGTTCGGCCGGCCGTCGTCGACGAAGACCGCCGTTGCGGGGCTCAGGCCGAGTCGGTCGAGGGTCAGCCGGTAGATCTCCGGCTGCGGCTTGCGCATCCCGGTCTGGCCGGAGATGACGCTGACCTCGAACAGCTCGTCCAGCAGCTCCCACGGGTAGTTGTTGCCCCAGCTGTTGGACAGCAGCGCGGTGCGCACGCCGCTGTCGCGCAGCTCGCGCACGAGCCCGAGCATCGCGTCGTCGTGGCTCATGTGCCCGAACAGGCGGCCGAGCAGGCCGTCGGGTGACACCGGCAGGTCGTCCTCGGTGCGCAACCGGGCGGCGAGGATCCGGTTGAACTCCTCGGCGTCGATCTCCCCGGTCTCCAGGCGGTGGATGGGGGTGCCGGGCGGGGCGCTGCGCGACAGCCACTCCTTCAGCGCCGCGGAGTAGGTCTCGGGCCTGATCCGCTCCGCCCTGGTCCACGCGGCGATCGCGGCCCGGCCGGAGGTGGTGAGCACCCCGCCGTAGTCGAAGATCACCGCACGAATGTCGTTCGAGCCCATGCTCAGGACCGTACCGACTAGACGGTATGTGCGCTAGCCCTCGAAGGGCGCAAGGTGCCGCGCGCGGCGCGACGTGCGGCGATGCGGGCGGGCGGGGCCACGACGCTGACGCGTGCGGATGCGGCCGTCGGCTCCCGAGTGGCGGTGCGCGCGGCGTGGGCCAAGCGGCCGGCGCCGCTGCAAGGATCAAGGACCGGCTGTGCGGTCGGCTCGGACTGGTGCGGTTGCGACGTCGACGCCTGCGGCGCGTCGGTCGTGCTCAGGAAGCTCAGGAAGCGAAGGTCTTGCGGAACCGGCCCGCGAGCTCGAGCAGCTCCTCGGCCGAACGGGCGCTGCCCTGGAGGTCGATGAACGCCTCCTCGACCCCGATCTCGGCGACCTGCCGCAGGTATCGGCAGACGTCCTCCACCGTGGAGGTCGCCGGATCGCCAGAGGGGCCGTCCTGGATCTGCGGGTTGATCCGCAGCGCGGTGCGCACCGGCTCCCGCCCCGCCTCCCGCGCGTGACCGCGCAGCGTCGCGAGCACCTGCTGCAACGCCTCCGGCGGCAGCGGCAGGCCGAGCCAGCCGTCGGCGCGGCGGCCGGCGCGGCGCAGCGCGGCGGGGGAGGCGCCGCCGAGGTAGAGCGGTGGGCGGTCCTGCACCGGCTTCGGCCCGAAGGTGCCGCGGCTGATCGTCCAGAACCGGCCGCGGTGCTCGACGGGGTCGGGCGACCACAGGGCTTCGAGCACGTCGATCGTCTCGTCCAGGCGCGCCCCGCGCTGCTCCCACGGCACGGAGACGGCCCGGTACTCGTCGCGCGACCAGCTCAGCCCGAACCCGGCGACCAGCCTGCCACCGCTGAGCCGGTCGATCCCGGCGAGGCTGCGCGCGAGGTGGATCGGGGAGTGCAGCGGAGCGTTGAGCGTGCTGGTGCCGAGCCGTACGCGGCTGGTGGCCGTTGCGGCGACGGTGAGGGTGAGCAGGGGGTCGAGCCCGGCCCGGAACAGTTCGGGGAACGCCCCGTTGCCGCCCGGGTACGGATCCTCCGGCTCCAGCGGGGCGTGCACCCGTTCGGCCGCCCAGAGGGAGTCGAAGCCCAGCGACTCGGCATCGGCCGCGACGCTCGCGACGGCGGACGGGTCGGCGAACGGGCCGAACTGCGGCAGTGCCAGGCCGAGGCGCATGGTCGCCATGCTGCCGTGCAGGATGGACGACCGGCAACAGTGCGGGGTCGGACGCCGATGCGAGGAGGAGGACCTTATGAGCACGCCGGTGGGTGTGATCGGCCTGGGCCCGATGGGCGCGAACCTCGCGCTGCGGATGGCCGAGGCGGGACTGGACGTGGTGGCCACCTCGCGCAGCCACAGCACCCGGGAAGCGGCCGCGCAGCAGGGAATCCGGGTCGTCGACGACGTGCGCGCGCTCGCCGGGCGGCTGCGCTCGGCGGGCCCGAAGCCGGTGGTGGTCGTGTCGCTGCCGTCGGGACCGCAGGTGCGGGCCGCGGTGGTCGACGGACTGCTCGCCGACGGCGGGGAGTTCGTCGTGATCGACACCAGCACGTGCGCGCCCGCGGACGCGCGGTCGCTGGCCGAAGACCTGCACGCGCGCGGCTGCGCCGTCGTCGACGCGCCGGTCTCCGGCGGCCCGACCGCCGCGCGGGCGGGTTCGCTGTCGGTCATGGTCGGCGGCACCGAGGCCGACGTCGCCGCGACCGACGAGGTGATCGGTGCGTTCGCGGGCCGGGTCGTGGTGTGCGGAGGGCCCGGTGCGGGCCAGATCGCCAAGGCGTGCAACCAGCTCGTCGTCACGGCGGGCATCGCGGTCGTCGCCGAGGCGCTGGTCACCGCGTCCGCGCTGGGCGCGGACCCGGCGGCGGTGCGGGAGGCCCTGCTGGGCGGCTACGCCGCCAGCCGCATCCTGGAGCTGCACGGCGACCGCATGCTGCGCCGGGACTTCACGCTCGGCGCCGCCGCCAGGACGCAGCTCAAGGACATCGGAATCATCCGCGAGCTCACCGAGGGCGTGGTGGACAACCAGGTCTTCGAGGCGGCGGCCAGGGCGATGGAGGAGCTCGTCGAGTCCGGCGGCGGCGACCTCGACCACAGCGCCGCCGTCCAGATCGTCGAGCGCCGCGCGGGCCACAGCCTCGGCTGAACCCGGGCACGGATCCGGGAGGTCTCGCCAGCGCGCAACATTCGACGAAGTTCTCACCGCGGGAAAGTCGCGTTCCCCGTGGTGTGCGGCAGCAGAGTGGCCGGGCAGAAGCACTCTTCCGGCCGATGCCCGTCACGGAGCGCCGAAGCCGTTGCGATGAACGGGTGTTGCCGGAATCTCGGCGTTGGCTTGCATCGCCCCGCCGATGGCGGTTGACCGCGGCGGGGCGGGTCACGGTCGGTACAACCGGGAAAAACCTGGCAATTCCGCGAAACCGCACTTCGTTGACGCCGTCCCTACTCGTCAGTAAATATCTCCAGCGCCGCGCGGCTCTTCGCCCATCCCCCGACCGTTTTCCGAGGTGAGGCCAATGAAGTCCGCTCTTAGCCCAAGTGGCAGACCCCTCCTTGCCGCCGCTGTCGCCGCCGTCGCGGCACTGGCGTTCACTCCCCAAGCCGCTGCGGCGTCGTTCGACGTCAACTTCGACTGCTCGGGTGACTCCCCCGTGGGTGAGCAGCTGTTCACCCTCTCCCAGGCCACCGACGTGACGGCACCCGCGACGGTCGCTCCCGGCGCGGCGCTGGACGTCGTGATCGACCCGGCGCCGAACACGATCCCCGGTGAGGTCAACGGATACACCGTCAAACACGTCGAGGGGCTGGACCTGAAGATCCCGATCCCGGCGAACTCGGCCTTCGTCTCCGCCGACCTCGCGGGCGGCTCGAACCTCGGGCCGAACCCGCCGACGATCACCCTCGACGGCAACGTCGCCGTCCTGCACCTCGACGGCCCCATCGGCGGCGGGCAGCAGTTCGAGCTGCCCACGATCACCGCGCACCTGACCGCCGCGCAGTCCGGGACCATCGAGACGAAGCTCCACGGCACCAGCCACGACGACCCGGGTCTGACCTTCACCGCCGTCGTCAGCTCGATCATCGGTGACCAGCCGGTGCCGTCGCGCTGCTTCCCGAACCCGAACCCGGTGCTGACCACGACCACCATCGGGTAGTCCGTTCCCGGGGCCACCCTCCGCGTGCGGCGGTTCCGCCTGACCGGCGCCGTGGAGCGGCACCGGGAACGCGCAACCACCCGGCGCCCGTCCGGTGTTCGAACCGGGCGGGCGCCGGTGTGCGTCAGGGGGCGGACGTGCCCTGCGTGGCGTCAGTGGCGGCGTCGCCCGTTGCGATGAGGTCGTCCCGCAGGTTGAGGCATCCGCCCATCCGCGCCTCGTGCTCGCCGTCGCCGAGCGACACGAAGCCATCGAAGAAGACGAGCCGGTGCTTCTGCATCTTGTTGACCAGCCGGTCGACTCTGAGCTGCACCGGTACCTCGGAGGCGAAGATCGGCTTGTGCAGATCCAGCCGGACCGAGGTGAGCAGGAAGCGCCGTCTGGCTTCGGCCATGGTCATGGCCGGTACCGAGTCGAAGGCGGGGTAGTGCCGGTTGGCGTAGGCGAAGATCAGGGAAACCAGGGCGTGGTACTCGGCGATCTGGTACAGCGTGGATCCGTGCAGCAAGGGCCGGTGCGGCGCGCGCTCGTCCCAGTCGTCGGCGAGCCGGACGTGGTAGGTCCCGCGGTAAGTCCCACCATCGTGACGTAGTTCTCCCGCCTGCCACGACGTGTTCGCCCACGTCTCGTCGAGAGCACTGGCCACTTCGCCGAACGTCATCTTCCCGTCGGTCATAGTCCACTCCTGATCGCCGAGCCTGCTTGCTGAATCGTTGCAGGCATGGAGGGATGGCGCGCGGTGGTCCGCGGGGATTGCCAGTCCATCGTGTGTGGCTCCACGCTTCAGTGGCCACTCGTACGAGACTTCCGTCGGAAAGTTACTCGTGTGTCCACGGTTTCCGAACATAGTCCACATTGGAATTCGGTTCGGTGGTGACTTGAAGGTGGGATGCGAACCGCGGGGAGCGCTGCCGTTTCGCTGTGGTGTACCGGACTCGTGTCGGCGAGACTGGCTCCATGCGGCTGCTGCTGATCGCCGACACGCACCTGCCGAAGCGGGCCAAGGCGCTTCCGGACGAGGTCTGGATCGCCGTCGCCGCGGCGGACGTCGTCTTCCACGCCGGTGACTGGGTCGACCTGCCGTCGCTGGAGGAGCTGGACGCGCGCAGCGCGCGGCTGGTCGGGGTGTTCGGCAACAACGACGGTCCGGAGCTGCGCACCCGGCTGCCCGAGGTCGCGCGGGTCGAGCTGGAGGGGGTCCGCTTCGCGATGATCCACGAGACCGGCGCGGCCAAGGGCCGGGAAGCGCGGTGCGACGGGTGGTTCCCGGACGCCGACGTGCTGGTGTTCGGCCACAGCCACATCCCGTGGGACAGTGTCACGCCTGGCGGTCTCCGGCTGCTCAACCCCGGCTCGCCCACCGACCGCAGACGCCAACCGCACTGCACCTACATGACGGCGGAGGTGGTGGACGGAACCCTCGGCGCGGTGGAGCTGCACCGCCTCCCGCAGCGCAAGGTGAGCTGACAGCGACGCGGAGCGGGGGCGGTCGCCGCTGACGCCGACCCCGTGCCGCGACGGCGTTCGCTGCGGGGCCGCTGAGCTTTTCGGGCTGCCACAGCGACCCGGAAAGTTCAGCGGTTTCGAAGACTCGCATCCCCGCCTGCAATCGCCGGAGTGAGTGCTCGCTCATTGACGGAGTGAGCGCTCACTCCGTACGCTGGACGGCATGGACGAACCGAAAGGCCGGCGCCGCGCTCCGGGGATGACGCCGGAGCAGCGCCGGGAGATGATCGTGGCCGCGGCGCTGCCGCTGGTGGCCGAGAACGGTGCCGCGGTCACCACGGCGCAGGTGGCGCGGGCCGCCGGGATCGGGGAGGGCACGATCTTCCGCGTCTTCGCGGGCAAGGACGAACTGCTCGACGCGTGCATGGCCGAGGCGATGCGACCCGACCACGCGGTCCGCGAGATCGCGTCCATCTCGCTCGACCAGCCGCTGGCCGCGCGGCTGCGCGAGGCCGCGGAAGCGGTGCGGGCGGGCCTGGAACGCCTCGGTGCGGTGGCGGGGGCGTTGCAGGCGTCGGGACGTCCGCGCAGCCGGGGGAGCGAGCCGCGGCGACCACTGGCGAGCCGGGAGGCGTCGATGGCCGCGATCGGCGCCGCCATCGCCGAGCTGCTCGAACCGGAGCGCGACTCACTGCGGCTGAGCTGCGAGCAGACGGCGTCGCTCTACCTCGGCCTGCTCTTCACCCGCACCGCGGTGCGGGGCCCGGCCGAGATCACCGCCGCCGACCTCGTCGAGGTCTTCCTCGGCGGAGCACTCACCATCTCGGAGGGGCGAGCATGACAGTCACCCTGGACCACACCATCGTCCCCGCGCTGGACAACGACGCCGAGGCCCGTTTCCTGGCCGGGATCATGGGGCTGGAGGTGCTACCGCCGGACGGCGTCGCGGGCCACTTCGCCCCGGTGCGGGTGAACGACGGTCTCACCCTGCAGTTCATGACGGTCGACGATCCCCAGCCGCACCACCTGGCATTCGCCGTCGGCGGCGCGGAGTTCGACGCGGTGCTCGGGCGGCTGCGGGAGATGGGGGTGCCCTTCGGCAACAGCCCGTGGGACTCCGTCAACGGCCGCGTCGACCACCCGCTGTGCGAGCGGGGCCTGTTCTTCACCGACAGGACGGGGAATCTGTACGAAGTGATGTGCTCGGACTGACCGGCAGTGAGCACGGTGCCGACCGGACCGCGCACCGGAATCGTCCACATCGGACCAAAAAGGTGCTGCGGCGCGGGAGATCCCGCGCCGCAGCACCTTTCCGGTGCTCGCGCGGGTCCCTCCGGGACGGGGGACCGGAGGGACCCGCGCGAGCGGGCGAAAGGTCAGGCGTTGTCCTCCTTGAGCATGTCGGAGCACTTCTCACCGATCGCCATGGTGGTGATGTTGGGGTTGACCGCCACCAGGAACGGCATCGCCGATGCGTCGGCCACGCGCAGGCCCTGCACGCCCTTGACCCGCAGCCGCGCGTCCAGCGGGGCGTTCTTGTCGTCGTCGGCGCCCATCGGCACCGACGCCGCCGGGTGGTAGACGGTGTTGTGGGTCTTGCGGATGTAGTCGGCGATCTCGTCGTCGGTGACCACGTCCGGTCCCGGGTGCAGCTCGGCGCCCGCCCACTCGCGCATCGCGTCCTGGGACACGATCCTGCGCGCGAGCTTGATGCCCTCGGTCATCACCCGCATGTCGTGCTCGTCGGTGAAGTAGCGCGGGTCGACCGCGGGCTTGTCCCGGTAATCCCGGGACCGCAGGCGCACCGTGCCGATCGAGCGGCTGCGGGTGACGTTCGGGGTCAGGCAGAAGCCGTTCTCGGTGGTGGGGTAGCCCTGCCGCGCGGTGTGCATGTCGAAGGGCACCGAACCGTAGTGGAACATCAGGTCCGGCCGGTCCAGGCCGGGCTCGGTGGTGGTGAAGATCCCGATCTCCCACCACTGCGTGGAGTCGCTGACCATCGGCTGCTTGGCGTCCCAGCCGATGACGCCCTCGGGGTGGTCCTGCAGGTTCGAGCCGACGCCGGGGGAGTCGACCAGGACGTCCACGCCGAACTCCCGCAGGTGCTCGGCCGGGCCGATGCCCGAGAGCATCAGCAGCTTCGGGGTGTCGATGGCGCCGGTGGACAGCACCACCTCGCGGCGGGCCCCGATCCGGCGGGTGTGGATCAGGTCGGGCGCCAGGACCTCCACGCCGGTCGCGCGCTTGCCGTCGAAGCTGACCTTCTTGGCGCGGGCGTCGGTGCGGACCTCCAGGTTCGGCCGCTTGCCCATGATCGGGTGCAGGTAGGACACCGAGGACGAGGAGCGGGTGCCGTCCTCGCGGGCGTTGATCTGGAACCAGTTCGCGCCGTGGGTGACGGTCTTGCCGGAGTTGAACTCGGTGATCGGGATGCCGGCCTGCTCGCACGCCTGGAGCAGGGCCACGCCCGACGGGTCCTTCGGCGGGACGCTGCGCAGGGTCACCGGGCCGCTGCGGCCGTGGTGGTCACCGGGGCCGTCGTTGGTCTCCAGCCGCTTGTACAGCGGGAAGACGTCCTTGGCGCCCCAGCCGGTGGCACCCATCGACTCCCACTCGTCGAGGTCCTCGGCGGGTGCCCAGAACGCGATGCAGGAGTTGTGCGAGGAACAGCCGCCGAGCACCCGGGCGCGGGCGTGGCGCATGAAGGAGTTGCCGTTGACCTGCGGCTCGATCAGGTAGTCCCAGTCGTAGCCGGACTCCAGCAGGCCCATCCAGCGGTTGAGCTCCAGGATGGCCTTGTCGCCGACGTCGGACGGGCCGGCCTCGAGCAGGCACACGGTGACGCCGGGGTCCTCCGACAGCCGCGCCGCGACCGCGGCGCCGGCGCTGCCACCGCCGACCACGACGTAGTCGAAGACATCGTCGAACTGTTCGGTCATCTTCGTAATCTCCGTTCTCTGCTCAGGAAATCGCCGGCTTGGGATCGGCGGTGGTCTCCGGGGGCTCGGACGCGGGAGCGGCGGCGTGGTCGGCCAGGACGCCGACGCGGTGGCGCTGGACGAACCAGTAGTAGAGGAACCCGCCGCCCGCGGCGATCCCGACGAACAGGACCGAGCTCCACTGCAGGTACCAGTGGAACGGCGGCTCGGCGTTGTAGACCTCCTGGCGCGGCCAGGCCAGGTTGATCGTCATGCCCAGGCCCCACAGGACGGCCAGGACGTTGACCGGCAGACCGAACTTGCCCAGGCAGAAGCGGCCCTCCTGCTTGGCCGACGACCACTTGCCGCGCAACCGCGCCACCAGCATCGGGATGGTGACCAGGAGGTAGGAGACGTAGATCAGGATGATCGCCAGGCTGGTGACGGCCGAGAAGATCTGCGGCTGGCCGATGTTGACCACCAGCAGCACCACCGCGATGACACCGATGATGATCGCGGGCGTCACCGGGGTCAGGAACCGCGGGCTGACCTTGGCCAGCTTGGAGCCGCCGGGCAGCGCGTTGTCGCGGGCCATGGCGAAGGCGATGCGGATCGCGGCGGTGTGCACGGCCAGCACGCACACGGTGATCGCGATGAACACCACCAGCAGGAACATCCGGCCGACCATCGGGCCCAGGGCGTCGGTGAGCACGAACTGCAGACCGTCGGAGGTCAGCTCGGGCGCGTTGAGGTCCCTGGCGGCCATGAGTGCCAGCAGGATGATCAGACCGCCGAGCACGAACGAGGCGACCAGCGAGCGCAGGATCGCCCGTGGCGCGTTGCGGCGCGGGTCGATGGACTCCTCGCCCAGCGAGGAGGCCGTGTCGAAGCCGTACATCACGTACGACGAGGCGATCGCGGCGACCAGGAAGGCGCCGAGGTAGCCGCTGGAGTAGGCCGAGCCGGTGTTCTGCGTCTCCATGACGACCTCGGGACCGCGGGTCGCGGCCACGGCCAGGAACAGGATCAGCAGCACCGCCGCGACCAGCTCGATGAACACGCCCGCGCTGTTGATGCGGGCCATCAGCTTGACGCCGAAGGCGTTGACCAGCGTGGTGAACACGATCAGCGCGGTCGCCAGCACCACGCCGTTGGTGGCCTCGCTGGTGCCGGTGCCGTCACCGATGAGCTGGAAGGCGCCCCAGATCTGGGGCAGGGTGTGCTGGTAGGCCAGCGCGGTGGCCGCGATCGAGACGATCGAGGCCAGCAGCATCATCCAGCCCGCCAGCCAGCCGACGTGCTGGCCGCCCAGCTTCTTCGACCAGTTGTAGACCGATCCGGCGATCGGGTAGTGCGATGCCAGCTCGGCGAAGCTCAACGCCACCATCAACTGCCCGAGGAAGACCAGCGGCCAGGACCACCAGTAGGCGGGACCGCCGGAGGACAACCCGAAGTAGGACAGTTGGAAGGTGCCGGTGAGCACCGAGATGTAGCTGACCCCGGCGGCGAAGGTGTGGAAACCGCCGAGCGATCTTTTCAGTTTGTTGGTGTAGCCGAACTCGTTCAGTTCGGCGTCGCCGGTGGGCGCGCTCATGCCCCGAACTCCTTTCCCGGTCTTCCCTCCCCGACGCCGGATGCGTCGGAGAGGGCGGACTCGGGTGGTTGCTGCGCGATTGTCGAGAAATGCCGTCGAGTCGACGGTGGTGAATTGCCGGTGCGATTCCTCCGGTTTTCGGACTGCTGCGGAAGAACGGAGGAATCAGCGAGGGGAGAACCAGTTCTGCGGCTGCGGCCGCAGGTTCTGGTAGACGTGCTTTGCTTCCTGGTACTCGCCGAGTCCGGCGCGGCCGAGTTCGCGGCCGACCCCGGACTGCTTGAAACCGCCCCATTCCGCCTGCGGGAGGTAGGGGTGGAAATCGTTGATCCAGACGGTGCCGTGGCGCAGCCTGTTGGCCACTCGCTGCGCCCTGCTGACGTCGGAGGTGAACACCGCACCGGCCAGACCGTAGTGGGTGTCGTTGGCGATGCGGACCGCGTCGTCCTCGTCGGTGAACCGCTCGACCGTCAGCACCGGGCCGAAGGACTCCTCGGTCACCGCGTAGGAACCCTGCTTGACCTCGTCGAGCACGGTCGGCAGGTAGAAGTGCCCGTTGGCGAACTCTTCGCCCTCGGGGCGACGCCCGCCGGTGCGCAGCACCGCGCCTTCCTCGACGGACTTCGCGACGTAGGACTCGACCTTGGCCAGGTGATCGGCCGAGATCAGCGGCCCGGTCTCGGCGTCTTCGTCGAACGGCCCGCCCAGCCGGATCATCCCGGCCCGGCGCACGATCTCGTCGACCAGCGCGTCGTGCACGTCGTCCTGCACGATCAGCCGCGCACCGGCCGAGCACACCTGCCCGGAGTGCAGGAAGATCGCGGTCAGCGCGTAGTCGACGGCGGTGGCGAAGTCGGCGTCGGAGAAGACGATGTTGGGATTCTTGCCGCCGAGCTCCAGCGCGACCTTCTTGACAGTGGCCGCTGCGGAGGCCGCGACCCGGCGCCCGGTGTGCAGGCCGCCGGTGAAGGAGACCAGGTCGACGTCGGGGTGCTCGGAGAGCACCGCACCGACCTCGGGCCCGGTGCCCAGCACCAGGTTGCCCACGCCCGCGGGCAGCCCGGCCTCGGCCAGCGCCTTCATCAGCAGGATCGCGGTGCCCGGGGTCAGCTCGCTGGGCTTGAGCACGAAGGTGTCGCCCGCGGCGATGGCGGGCGCGACCTTCCAGGCGACCTGCAGCAGCGGGAAGTTCCAGGGCGTGATCATCCCGCACACGCCGACCGGCTCGTAGCTGACGCGGCTGATGGCCTCCGGCGAGCCGGTGTCGACCAGCTTGCCCGCATCGGTGCCCGCGATCTTGCCGAAGTAGCGGAAGCAGGCGGCGATGTCGTCCATGTCGTAGCCGCTCTCCACCAGGCGCTTGCCGGTGTCCAGCGACTCGGTGCGGGCGAACAGGTCGCGGTCGCGGACCAGGATGTCGGCCACGCGCAGCAGCAGGTCACCGCGCTCCCAGGCCGAGGTGCTGGTCCAGGCGCCGTCGTCGAAGGCCCGCCGGGCGGCGGCGACGGCGCGCTCGGCGTCGGCCCGGCCGCCCTCGGCGACCGTGCTCACCAGGCTGCCGTCGGCCGGGCAGTGGATCTGGCGCGTGCCACCGGCCTCGGCCGGTACCCACGAGCCGTCGATGAACAGCGTGGGTTCTGCGGTATCCGACATGGATGTCCTATTCCCCGTTTTGTCGTTCTTGCTGACTTCTTCGCCAATTGCGGTTCTGCGGGCACCGCCGGTGCCGGACGCGCGGGGTCCCGACTCGCACGCGAGTTCACGTCGATGCGAGTGGTTCACCTGCGGTCGGCGGGGCGGGGACGAACAGCGGCCGGGAATCGAATGGGCCGCCGGGGCGATCTGGGCGCGGGATTCGATTGTTCTCTCATCCGCCACCAGCACATCGTGCCGTGAAACTCACCTCCTGGCGATCAGGCGGTGGCGCTGCAATTCTCGTCGGCTGCCACGGCAGGCGTGGTGCCAGATCGACTTCGTCCTCGAAGTGGGTTCGTCCTCGTGCCGCGAAAGACCCTAACACCGGTGGTGTACATCTGTACATCATCGGCTTGTGGGAATTCCGCAACGAGCCGTCTTCCTGCTGGATGAACAGGCCAAACACACGCTGGGTGACGTGGACCGCATCGCCGCGGCCGTCCGTCGTGACACGCTGTAGGTGGGACCTCGCGCCGCGGGGCGCCCCAACGCCGGCCCATCGAGGAGGACGGGAGCGCGATGTCGACCACGGAGCCAGCGGGCACCCAGTCCGCGCCGGGTGAGCCCACCTCGGGCGCGGCCGGCGGCGGCCAGACGGGCGGCGCCGGGACGGGGCACGCCCCGGCGGGCGGTGCCCCTGCCGTTCGTGCCTCGGCGGGTGAGGCCGCGTCCGGTCAGTCCGTTTCGGGCGGTTCCGCGCGGTCCACATCGACCGGTCCGGGACCCTCGCGCTCGGCGCGTTCGGCGCCGCCGCGTTCGGCGCCGTCACGTTCCGGCGCGGGCGCGTCCCGCGCGAGCGGCGCGGGACGGTCCACCACCGACCGGTCCGGCCGCGCTTCCACGGCTCGCCCGGCCGCGCGTCCGAAGGACCCCGCCAGGCGGGAACGCATCGCCCGCGCCGCGATCAGCGTCGTGGCCGAGCGCGGCATCGAGAAGCTCACCCACCGCGCCGTGGCCGCCGCCGCGGGTGTCCCGCTGGGATCGACCACCTACTACTTCGCCAACCTCGACGACCTGCTTGCCGAGGCACTGCGCCAGGCGGCGGGCGACGACGTCGCGCAGCTGCGCGAGTGGGCCCGCGGCCTGGACCCCTCGGCCGACTTCGCCGCGGCGCTGGCCGACCTGGTGCTGCACTACCTCGGGCCGGAACGCTCGCGCACGGTGGTCGAGCACGAGCTCTACGTCGCCGCGCTGCACCGCCCCGCGCTCGCGCACGTGAGCACCGAGTGGGACGCCGCGCTGGCCGAGGAGTTCACCGCGCACACCGACCCGGTCACCGGCAAGGTGCTCTCGGCGCTGTTCTGCGGGCTGCTGTTGCAGGGCGTCGTCCGCGAATCGGTTCCGACACGAGACGAAATCGAGACGCTTTTCCGGCGCGTGCTCGGCCCGGCCGAAAAGAGCTGACACGAGCAGGGATTTCGCGCCCGGTGTCGGCGAGGCCGACAACGGATGTCGCGCGGCTTTCCCTAGAACGAACAGTTGATCTTATCGCGGGCCGGGGTGAACAATGGCCCGCAGCGATCCGTTGTCCCTGCGCAGAGTGACCGCGTCGGCTCCACCGGTTCAGTCCGCCGGAGCACATCGCAAGCCGCTTCGGGGGTGTACAACGGAATTTGCCGCGTCGGGGCGTGGCTCGCTCCCAGCAACAGTATGAAGATCAACTCGAGTGGGGTGAGACCGTGGGGCACAACGATGACCGGGAACTCGTGCCGTTGAAAGCGGATTTCGACACCGTCTGGTACGGGTTCCGGCGTTCGCAGGTGAAGTTCTACCTCCAGCAGACCGAGGCCGAGGTCCGGATGCTGACCGAGGACCGCGACTCCGCGCTGAGCCAGGTCGCCGACCTGTCGGCGCAGCTGGAGCAGTCGCGGGCCGAGATCGAGTCCTTACGAGCGCAGCTCGACAGCGTCAGCCGGACGCCGATCGACGAGGAGGGTCTCTCGGACCGGATGCGCCGGATGGTGCGGCTGGCCAACGACGAGGCCGCCGAGGTCGTCGCGTCGGCGCAGGCCGCCGCCGAGCACGAATGGGCGCGGGCCGAGCAGTCGGCGGCCGAGCTGCGCACCCGCTACGAGAACCTCGTCAACGAGGCCGACCAGTGGCGGCGGCAGGCCGAGGAGCAGCGCAACGAGTCGCTGAGGCGCACTCGCGAGGACATCCAGCGGATGGCACGCGAGGCCGAGCAGCACCGCCGCAAGCTCGACACCTCCGCCGAGGAGCGGCGGACGCAGATCGAGAAGGACTTCGAGATCTCCATGGCCGCCCGGCGGGAAGAGCAGATGCGGGTGCAGGCCGAGCGCGAGCACGCCAGCAGGCAGGAGGCGCAGCGCCGCGTCCGGGAGGCGACCGCGGAGGCCGAGCGCCGCGTCCGGCGGGCCGACGAGTACGCCGAGACCATGCTGCGGATGCGCCAGGACCTGGCCGAGCGGGTTCGCGGGGCGCAGCGGGTGCTCGCCGCGGCCGAGCCGTTCCTGTCGGCCACCGAGGCCGGTGCCCCTGGTGAGCACTCCGACACCTACGTGGACACGACCGTCCACAACGGACAGGTGCCGATGGCTGACATCGAGCGGGACGAGGTCGCCGTGCCCAGGCAGCGCGACGAGGAGCCGGTCGCCGAGGCGACGGAGGTCGCGCACGCCGACGCCCGCGCGTAGCGGTAGCGAGGGCTGAGCGCACGGGGTGCCGGTACGGGGCGGGACGGCACCCCTGCGCGGGCCTTCGCATGCTCGGGCGCTGTCAGCCGACCGCGAGCGTTTCGACCAGCGGTTTCGGCGGTCGGCCGCCGGTCAGGCGGGCCTGGCCGCGCCGGGTGCTGAGCGCTGGTGGCCGCGCCGGGCGTTCTGCGCTGATGGCGTCGGCGCGCCGGGAGCTGAGCACTCGTGGCACGCCAGGAGCCGCGCACGAGCGACGGCTCGCACTGACGTGCGGGCGGGGTTCGCGTCCGACCGCAGGCGGCCGGACGCGCGGAGACCGTCGCGAACCGCGTGGACCATGCGGGTGCGTTCAGCGCGCCTGGAGCCGGTCAGCGCTCACCCATGTTCCAGCCGTGCCAGGACGACACCTGGATCCAGGCGCTGACGCGCGGCCGGTCGCGGTCCGGGTAGGGCTTGCCGAGGTAGTGCCGCGCGAGGCGGTCGATGTCGGCCAGGTCCGGGTCGTCGGCCATCCGGACAACCTTCCCGCGCAGGCTGACGTGCTGGTACCAGTCGTCGTCGTTGAGCACGGTCAGCGAGACGCGAGGGTCGCGCCGCAGGTGCTTGAGCCGCGCGCGGCCACCGTCCATGTTGACCAGCACCTGCCCGTTCTCCCACAGGTACCAGGTCGCGACCGTGACCGGGTCGCCCTCGGCGTTGACGGTGGCGATCACCGCCGGGTTCGGGCGGGCCAGGACGTCCAGCGCCTGCCGCGGCAGGTCCGATTCGGACATGTACACCTCCAGGTGAGCGGACGGGCTGCTCGCGCCCCGGTCCGGCGCCGGCCGACCCCCCCGGTTGCGGGAACACGACAGCACGATCGGTTCGCCTTCCTAGGCGCTATGCCCCAGGCTACTTTCGGTGCCGATCAACGGCCGGACGCCGCACGCGCCGCCGCCCCCAACCGGGAGCCGCACGCGGCGGACGACCTGGCACGCGGATCCCACGAGACGCTGGGAGGCGAGATGAAGTGGCGTGGTCTGGTCACCGCGACCGTCACGTGCGGGCTGCTGCTCACCGGCATGCCGGCGGCAGCGGCCCCGCAGGCCGACGACGTGCGGGAGAAGCTCGAAGCCATCCCGGGGCTCACCATCACCGGTGAGCGGCCGACCGAGCCGGGGTTCCGGCTGTTCGACCTGACGTTCACCCAGCCCGCCGACCACCGCGACCCGGCGGCCGGGGAGTTCCAGCAGCGGCTGACCCTGCTGCACCGCGGGTTCGACCGGCCGACGGTCGCCTACACCAGCGGGTACAACCTGCCGGAGAAGGCCAGCCGCGCCGAGCCGACCCAGCTGCTTGACGGCAACCAGGTGAGCCTCGAACACCGGTTCTTCGCGCCGTCGCGGCCCGAGCCGGCCGAATGGGGGCACCTTGACATCTGGCAGTCGGCCACCGACGAGCACCGGGTCATCGACGGGCTGAAGGCCGCCTACGCCCAGGAGTGGATCACCACCGGCGGCAGCAAGGGCGGGATGACTGCGGTCTACCACCGCCACTTCTATCCCGGCGACGTCGACGGCACGGTCGCCTACGTCGCGCCCAACGACGTCGACAACGACAGCGACGGCTACGACGAGTTCCTGGCCACCGTGGGCACCGACCAGGCGTGCCGGAACGCGCTGGTCACCGCGCAGCGGGAGGCGCTGCTGCGGCGCGACGAGATGCTCAAGCGCTTCGGCGACTACGCCGCGAAGGAGGGCTTCACCTTCGACAAGACCGTCGGCGGCATCGACCGGGCCCTGGAGCTGGTGGTCTCCGACACGCCGTTCACGTTCTGGCAGTACGGCGGCCAGGCGGGCTGCTCGACGATCCCGGCCGCCGGCGCGAGCACCGACGACCTCTACGCGTTCTTCGACAAGACCGTGCAGTTCTCCTCCTACACCGACCAGGGCGTGGAGAAGTACGTGCCGTACTACTACCAGGCGGGAACGCAGCTGGGGTGGCCGGGCGTGTCGAACGCGGCGCTGGCCGACCTGCTGCGCCACGACGACCTCAGCAACCCGCGCGGGCTGGTGCCCAGGGACATCCCGATGTGGTTCGAGCCCGGCGTGATGGCCGGGATCGACGACTGGGTGCGCTCGGCGGGTTCGGAACTGATGTTCGTCAACGGCGAGTACGACCCGTGGAACACCGAGCCGTTCGAGCTGGGGCCCGGCAGCGAGGACTCCTTCAAGTTCGTCGTCCCTGGCGGCAACCACGGCGCCGACATCGAGGCACTGCCCGCCTCGGAGCGCGACGCCGCGACCGCCGCGCTGCGCAGGTGGGGCGGTGTCGATGCCGGCGTGTCGGTGCGCGACACGCCGCTGGACGAGCGCCCGCTCCAGCGCCGGCCGTTCTGAGCACCTGCGCGCGCGGGCGGGTCCGGAGTCACTGGGCCCGCCCGCGCGCCGTCGTTGGCCCGGACGCGCCCGGAGCGCGTCGCTGAGCGCCTCGACGGCCGCTCAGGCGGACTTGGCGGGGGCCGGGCGAAGCCGGTCGTAGGTGCCCATCAGGAAGCGGTGCGCGGGGCGTTCCACGACGCGCGTCAGCAGCCAGCCCGCGACCACGCCCGTGCCCACCATCGCCGCGGTCTGCGCGGTCGGTCCCGCACCGGCGTCCTGGAGCTTGCGCGAGACGATGTAGCCGATGGTCTGGTGGGTGAGGAAGACGCCGTAGGAGATCCCGGCGAACCACTGGACGCGCCTGCCCAGCCAGTCCGGCACCACCCGGTTCCAGTCCGGGCCGTAGGCGGTCGCCGCCACGACCACCATCCCGGCGCAGACCGCGACCGTCGAACCCCAGTCGGCGACCAGGCCCTCCGGCGTCTCCGAATAGTTGTGCAGCGCCTGGGCGACCATGCACGAGGCCAGCAGCGCGCAGAAGTGCGGTGTGCCGATGCGGCGGGTCGACCACAGCCAGATCACCACCCCCGCCACCAGCAGGTGCCAGCGGTGCGCGCCGATGCCGTCGACGAGCATGCGGTACGGCTCCGGCGGGTTGGACACCCGCAGCGGCCACTGCGCGACCGGCAGGAGCACCGCCGCCCACAGCACCACCCGCAGCCGCGGTCCGCGTCCCCAGCTCGACCGGTACAGCAGTGCCGCGGCGGTGAAGCCCATGAGCTGCAACGGCACCGTCCAGTGCGAGCCGTCGATGAAGGGGTGGTCCTGCGGGTGCCAGTTCCACAGCATGAGCAGGTTGGCCAGCAGGTCGCCCCACCCCGGGTCGAACCAGCCGTCGACCGGGACCAGCCGCATCACCGCGTAGATGAGCAACACCGCCGCCAGGAAGGGCGGCAGCAGCCGGGCGATGCGGCCCCACCAGTAGCGCAGCACCGGCCCGCGCCCGATGGTCACGCAGGCGAAGTAGCCCGAGATCAGCAGCAGCAGGCTCGCCCCGACCTGGTAGGGGAAGACCAGCTTGCGGCTCTCCAGCTCCGGGTGCAGGAAGACGCCGAGGAACGTCGCGTGGTAGAGCATGACCAGGGTCACGCAGCCCGCGCGGACCAGGTCCCAGCTGATCTTGCGCCTGCTCCGGGTGCCCGAGGGGGCCGAGGTCGCGGTGCTGGTCTGCTCGGACACGCCGCCACGTTAGCAAGGGCGGTTCGTCCGCATTGCCGCTGAGGTCGCCACCGCCGATTTCCGCCCCCGCCAACGGTGTCCGGACGCCCGCGGGTCGTTTGGGTCGTCGTGGCGCCAGAAAGGCTCACGGGTCTCGTCGGAGGTCGTGCCCGGTGCGGTGCGGTAGGGGGTCAGGGCTTGCAGCCGACGGCGACGTAGGCCATCGAGCGTTCCACGGGGACCTCGTCGCGGTGCCCCGGGTCCGGCCGCCACTCCGGGAGGTAGACCACGCCGGGCTCCACCAGCTCGAAACCGGCCAGCAGCTCCCGCACCCGCTCCCGGCCGCGCAGGGTGTTGGGCCTGCCCTCGTGCATGGTGAGCCGGCGGACGGCCTCCATCTCCTCGGGCCGGTCGTCGCCGGTCAGGTGCGACAGCGCCAAATACGAGCCGGGCACCAGCGCGTCGCGGTACTGCTCGAGCATGGCCTCCGGATCGTCGTCGTCGGGGATGAACTGCATCAGCGCGAACAGCAGCACCGCGACGGGCTGGTCGAAGTCCAGCAGCCGCCGGGTCTGCTCGTCGTGGAGCACGGCCCGCACGTCGCGGACGTCCTTGCGCACGATGGCGGTGTTCGGGTCGCCGTTCAGCAGCAGCTCGCCGTGCGCGACCGCCATCGGCTCGCTGTCGACGTAGACGACGCGGCAGTCCGGGGCGACCTCGCGGGCGGTCTCGTGGGTGTTGCCCGCGGTGGGGATGCCGGAACCGAGGTCGAGGAACTGCCGGATGCCGCGCTCGGCGAACATGCGCACCACGCGGCGCATGCACGCGCGGTTCTCCAGCGCGGCGTGGCGCAGGTCCGGTACCAGCGCCAGCAACCTGCGCGCGTAGGTGCGGTCGCACAGCAGGTTGTTCTGGCCGCCGAGGTAGAAGTCGTAGATCCGTGCGCCGTTCGGGCGGTCGAGGTCGTGGTCTGCGGTGAGCCACGTCGGGTCGGACATCACGGCCTCCGTCGGCTATGTGTTCTCGCGCACATTAGCGCCTGAGCCGACGCCCCTGACAGGGCCGGTTCGGGTAGCGGCGACGCGGTGACGCAGAACACCCGCTCCGATCCGTTGACCTCCAGCGCGCTCGAGGTTCGAGACTCGGCGTCGTCAGGACCAAGATCGATGCGAGGAGTCCGGAATGGCTCAGTACGTGCTGCCCGAGTTGGATTACGACTACGCGGCGCTGGAGCCCGCGATCTCGGGGGAGATCAACGAGCTGCACCACAGCAAGCACCACGCGACCTACGTCAAGGGCGCCAACGACACGATCGACAAGATCGCCGAGGCCCGGGACAAGGGCGACTTCGGCTCGATCGTCGGGCTGGAGACCACGCTGGCGTTCAACCTGGCGGGCCACTCGCTGCACCTGGTGTGGTGGAAGATCCTCAGCCCCAACGGCGGGGACAGGCCCACCGGGGAGCTGGCGGCGGCCATCGACCAGGACTTCGGGTCGTTCGACAAGTTCCGCGCCCAGATGGAGGCGGTGTCGACCACGATCCAGGGCAACGGCTGGGGCGTGCTGGCCTGGGACCCGGTCGGTCAGCGGCTGATCACCCAGCAGCTGCGCGACCACCACTCCAACCTGTCGATCGCCACCACGCCGCTGCTGGTGTTCGACATCTGGGAGCACGCCTACTACCTGCAGTACCGCAACGTGAAGGCCGACTACGTCAAGCAGCTGTGGAACGTGGTCGACTGGGACGAGGTCGCCAAGCGGTTCCAGGACGCCCGCGCCGGCTACAACGGACTCCGCCTGCCCGCGGTTCTCTGACGCCTTTGCCGGCGCGCTCGAAAAGCGGGCTCCGGCCGGAGCGCGGTATCGGTGGCGACCCTTGTGCTTTACGTCGAGGCCGGCCCACTTTCCCGTCGCGTCGATTAGGCGGTTGCGCGTCGTGGGCCGCTATTCGTGTCAGGGTGGACCAAAGAAGCAGTCGCCCTTTCCGGGGTGCTCGGTGAAACCGTGGGAATCCACGTCCGCAGCAGAGCGCTTGGCCCGGAGAAGAACTCCGGGCCAAGCGCTGTTTCTGCGGCTGCCACCGTCTGATTCAGAGGTCCGGGCCTGCCTCAGCCCTGCCGCTGCGTACCGGTCTGCTCGTTGGTGTGCACGTTGACCTGGTTGTTGTGGTTGTTCAGGGCCTGCTCCTGCTTGTGGTCCCCGTGCTTCTTGTGGTCGCCATGCTTCTTGTGGTCCGCGTGCTGCTTGTGGTCCTTCTTGCAGTCCTGCTTCTCAGGCTTGTGGTCCTTCTTGCAGTCGTGCTTCACGGGCTTGCACTCGTGCTTGCAGTGCTGGACCGGCTTCTCGTGGTGGTCACCGTTGGCCAGTGCCATGCCCGGGGCGCCGAACAGCAGGGGGAGGCCGAGAGCCGTCGCGACGAGGACGCGCTTGATAAGCATTACTGCTCCTTCGAAGTGATGCGTGATGGGTCGACAAAGAATCCGTGGAGACGTTCGCTGAATGTGAGTTCGTCTCCCGGTTTTGCGGAAATGCGGAATTCAGTTGTGGTAGTGCCTTCTTGAAGATAGCCCGACCGTTTCGGTGCGCAAGTTGATCATTCACACTTGCTTCGCGCGGCGACGAGAATCGACTGGTGAAAATGTCTCGCCGCATCGCGTACGACTTGCAGCAAGACGCTGGAGAACGAGTGTCAGTCCGACCAGCGGTAGCGGCGTTCCGGCCTTCCGGTGCCGCCGTAGCGGAGGCGCACCTCCGCCCGCCCGGTCACCACGAAGTGCTCCAGGTACTTGCGGGCGCTGACCCGGGAAAGTGCCGTGGCGTCGGCGCATTCGGTCGCCGAGAGGTCACCGCCGCCTGCGGTTCGCTCGCGCAGGATGTCCTCGACGATTCGCGCGGTCTCGCTCGAGACGCCCTTGGGCGGCGCTGAGGAGCCGCGCGCGCGGGATCCGAAGAGCCGGTCGACGTCCTGCTGCACGGCCGGGGCGTCGCCCGGCATCGCGCTGAGCCTGCGGTGCAGCGACCTGAAGTTCTCGAGCTGGTCGCGCAGCGCCTCGTAGCTGAAAGGCTTGATCAGGTAGTGCAGCGCGCCGCCGCGGATGGCGCCGCGCACGGTGTCCAGGTCGCGGGCGGCGGTGATCACGATGACGTCGGGGTCGGCCGACGGGCTGCCGGTGCCCGCCCGCAGCTCCCGCAGCACGGCCAGGCCGTCCATGTCGGGCAGGTAGATGTCGAGCAGCACCAGCTCGGGCCGCAGCTCGCCGACCGCGCGCAGCGCGTCGGCGCCGGTGTGGGCGGTGCCGACGACCTCGAAGCCTGCCACCCGCGAGACGTAGCCGCTGTGGATCTTGGCCACCATGAAGTCGTCGTCGACGACCAGAACCTTGATCACGACGTCCCTCCCGGAGCGGGGCCGATCGGCAGCCGGGCGGTGAACACCGCGCCCCGGTCGTTTCGAACCTGCACCGAGCCGCCCCGGCGGCGGCAGATCTGCCTGGTCAGCGCCAGTCCCAGTCCTCGATCGCCGCCCCTGGCGGCCTTGGTGGTGAACCCGTGGCGGAACACCTCCTCGGCGATCTCCGGCGCCACGCCCGGCCCCGAGTCGCGCACCACGACCGTCACCTCGTCGTCGTGGCGCAGGTCGACCTCGACGAAGTCCCGCGTGCTGCCGGGCGAGCCCTCCAGCGCGTCCAGCGCGTTGTCGACGAGGTTGCCCAGCACGGTGACCAGGTCCGCCGAGAGCTGCTCGTCGATCTCGCCGAGCGCCGCGCCCTCGTGCAGCCGCAGGCCGACGCCGCGCTCGGCGGCCAGGCTCGCCTTGGCGATCAGCAGCGCCGCGGTCGCCGGGTCGCCGACCCGGGCACTCACCTCGGTGTGCCACTGCTCGCGGGTGTGGCTGACCCGGTCGACGTAGCGCTGCAGCTCCTCGTACTCGCCCAGCTCGATCAGGCCCGAGATGGTGTGCAGCCGGTTGGTGAACTCGTGCGCCTGCGCCCGCAGCGTGTCGGTGACGTCGCGGTGGGCGTCCAGCTCGCGGCGCAGGTCGACCAGCTCGGTGCGGTCGCGCATCGTGACCACGGCGCCGACCGAGGAGATCGGCATCCGGTTGAGCACCACGACCCGGCCCCGGCGCAGCACGATCTGGTCGACGCCGTCGGTGCGGCCGGTGAGCACGTCGGCGGCGCGCTCGTTGAGCCCGAGCCCGTCGATCGGCCTGCCCACGCAGTCGGCGGGCAGCGACAGCAGCGCGCGGGCCTGGTCGTTGACCAGCGTGATGCGGTTCTGCTGGTCCACACCGAGCACCCCCTCCCGGATACCGTGCAGCAGCGCCTCCCGGTGTTCGACCAACCGGGTGATCTCCTGCGGCTCGAGGCCGAGAGTCTGTCGCTTGACCCGCCGCGCCAGCAAGACCGAGCCCGCGATGCCCAGCACGGTGGCGAAGGTCAGCAGCGTCAGCGGGTTCTGCGGTGCCTCCCGCAGCCCCTGCAGCACGTCCGGTGTCTCCCGGCCCGCCGAGACCACGCCGATGATCCGCGCGTCGGCGGAGATCACCGGGACCTGCGCCACCAGCGAGTCGACGCCGTCGGTGTCGATCTCGCCCACCCACGCCCGGCCGGAGAGCGCGGTGCTGGCGCCCGTCGGCAGGCGCTGCCCGCGCTGGTCCGGGTCGGGCGAGGTCAGCACGATTCCGTTGCCGTCGGCGATGATCACGTGGTCGGCGCCGGAGAGGCTGCGGGCGCTCTCGGCCAGGATCGGCAGCACGTCGTGGCGGAACGGGTCGGGCAGGCTCACCCGGACCCCATCGGTGGCCGCGAGGTCCTCGGCGACCGAGAGCATGCGGCGGCCCTCGGTGGCGCGGAACGCGGCGTCGGACTGGGTCACCGAGAACACCGCGATCGAGGCGAGCAGCACGAAGATGATCAGCAGCTGCCAGACCAGGAGCTGCCGCGACAGCGAGCCTCGCACCGCCTCCACCTCCCTCGCTCGCGGAAGCCGACGTTAACCCGCCCGGTCGGCCGGCGGAGCACGCGGGTCGGAGAAACCGCAGGTCGTGGGGCCGGGTGGCGCCCGGCGCGGCGGCCGGTCCGGTTACGCAAAGAACAAAACGATCGATGCTTGCGCAAGCGAGACAGAACGCGCGGTGCGTGGTCACCATGACCCAACTCACTTTTTCCCACCACAACGGAGAGGCGGGACAACCGTGCGACTACGCAGTGCGCTGGCGGTCGTCGCGTCGCTGCTGCTGGTGCTCCTGGTGCCGCCGCTGGCGAGCACCGGCACCGACAGCGGCGCAGACGCCGAGATCCGCGGGTTGCGGATGCTGGTGCCGAACTCGCCCGGCGGCGGCTACGACATCACCGCCCGCACCGCGGTCAAGGCGATGGAGGACGCCGGGCTCAACTCGAACGTCGAGGTCTTCAACCTGCCCGGCGCGGGCGGCACCGTCGGCCTCGGCCGGGTGGTCAACGAGCGCGGCAACGGCAAGCTGGCGATGTCGATGGGCCTGGGCGTGGTCGGCAGCGTCTACACCAACCACTCGCCGGTGTCGCTGCAGGACACCACGCCGGTGGCGAAGCTGATCGAGGAGTCCAACGTCGTGGTCGTCGGCAAGGACTCGCCCTACCGCGACCTCGGCCGGCTCCTCGCCGACTGGAAGGCCCGGCCCGGCGACGTGCCGGTGGGCGGCGGCTCGTCCCCGGGCGGCCCGGACCACCTGGCTCCGATGCTGATGGCCAGGGCCGTCGGTCTGAGCCCGAAGCAGGTCAACTACGTCCCGTTCGACGGCGGCGGCGAGCTGCTGGCCTCGGTGCTCGGCGGCAAGGTCGCCTTCGGCGTCTCCGGCATCGGCGAGTACCGCGACCAGATCGAAGCAGGGGAGCTGCGCGTGCTGGCGGTGACCGGCAAGGAGCGGCTGCCGGGCGTGGACGCGCCCACCCTCACCGAGGCAGGCGTGGACGTCGAGTTCACCAACTGGCGCGGCATCGTCGCACCGCCCGGCCTCTCCGAGCCCGACCGCAAGAAGCTGGTCACCCTGTTCACCCGGCTCAACAAGAGCCCCGAATGGCAGGAGGCGCTGCAGCGCAACGGCTGGACCGAGGCGTTCGCACCGGGCGAGCAGTTCGGCGCGTTCCTGCGCCAGGAGAACGACCGGGTCGCCTCGGTCCTGAAGGAGTTGGGGCTGGCATGAGCACGACCGAACTCCAGCCGGCCGCCGAGCCCCGGCGCGCGCGGCGCGGCTGGCTGAAGGAGCACTCCGAGCTCGGCATCTGCGTGGTCCTGGCCGCGCTGGGCGTGCTGGTGCTGGTGGACGCCTGGACCATCGCCACCGACTTCACCCAGCGCGGCCCGGTCGGACCGAAGACCGTGCCCTACCTCGTGGGCGGTCTGCTGCTGCTGGTGTCGGTGCTGCTGGCGCGCGACGTGCTGCGCGGCGGCCGCGGCCAGTCCGAGAGCGGCGAGGACGTCGACCTGTCCGCGCCGAGCGACTGGCGCACGGTGCTGCTGCTGTCGGCGGCGTTCCTGGCCAACGCGGTGCTGATCAACGTCATCGGCTTCCCGCTGTCGGGGATGATCCTGTTCTGGGGCTGCGCCTACGCGCTGGGCAGCCGCAACACCGTGCGCGACCCGCTGGTGGCCGCGGTGCTGTCGGTGCTCACCTACCTCGTTTTCAACCACCTGCTCGGTGTCCCCCTGCCCGGCGGCCCGCTGATGGGGGTGCTGTGAAGTCATGGAATCGCTGAACCTGCTCCTGGAGGGCTTCTCCACCGCGCTGACACCGATGAACCTGGTGTGGGCGGCGATCGGCGTGCTGCTGGGCACCGCGATCGGAGTGCTGCCCGGCATCGGACCGGCGATGGCGGTCGCGCTGCTGCTGCCGGTGACCTACGCGCTGGAGCCGACCGGTGCGTTCATCATGTTCGCCGGCATCTACTTCGGCGGGATGTTCGGCGGCTCGACCACGTCGATCCTGCTCAACACCCCGGGTGAGAGCGCGGCGGTGGTCGCGGCGATGGAGGGCAACCCGATGGCCCGCAAGGGCCGCGGCGCGCAGGCGCTGGCGGCGGCGGCGATCGGGCACTTCATCGGCGCCATCGTCGGCATCACGCTGCTGACGCTGCTGGCGCCGACGGTGGCCTCGCTGGCGGTCAACATCGGCGCGCCGGACTACCTGGCGATCATGGTGCTGGCGTTCATCGCGGTCACCTCGGTGCTGGGCAGCTCGCGCATCCGGGGCATCGCCTCGCTGCTGATCGGCCTGACCATCGGCCTGATCGGGCTGGACGAGATGACCGGTCAGCAGCGGCTGACCTTCGGGCTGCTGCACCTGGCCGACGGCGTCGACGTGGTGATCGTGGCGGTCGGGCTGTTCGCCATCGGCGAGTCGCTGTGGGTGGCCGCGCACCTGCGCCGGACCTCCGGCCAGGCGATCCCGGTGGGCAGGCCGTGGCTGGGCGCCGAGGACGTGAAGCGCTCCTGGAGGCCGTGGCTGCGCGGCCCGCTGATCGGGTTCCCGTTCGGTGCGATCCCCGCCGGTGGCGCGGAGATTCCGACGTTCCTGTCGTACGTGACCGAGAAGCGGCTGTCCAAGCGGCGCGACGAGTTCGGCAAGGGCGCCATCGAGGGCGTGGCGGGGCCGGAGGCCACCGCCAGCGCCTCGGCGGCGGGGACCATGGTGTCGATGCTGACGCTGGGCCTGCCGACCACGGCGGTGGCCGCGGTGATGCTGGCGGCGTTCCAGCAGTACGGCATCCAGCCCGGCCCGCTGCTGTTCGAACGCGAGTCGGAGCTGGTGTGGGCGCTGATCGCCAGCATGTTCATCGGGTCGGTGCTGCTGCTGGTGCTGAACCTGCCGCTGGCGCCGCTGTGGGCGAAGCTGCTGCAGATCCCGCGGCCCTACCTGTACGCGGGCATCCTGTTCTTCGCCAGCGTCGGCGCCTACGCCGTCGGCGGGGAGTCGCTGGACCTGCTGCTGCTGTTCGTCATCGGCCTGATCGGCTTGGCGATGCGCCGCTACGGGCTGCCGGTGCTGCCCGCGATCATCGCGGTGATCCTCGGCCCGACCGCCGAGCAGCAGATGCGGCGGGCCCTGCAGATCAGCGACGGGGACCTGACCGGCCTGGTCAACACCCCGTTCTCGGTCACCGTCTACGGCGTCGTCGTGCTGATCCTGCTGTGGCCGCTGGTCGTGCGGTTCACGCCGTGGGGTCGTGCCAAGCGCGCCGCGGCGGCGCAGGAGAAGGAGAACGCTGAGGTCTGAGCATCCGCCTCGGCGCTCCGATGGCGCGGGTCGCGCGGTGCGTGGGCCGCGCGGCAGGCGGCGGCGCGTGGCGCCGCACGCGGGGTGGTGGTCCGGTTCGTTCCCCCGTCACCGGATCACCACCCCGCTCCTGCCTTCCGGCGGGGATCTCCCGGCGACCTCGCGCGGGAAGGCCAGTTGCGGGGAAACTCCGGGCCATCGCGGGGGTTTCCTCTTCCGGCCAATCGGCACCGACGCGTCGTCGCGCTCGCTACGCTGCACCGGTGGACGCCGCACAGTGCTGGTTCTGCGATTCCCCTGCGAGTCCCGCTGACCGGGTGGCCGTCGTCCTGAGCCGGGACCGCACGCAGACGTTCATCGTCATCGGGATCTACGAGACGTGGCGGCAGGCCTACCGGATCGTGCCCCGGTGCGGGCGCTGCCGGATCGGGCACAGCCTGGAACGCGGCTTGCGGCGGGTGCTGATCGGCTCGGCGGCGTTCACCGGGCTGATGCTGCTGCCGCTGGCCGCCAGCAACCTCAGCGGGGAGCCCTGGAAGGACCAGTGGCTGGCGGTGTTCCCGGTGCTGCTGACGATGGGGCTGCTGGTGCTGTGGTGGGGTGTGCTGGACAACTGGTTCGGCTGGCACCGGCTGGCGCCGCGGCCGGAGCGCTACGCGCTCGAGCATCCCGCGGTCCAGGAGATGTTCGAGGAAGGCTGGGAAGGCGGCACCCCGCTGTAGCGCTGCCCGGCCTGGCGTGCACCCCCTCCGGAGGTGGGGCAAGCCCCACCAGCGGAGTGGGGAGCCTGCCCGGCGGCTCGGGGGAACGCACCATCGACCCGGCCCCCTCGGGCTGGCATCTTCTGTTCAGAGGAACAGAGCTGCGGGGTGTGGACGTGGCCGTCCGGCCGGTGACCGGGCGGCCACGTCCGCGCCTGGACCCGGAGTCGGGGGCGCCGCCGCGTTGGCCTGCGCCTGGAAGGGCACCGCGTCCACATGCGGTCCGGCCCCACCGCGTCCGCCTGGTGACCGGGACGCCCCGCGGCCACGCCCGCTCTCCCGGGCCTGCCGCGCCCGGCCCCTCCGCCTACGAGAGCTCTGCCTCGGCGGCCTCCACCGCAGCGAACTCCTCCTCGGGCGCGTTGGCGATGAGGTGGTGGCGGCTGTAGAACCAGAAGTACGCCAGGGCCGCCACGAAGATCGCCGCCGTGATGGCCGCGGCGACCTCGTCGACGAAGAACGTCGCGACCACCGCCGCCACGGCCAGCACCAGGGCGGTGCCGGTCGTCGCGGTGCCGCCCGGGGTGCGGTAGGGGCGCTCCAGGCCGGGCTCGCGGCGGCGCAGCACGATGTGCGAGAGGTTCAGCAGCACGTACGACACGGTCGCGCCGAAGACCGCGATGTTGATCAGCTGCGCGCCGTCCTGGGTGATGGCCGCCAGCGCGAAGCCGATGGTGCCCGGCACGATCAGGGCCGCGTACGGCGTCCGGCGCCTGCCGGTCACCGACAGCCAGCGGGGCAGGTAGCCGGCGCGGGAGAGCGCGAACAGCTGCCGGGAGTAAGCGAAGATGATCGAGAAGAAGCTCGCCACCAGCCCGGCCAGCCCCACGTAGTTGATCACGTGGGCCAGCAGGCTGTCCTCGCCCTTGGCGGCGCGGGCCGCTGCGGGCAGCGGGTTGTCCGCCCCCGCGATGACCGACGAGCCGGCCCCGCCCGGTGCGACCAGCAGGATCGCCAGCCCCGAGACCAGCAGCACCAGCACCGCGGCGATGATGCCGCGCGGCATGTCGCGCCGCGGGTCGCGGGCCTCCTCGGCGGCCAGCGGCACGCCCTCCACGGCCAGGAAGAACCAGATCCCGTAGACCAGGGCCGCCAGCACCCCCGCGTAGCCGAACGGCAGGAACTCGCTCGCGCCCGCCGCGCCGGTCGGTGCGATGTCGAAGAGCTTGTCGGTGGAGAACTCCGGGATCATGCCGAGCACGAAGGCCACCAGGGCCACCACCGCCACCGCGGTGATCACGAACATCAGCCGCAGCGCCTCGCCGACGCCCCACAGGTGGATGCCGACGAAGACCGCGAAGCACACCAGGTAGACCGGCCAGCTGTTGGTGAGCCCGAACAGCCCGAGCGACTCGACGTACCCGCCGATGAACACCGCGATCGCGGCCGGGGCGATGGAGTACTCGATGAGGATTGCCGTGCCGGTGGCGAATCCGCCCAGCGGTCCCAGCGCGCGCCGGGCGAAGCCGTAGCCCGCGCCCGCGACCGGCAGGGCGGAGGCCATCTCGGCCAGGCCGAAGACCATGCAGGTGTACATGGTCGCCATCAGCGCGGTCGCGATGAGCAGGCCGCCCCAGCCGCCCTCGGCGAGCCCGAAGTTCCACCCCGCGAAATCGCCGCTGATGACGTAGGCGACGCCGAGGCCCGCGAGCAGGACCCACCCCGCGGCACCGCCCTTGAGCGACCGGTTCTCCAGGTAGTCGCGGCCGACGTGCTCGTAGTCCACTTGCTGGCGGTGTCGTCGTTGTGCGGTCACCAGACGTTCCTCCCGGCGGTGCGGCGGCGGGCTGATTTGGTATGTCTCTGGCCCTTTGGATAGTTGGGCAGAGTGCGCCGACGGCTGCCCGCTGTCAAGGCCGCGCCGGGAAACCTGGCCGGCGCAGAACGAAACCAACTCGTCTCGCCGATCGCACCCGGCCGGGTGTTGACACCTCCCCGGTCGCTCCCCATGATGTGCCGCAAAGGTCTGGTAGTGAACCAATAGTCATCCGGGAGCCCCCGGAGCGGCCGAAAGGGGAAGCCGGTGGGGCCAAGCGATCAACCGCTGGCGGTCGAGGAGCTGCGCGGACTGGTGGAGTCGGGCGCGGTGGACACCGTCGTGGTCGCCATGACCGACATGCAGGGCAGGCTCCAGGGAAAGCGGTGCTCCGGGCGCTACTTCCTGGAGCAGGTGCTCGACCACGGCACCGAGGCGTGCAACTACCTGCTGGCCGTGGACGTCGACATGACCACTGTGGACGGCTACGCGATGACCTCGTGGGAGACCGGCTACGGCGACTTCGTCCTCCGGCCGGACCTGGCCACGCTGCGGCTGGTCCCGTGGCAGGAGGCGACCGCGCTGGTGCTGTGCGACGTGCTGTGGCACTCGGGTGAACCGGTAGCCCCGTCGCCGAGGCAGGTGCTGCGCGGCCAGCTCGACCGGCTCGCCGAGCTCGGGCTCACCGCCCACGTCGGCACCGAGCTGGAGTTCCTGGTGTTCCGGGACAGCTACGAACAGGCGTGGGACAAGCGCTACCACGGCCTGACCCCGGCCAACCAGTACAACGTGGACTACTCGGTCGCGGGCACCGGCCGGATCGAGCAGCTGCTGCGGCGGATCCGCAACGACATGGGCGGCGCCGGGCTGTACGTGGAGTCGGCCAAGGGCGAGTGCAACCTCGGCCAGCACGAGATCGCGATCCGCTACTCCGACGCGCTGACGAGCTGCGACAACCACACGCTCTACAAGAACGGGGCCAAGGAGATCGCCGCCCAGGAAGGGCTGAGCCTGAGCTTCATGGCCAAGTTCGACGGCCGCGAGGGCAACTCCAGCCACATCCACGTGAGCCTGCGCGACGCCGACGGCCCGGTGCTGCCGGGAGACGACCCGGACGGCTTCTCCCCGATGATGCGGCACTTCATCGCCGGGCAGCTCGCCTGCCTGCCGGAGCTCACCTACTTCTTCGCCCCGAACATCAACTCCTACAAGCGTTTCGCGAAGGGAAGCTTCGCGCCGACGGCCGTGGCGTGGGGCCGGGACAACCGCACGTGCGCGCTGCGGGTGGTCGGCCACGGCGAGGGGCTGCGGGTGGAGAACCGCGTGCCCGGCGGCGACATCAACCCGTACCTCGCGGTCGCCGCCACCCTGGCCGCCGGACTGCACGGCATCGCCGAGCGGCTGCCGCTGGAGCCGATGCTGGAGGGCAACGCCTACGCGGCGCAGAAGGAAAGCGTGCCGACGACGCTGCGCGACGCGGCCCGGCTGCTGGCCGACAGCAAGGTCGCCACCGAGGCGTTCGGGCCGGATGTCGTCGAGCACTACGTCAACGCCGCGCGGGTCGAGCTCGACGCCTTCGACACCGCGGTGACCGACTGGGAGCGCATCCGTGGTTTCGAGCGGCTCTGACCGGCCACGCATCGGGATCAGCACCTACGTGGAGTGCGCGAGCTGGGGAGTGTGGCAGCGCGACGCGGCGTTGCTGCCGACCAGCTACGTGCACGCGGTCCACCGCGCGGGCGGGATTCCCGTGCTGTTGCCGGTGCTTCCCGACGGCGAGTCGGCCGCGCTGTCCGCAGTGGACGGACTGGTGCTGGCGGGCGGCGCCGACGTGGACCCCGCGCGCTACCGCGCCGTCCCGCACGAGGCGGTGCGGGTGACCCGGCCCGAGCGCGACGACTGGGAGACCCGGCTGCTGCGCGCCGCGCTCGACCGCGACATGCCGGTGCTCGGCGTGTGCCGGGGAGCGCAGGTGCTCAACGTCGCGCTGGGCGGGTCGCTGCACCAGCACCTGCCCGAGCGGGTCGCGCACGAGCGCCACCAGCCCGCGCCCGCGGTGTTCGGCCGCAGCCGGGTCCGCCTGCGGCCGGGCAGCCGGATCGCGCGGGCGCTGGGCGAGGAGGCGGAAGTGCCCTGCTACCACCACCAGGCGCTGGACCGGGTCGCCGACCGGCTCGAGGTCACCGGCCACGCCGAGGACGGCACCGTCGAGGCCGTCGAGCTGCCCGGTCACCGCTTCGTGGTCGGCGTGCAGTGGCACCCCGAGGAGGACACCGACGACATCCGGCTGTTCGAGGCGCTGTCGGCCTCGGCCGGAGATTCTGGAGGTATGCGGTGAGCACCGCCCACCCCGTGATCAACCCCGCCACCGAGGACGTGGTCCGCACCGTGGCGCTGTGCACCGAGGACGACACCGACCAGGCCGTCGCCCGCGCCGTGCGAGCCCAGCGGTCGTGGAGCGCCCTGGCGCCGGCCGACCGGGCGCGGCTGCTGCGGCGCTTCGCCGAGGCGGTCGACGCCGACCGCGAGCACCTGGCGTGGCTGGAGGTGCAGAACTCCGGGCACACGATCGGCAACGCCCGCGGCGAGGCGGGCAACGTCCGCGACGTGCTGCACTACTACTCCGCCGCCCCCGAGCGGCTGTTCGGCCGCCAGATCCCGGTGGCGGGCGGGGTGAACGCGACCTTCCAGGAGCCGCTGGGCGTCGTCGGCGTGATCGTGCCGTGGAACTTCCCGATGCCGATCGCGGCGTGGGGTTTCGCCCCGGCGCTGGCCGCGGGCAACGCCGTGGTGCTCAAGCCCGCCGAGCTGACCCCCCTCACCGCGATCCGCATCGGCGAGCTGGCCCTGGAGGCCGGGCTGCCGGAAGGGCTGTTGCAGGTGCTGCCCGGGCAGGGCGCGGTGGTCGGACAGCGCTTCGTGACGCACCCCGATGTCGCCAAGATCGTGTTCACCGGCTCCACGGGTGTCGGCAAGTCGATCATGGCCGGATGCTCCGAGCAGGTCAAACGCGTCACCCTGGAACTCGGCGGCAAGAGCGCGAACATCGTCTTCGCCGACGCCGACCTCGAACGCGCGGCGGCCACCGCACCCTACGGGGTGTTCGACAACGCCGGGCAGGACTGCTGCGCCCGCTCGCGCATCCTCGTGCAGCGGGCCGTGTACGAGCGGTTCATGGACCTGCTGGAACCGGCGGTGCGGGGTGTCGTGGTCGGAGACCCCTCCGACGAGAAGACCGAGATGGGACCGCTGATCTCGGCCCAGCACCGCGCCCGGGTCGCCGCCTACGTGCCCGACGGGGCGCCGGTGGCCTTCCGCGGCGAACGCCCGTCGGGCCCCGGTTTCTGGTACCCGCCAACGGTTCTGGCGCCGGTCGACCTGGACGACCCGGTGTTCGCCGAGGAGGTCTTCGGTCCGGTGGTGGCGGTGGTCCCGTTCGACGACGAGGCCGACGCGGTCCGCATCGCCAACCGCACCGACTACGGGCTGTCGGGCTCGATCTGGACCCGCGACGTGGGCCGCGCGCTGCGCGTCTCGCGGGCGGTCCAGGCGGGCAACCTTTCGGTCAACTCGCACGCCTCGGTCCGCTACAGCACGCCCTTCGGCGGGTTCAAGCAGTCCGGCCTCGGCCGCGAGCTGGGACCCGACGCGGTCGACGCCTTCACCGAGACCAAGAACGTCTTCATCGCCACCGAGCAGGACTGACCGCGGTAGCGGTCGAGCCGAGCAGCGCGGTCGCCGGGGACCCCGACCCGCCGGCGCCCGCGCACACCCGATTCCCAACCACGTACCGAGGAGTGATCCCGTTGTCCCAACGCCTTCAGGACCGCGTCGCCGTCGTCACCGGCGGTGCAGGCGGCATCGGCCTGGCCACCGCCCGCCGGTTCGCATCGGAGGGGGCGAAGGTGGTCGTCGCCGACGTCGACGCCGACGCGGGCAAGCGGGCCGCCGACGCGGTGGGCGGCCTGTTCGTCCAGGTCGACGTCACCAGCGAGGCCGACGTCGAGGAGCTGTTCGCCCGCGCGAAGCGCGAGTACGGCTCGGTCGACATCGCCTTCAACAACGCGGGCATCTCGCCGCCAGAGGACGACTCCATCCTGGACACCGGCCTGGAGGCGTGGCGCCGAGTGCAGGAGGTCAACCTGACCTCGGTGTACCTGTGCTGCAAGTACGCCATCCCGCACATGCGCGAGCAGGGCAGGGGCTCGATCATCAACACCGCCTCGTTCGTGGCGAAGATGGGCGCGGCGACCTCGCAGATCTCCTACACCGCCAGCAAGGGCGGCGTGCTGTCGATGTCGCGGGAGCTGGGCGTGCAGTTCGCGCGCGAGGGCATCCGGGTCAACGCGCTGTGCCCGGGGCCGGTGGACACCCCGCTGCTGCGCGAGCTGTTCGCCAAGGACCCCGAGCGCGCGCAGCGGCGCCTGGTGCACGTGCCGATGGGGCGCTTCGCCGAGGCCGACGAGATCGCCGCCGCGGTCGCGTTCCTGGCCAGCGACGACGCCTCCTTCATCACCGCCTCGGAGTTCCTGGTGGACGGCGGCATCTCGGGCGCGTACGTCACGCCGCTGTGACGGCGCGGCGTATCGTCGCCCCCGACGAGGTACGTGCGGGGAGAGCTGGTGACGAGCGAGGAAGAACCGCTGGTGCTGCGCAACCGCGCCAGCGACGCGTTGTTCCGAGCGGTGCGCACGGGCAACGCCTTCGAGGAGACCGTGGAGCGCCTGCTGCAGGCGATCCGCCTCGGCGTCGTCGCGCCGGGGGAGCGGCTGCCCGCCGAGCGGGAGCTGGCGACCCGGCTGGGCGTCAGCCGGGTCACCCTGCGGGAGGCGATCCGCGCGCTCCAGGAGTCCGGCTACGTCGAGTCGCGCCGCGGCCGCTACGGCGGCACGTTCGTCAACGTCGAACCGCCGCGGGCCAGCCGCAAGGGCCCGCGGCGCATCGCCAGGGAGATGGGCGTCGACCTGCACGACGCCCTCACCCACCGCCACGTCCTGGAAACCGGCTCTGCGGAGCTGGCCGCCTCCCGCGAGCTCGGCGAGGCCGAGCGCGCGCACCTGGTTTCGCGGCTCTCCAGCGCCGGGACGGCGGAGCTGCACACCTACCGCAGGCAGGACTCCCGGCTGCACCTGGCGATCGCGGAGCTGACCGGGTCGGCCTCGCTGACCTCGGCCGTCGCCGAGGTGCGGATGCGCCTCAACGAGCTGCTCGACGCGATCCCGCTGCTGGAGCGCAACATCGTGCACTCCAACGAGCAGCACGAGGAGGTCGTGCGGGCCATCCTCGACGGCGACCCGGCCGCCGCCCGCAAGGCCATGGCCGAGCACCTGGAAGGCACCGCCTCGCTGCTCCGCGGCTTCCTTTCGTGAGCCGCTCGGTGGCGCGGCCCCGGCGGAGTCGGCAACCGCCCGGCCTCGCCGTCGGGCCTGCTGCCCACCGAGCCATCGCGCCTGCTGCCCGCCGCCGACGTACTGCGCCGCCGGCCCGTATGCCGCCCTGCCTCCCGCGCCACCGGTCCGGGTGGCGGGGGCGGAGATCATCCACGGTTGTCCACACCCTGATCCCGACGGCAACTAGACTGCGTGGAGTGGCGGAGTACCGGATCGACGACTTGGCGCAGGCAGCGGGCACGACGGTGCGCAACGTGCGCGTCTACCAGGACCGCGAGCTGTTGCCGCCGCCCCGGCGGGAAGGCCGCGCCGCCATCTACTCGGACGCGCACCTGGTGCGACTGCGGCTGATCATCAACATGCTGGAGCGCGGGTACGCGTTCGCCCAGATCAGGGAGATGCTGTCGGCCTGGGAGTCCGGCCGCAGCCTGGCCGACGTCCTCGGCCTGGAAGAGGTGATGGGCGCGTCCTGGGCCGAGGAGGCGCCGCGCGCGGTCACCACCACCGACCTGCGGACCATGTTCGGCAAGCAGTTGACGCCGTCGAACCTGCGCCGCGCCCAGGACCTCGGGCTGCTGGAGCGCAGGGGCACCAAGTTCGTCGCGCCGAGCCCGCAGCTGCTCGACGCCGGCCGCGAGCTGGTGTCGCTCGGCGTGCCGCTGAAGGAGGTCCTGGACCTGGCCGAGCAGCTCCAGAGCGACGTCGACCACGTCGCGGGCCTGCTCGTCGAGGTCGTGCGCAAGCACGTCCTCGGGCCCGCGGAGTGGACGCCCAGCCGCGACGAGGTCCCGCACTACGCCGACGTCCTGCAACGGCTGCGGACGCTGGTGATGTCGGCGCTCAGCGCCGCCGCCGCGCGCTCGGCGCAACGCGTCATCCCGGAGGTACTCGGCGACAAGCTCGTCGAGCTGCTGGAGAACAAGCCCGGCGAGGCTTCCTGAGAGCTGCCCCGCCCGTTGTTCACCCGGGCTGCCGCGCCTCCTTCACCTGGGCCGCCGCGCCCACTATTCACCGGCGCTGCCGCGCCCGCGCTTCACCTCGGCTGCCGTGCCTCGTGTTCACCTGGACCGCTCCGTCCGCTGTTCACCTGGCCGTCGTCCCGAACTGATTTTGCGCGCAGTTGATCGGTGCTACCTTGTTTCGGTCATGATCGAGCATGGAGGGTGCCGCATGCGCGCTGGCAGTCGACTGATGGCGGTCCCGTTGGCCGCCGCCCTGCTCTGCACCGCGGCCGGTTCCGCCGCGGCAGGCTTACCTGGCAACGACGACGCGACCTTCGGCGTCGTCTCGCTCAACGCCTGGCACGGCGGCACCCAGGTCGACGACGGGGTGGCCAAGACCGAGGCGTTCGTCCGTTCCACCGGTGCCGATGTGTTCGGCATGCAGGAGACGGAGGGAACGCTGGCCGACGAGCTCGCAGGGCGGCTCGGCTGGCACAGCTACCAGACCGGCGACGTCGCGCTGCTGAGCCGCTATCCGATCGTCGAGCGCTTCCAGTCCCGCGTCGGGGTGGGTGCGCGGCTGCAACTCGACGACGGCAGGCAGGCGGTCGTGTGGAGCGTGCACCTGAACTACACCCCGTACGGCCCCTACGACGCGTGCTTCGACCACATGACGCCGCAGCAGATCCTCGACCGGGAGGAATCCTCCGGCCGTGTCGCAGAAATCCGCGAGACGCTGGAGAAGATGGCGCCCCAGATCGAGCAGTCGCGCGACGGCGGCGCACCCGTCTTCCTCACCGGCGACTTCAACGCACCGTCCCATTTGGACTGGACGGAAGGGGCGCGGGACAGCCACTGCGGCTACACCGTCCAGTGGCCGACCAGCGTCGCGGTCGCCGAAGCGGGGCTGGCCGACTCGTTCCGCGAAGCCAACCCGGACCCGGCGGCGACTCCCGGCAACACCTGGTCTCCGGTCTATCCCAAGCACGAGGGGTCCACCGGCGCCAACGAGCCGCAGGACCGCATCGACTTCGTGCACCACGCCGGCTCGGCGCGCACGGTGTCGTCCACCGCCGAGGTGCGCGGGGAACCCGCACCGGTTCCCGATCACGCGGGCAACGAGTGGCCCACCGACCACGCCGCCGTGGTGAGCTTCTTCGACTGGTGACTGCGGCCGCAGTCCTGCGTCCGCCTTTCGGGCTGCTCAGGCGGCCAGGCGCTCCGCTCAGGCGGCCAGGTGCTCCGCGAAGAAGTTCTGGACCCGCCGCCACGCGTCTTCCGACGTCTCGTGGTGGTAGCCGAAGCCTGCGACCCTGGCCAGGACGTTGAACGGGCCCAGGGGCAGGCGGTTGGCGAAGCTGTGCCCGGCGTCCGGGTACTCCTTGACGTCGTGGGTGACACCTCGCGCGGAAAGCTCTGACTCCAGCTTGGCCGCCGCACCCCGCAGCATCGGGTCCTTGGCGCCGAAGGACGCGACGATCGGGCAGGCACCGTCCAGGACGGACGGGTCGCTGGGGAGCTGGCCGTAGTACGGAGCCGAGGCGTCGAATCCGCGTGAAGCTCCGATGATGGCGAAACCGCCACCCATGCAGAACCCGGCGACGCCGACCTTGCCGGTGCAGTCGTCGCGGCCGGTCAGGAAGCCCCGGGCCGCGTCGACGTCGTCGAACGCCTGGCCCCGCGCCTGCTGGAGGTCACGCATCACCGAGCGCACGCACCGCGCGAAACCGCCGCGCGCGTAGAGGTCCGGCGCCACGGCGAGACAGCCGGCGGTGGCGAAGCGCTCGGTGATCGCGCGGATGTCGTCGCTGAGCCCGGCGGCGTCGTGCACGACCACGACGCCGGGCCACGGCCCGGGACCGGAGACCGAGGGGAGCGGGGTCGCGACGTAGGCGGGGATCGTGCCGTTGGGGGTGCTGATCTGTGCGGTGGCCATGGTCAGAACCTAGCGCGGAACGCACGCGTCTCGCATTGGGTGCGGCGCGACTACCGGAGCACGGCGTACAGGCCGCCGCCGAGAGCCGTGCCGAGCACCGCGCCCCCGATCGCCTGCGCCGGAGTGTGGTCGCCGGTCACGACCCGCGACCAGCCCACCAGCGTCACCACGAACGCGCCGAGCCACCACCACAGGCCGAAGGTGAGGGCCGTGATCGCGACCGTGCCCGCGGCGATGGCGCTGTGCATGGAGATCTTCCACCACTTCGTCACCACCGTCGCCGCGGTGAGGCAGATCAGCATCGTCGTCACCAGGGACACCAGCACGCCGGGCGCACCGCCCACGACCATGACCAGCAGTCCGGTCAGCACGGAACCGAGCGCGACGATCAGCGGCAAAATCCGGTCCTTCTGGTCGCGGACGTGGTGAGTGTCCCACCGGCCCGCCCGCGCGCCGCGCGCGAGGAACCAGATCGGGATACCCGAGCAGAAGCCCGCCGACACCAACGCCCACAGCAGTCCGGCCCTGAGGCCGGGGCTGCTGGCGAGCGAGATCGCGACGGTCACCGCGCAGACCAGCACGGCGGGTGCGAAGACCTCGGCAACGATCCTGGCCAGCCGGATTCCGGCGGCCTGGCCGCCTTTCTCGGTCGCGGTCACCGGGTCCGCCTCTCGCTCGAAGTGCTCTGCTCGCCCAGCACACTAATCGCGGCCACGGCTGCCCGGGCGCGTGCTGGGCAAGATCGCCCAGCGGCAGGCCGACCAGCAGCCGGATGGCAGGACACGGCCGATCGAGACGACGGGTCCGGCTTTAGGTACTGCACCGGCACTCGACCTCTGCCGTAGTTCGGTAACCGGGCAATCCCCACTTTGCGGCTCAGGACTCTTCGAGGGGCCCCAGGACCGTGTAACGCACAGGGCTCCCTCCGCGGTGAGCTGTTCGCCCGGCTCGAGCAGTTGGCCGCTCGCCGTGCGCGGGTTGAGCATGCCGTGGATACCCAGCACCGGTGCGGACAGGTCCGCGCGAAGTCGAATACCGTTCCCGGGTGCGCCAGGTTGGGCGGTTTGTTCACCACTGTTCACGCACCCCCTTCGGGGTGGTTTGACTTTCATTCAAGTGCCCGTTCAAGGCTGGCCTGCCCTGTTCGCGAGGATTGGAGCCCATGTGGGCACGCTGACCCGAACCGCTACCTGCTCGCTCGTGTTCGCCGTCATGTTCCCCACCGCATCCGCGGTGGCGGCACCCCAGGTGACCTCGTTCGACCAGATCCACCAACGCCTGCTCGACCACTCCCCGCAGGCACCACTGATGATCGCCGCGCACCGCGGCCAGTGGCGCGAGTTCCCGGAGAACTCCCTCCCCGCCATCGACGAGGCGATCCGCGACGGCGCGGAGATCGTGGAGATCGACATCCGCCGCACCGCCGACGGCCATCTGGTCCTCATGCACGACGAGACCGTCGACCGCACCACCAACGGCACCGGCAAGGTCTCCGACCTGACGCTCGCGCAGATCAAGCAGCTACGGCTCAAGGAGCGCCTCGGCGGTGCCGACACGGCGCTGACCGAGCACACGGTGCCGACCTTCGCGGAGGCGATGCTCGCGATCCGCGGTCGCGCGCTGGTCAACCTGGACAAGGCGTGGAGTGTCCGCGAGGACGTCTACCGGGTGCTCAAGGCGACGGACACGGTCGACCACGGCCTGTTCAAGGGCAGCGAGACCGTGCCGGAAGCGGCGGAGTTCATGGCCAAGGATCCCGAGATCCTCTACATGCACATCATCAACGACCACAACGCCGGTGTCGTCGGGACCTTCCCCGGTCGGCAGCCGGTGGCCTACGAGGTCGTCTTCGACCAGCCCACCGACCCGCAGGTTCAGCCCGCTCTGCTGGACCGAATCCAGCAGGACAGCCGGGTATGGATCAACACGATGTGGCACGGGCTGGCCGCGACCCACACCGACGAGGCATCGCGACGCGACCCGGCGCTGGGGTGGCAGGAGATCGTCGAGGGCTACGACGCGAGCATGATTCAGACCGACCAGGTCGAGGCACTGCACTACTGGCGTAACGGCGGTGATATGCGGTTCTGGGAGGCCCAGCGCGGCAACCGCACGGTGCGGGTACAGGCCGAGGATTACGCGCCGGGCGGCGAGGGCGTCGGCTACCACGACCTCGATCCCAACACCTGCGGTCTCCGTCCGGAGGGCGACGTCGACGTCTGCGACGTGGAGGGCGCGGTCGCGGTCGGCGACGTCCGGTCCGGCGAGTGGCTCAGGTACACAGCCGACATCAAAAAGGCCGGGCAGTACGAGGTGTCGGCCCGGCTGGCGTCCGGCAGCGCACCCGCCGGGCACGTCACCGTGGACTGGGGCAATGGCGAGGCAACCGGTTTCGACGTCATGAACACCACGCACCTCGAGCGCGCGTTCACCACGCAGCCGGTGCAGACCCGCCACTTCGAGCCGGGCACCCACGAGTTCGTGGTGCGGATCGACAAGGCGAACCGGTTCAACCTCGACTACTTGCAGTTCGACCTGAAGTGATCGCGCCGGATCCTGTCGGCCCTGCCGATGCGCGGGCCGACGGAATCCGGTCACCTCGGTCAGGATGGACCGATGGCCGATGGGGCGACGGGGCTGGACCGCCGGGATCGCATGCAGGACAACGACCTGAGCAGCTGGCATTGGTCGCCGGGGTTTACCTCGACTTCGGGTACTGGCGCGGGATCGACGTGCGCCTCGGCTCACTGCCGAGTACCGGGTGGCCGGAGAGCAGGCCGAGTGCCGTTGCAGCATCAACGCTCCCTGCCAGAGCCGCCTCCGCTTACCGCCCGCCTCCGCTACCGCTCCGGCAGCCTCCGGCCCCGGCCGCCGCGGCCTACCGGCCGCGGCGCTGGCCGCCGTTGTCGAAGCCCGCGCGGCGCAGCGCGTCCGCGAGGGCGCCTTGCGGCGCCTCGCGGCGCTGCTGGCCGTCGCGCTGCTGCCCGCGCTGCGGGCGCTTGCCGCCGTGCCGGAACGGCACTCCCGGACTGCCGCTCGTCGGAAGAGCGCGAGGACCCAATCAGGTTCTCGTTCGCAGACGCACGTGAAGGCCCAGTCGTCATGAATCACTCAATTCGAGTCGCTCATCGGACCGCAGCGGCCGGGCGGGCCCGGCGGCAACACCCGCCCCGACGGCCCGGCGGGGCAGCGCCCCGACTCACCGAGTCCGCGCCCGCACCCGTCCACCCCGGACGGCGCCTCGCCGCGTCCCCAGGGCCAGCCCGGCCAGCAACCGGACGCCCCGGGCCAGCGCCCGGATGGTGTGAGCCCACGCCCAGACACCGCAGGTCCGCGCCCCGACACGGCCAGCGCGCGCCCCGACAGCGCAGGCGCCCGTCCGGACGGCGCCAGCCCGCGTCCCGACACCGCGGCTCCGCGTCCCGACGCGACCGGCCAGCGACCGGACGGCAGCACCCCGCCACGCCAGGACGCTCCGTCCTCGCGCCCGGACGGTGCACGCCCGGACGGCACCCGCCCCGACGGCGACCGCCCGGCGAACACCCGTCCGGACGGCACGAACCCGCAGTCCCAGCACCCGGACACCACCCGGCCCGACGGGACCCGTCCGGACCAGAACCAGCCGGACTCCCGTCCCAAGGACAGCACCGACCAGCGCCAGGACTCGGACACACCTCGAGACCGCGACTCGGACGCCCCGCGCGACAAGGCCGACGCCGACCCGGGCACGCCGGAGCGCCAGCACCAGATCGAGCAGGCCGAAAGCACCCGCCAGCAGACCCCTGCGGGCTCGGCGTACCACAACGACCCGAACATGCGGGACCTCGCGAGCCGGGTCCCAGACGACGGCGTCCACCACACCGTGGACGTCCACGCCCTCCCTGACGGCCGCGTGCGCGTCGGCGACCAAACCTTCACCCCGAAGGAATTCGCCGACATGCTCCGCCGCGACCCCAACTGGGACGGCAGCAAGCCGCTGCGCCTGCTCTCCTGCGACGCAGGCACCAGCGGCCTGGCCCGCGACCTGTCCCGCGAACTGGGCATCCCGGTCACCGCCCCCCGCGGCCTGGCCTGGACCGACGGCAACGGCCGCGTCTTCGCCAGCGACATGGGCCCCGACGGCAAGCCCGGCTGGCCCCCGAACGGCGGCTGGGACACCCACAACCCCGACGGCACCACCACCCCCGCCAGCAACGACGGCTTTCACCCCTCGCGCGACGGCGCCGACCCGGGCCAGCGGCCGGAGGATGCCGAAGCACGGGGCCGCCGCCAACGGGACGACGCAGACGGCGACGGAGATGAACCACCGCGTCAGCGGCAACGCACCGACGCGGTCGACGAGACAGAACGTCAGCGGCGCAAGGACAAGCTGCCATCGACGCACCAGTTGTACGGCGCGGAAGCGGTCGAAGCGCGCACGCGGGCGGGGCAGACGAGCGACGGCCCCCTGCGCTGGGACCCGGACGCCGACAGCGGCAGCGGTGACTGGAAGCCTGCGCCCACCGGTCCGCTGCAGCCGATTGCAAGCACGCCCGCGCACATCCAGGGGCAGATGCTGAACTACGTCTACGGTTCGGACCGGCCGAGCTTCTCCGCGGAGACGAAGTACACCGTGTACGGCAGGACCGGGATGAACCCCGACGGTTCGTACGTCTGCTCCACGTCAGGAAACCGCATCCCTGTCCAAGCGGGTGACCCACCGCAGTTCTACGACTTCGACAGCAACGGCAAGCGTGTGGCGGTCGCCACGCCGGACTGGTTCACGCGCGGAGAGGATCCGCCTGCCGGCACGACGGCGCACGTCGGTCCCCAGTTCCACGAGATGCGCAACGGGCAGCGAACCGCGACCTCCCCACCAGACTGGTACATGAACGGGGAGAACCCGCCTGCGCCACCGCACAGCAAGTTCGTCCTGCCGGAGAAGGACGCGGCGCACATGGGTCACAAGCCCGATTACGAGTACTGGCGCCAGCAGCGGTTCGCGCTCTTCCACGAGATGACGGTGGATCAGTACCGAGCCATCTACGACAACCCGGACCACTACCACCTGGAGGAGAAGAGCGCCAACGAGAGCCACGGCCACGAGTCGACCACGCCCGGTTACGGCAACTACCCCGCGCTGGCTCGAAACCTGTTCCCGACGGCGAACTTCCAACCGATCCCGAGCGCACCCACCAACATGAGCGACATCTACAAGGGCTCGAAGAAGCTCGGCGATCCGCGAGGGTGACGCTCACCCCGGCGGATCGGCGAGCCCAGCGATCCGTAGACTCGGAAAACGGGACTACATGCAGGCCAAACCCGGGCGAGACGCCCGAAACGATCGGAGATTCAATGGACACGCCCGCTGAGTCCAACGACGTCCTCGCGCACCTCGAACGCCATCTGGGCCCGGTGCGCAAGGTCGAGTCGGGCAAGTCCGAGCAGGGCAACCGCGGCTACGACCTGACGTTCTTCCACCAGGACCAGCCTCCGATCAGCACGGTCGTGACCAACGGACTGCGGTTCCAGTCGATCACCTCGATGGTCCCGGAGGAGATCGCCTGCACGCTGTGGGACGGCCAGGAGCACATCGCGCACTTCCTCGCCGACACGACCGCCTCCATGCTGCTGAAGGCGGGACGCGGTCTCGATTTCGGCATGGTCATCGAGAACGACGAGCCGATCCTGCAGGGCACTGCGATCTGCGGACTCCTCGCCCACCCGAGCCCGTACTTCGAAGGTGGCTTCAGCGTGTTCCCGGACGGCCAGCAGCCGACGCTGCAGATCGTCTCGCTCATCCCGGTCACTTCCGGTGAGGCCGCTGTCGCCCAGAACGAAGGTCCGGAAGCACTGTTCGAGCGGTTCAGCGAGAACCAGGCGAACATCCTCGACGTCACCCGGCCGTCGGTCGTCTGAGACCAGTCGCTACCGCGCCGCCGATCGCCCCAGGTGGTCGGCGGTGCGTGTTGTCTCCGGCAGCCGGTACTTCGGCGCCAGCCGCAGCACCAGCTCGCAGGCGGCGTCGAGGGTGAAGCGGTGTCCTACGGACACGAACACCGGCTTCACCCCGCGCTGCGTGCGCAGCGCTCGCCCGACGACTTCGTCGTCGAGGCGGAGCGGCGTCCACGCCCCGCGCTCCTCGCCTGGCGGCTCGTAGCGGCCCAGGGACGTCTTGCCGACGCCGATGCTCGGCAGGTTCGTCAGCACTCCCAGGTGGCAGGCCAGGCCGAAGCGTCGTGGATGCGCCAGGCCCTGCCCGTCGCACACCAGGACGTCCGGGGTGACCGACAGCTTCGACAGGGCGGAAATTAGCGACGGGGCTTCGCGGAATGCGAACAGTCCTGGTACGTAAGGGAATTCCGGTACGCCTCGCACCACCGCGGAGTCCACAACGGACAATGAAGCAACGTCCAGGACGGTCACCGCTGCGATGAGTTCGTCAGCCACATAGGCCACATCCAGCCCGGCCGCTGTACGAACAGCAGCAGGCGCGCCGTCGAACCGGACGAGAGAAGCGAGCCGCGTCTGGATGGCCACCGCCTCGTCCTCGGTCGACGGCCAGGGGTGCAGGTCGCGGATCTCAACCACAAGCCGATCGTAGCCACGGACGAACACGGAGAACGCGCAGCAACAAGCGTGTGGCGACCCGGGAGCCGCCACACGCCAAGCCACGGTCACCGCTGGATGGACTTGACCTCCAGGAACTCCTCCAGTCCGAACTTGCCGAACTCGCGGCCGTTGCCGGACTGCTTGTACCCGCCGAAGGGCGCCTGTGGGTTGAACGCGCCGCCGTTGACCGCCACCTGGCCCGTCCGCATGCGCCGGGCCACCGCCAGGGCGCGCTCCTCCGTACCGAAGACCGCGCCCGCCAGGCCGTACTCGCTGTCGTTTGCGATGCGCACGGCCTCGTCCTCATCCCCATAGGACAGGATCGACAGGACGGGTCCGAAGATCTCCTCGCGGGCGATGGTCATCTCCGGCTTCACGTCGGAGAAGACGGTCGGGCGCACGTAGTAGCCGGTGTCGAGGCCGTCCGGGTGCTCGGGGCCGCCCGCGGCCAGCGTCGCGCCCTCCTCGACGCCCTTGCGGATGTACTCCACGACCCGGTCGCGCTGTACCGCCGACACCATCGGCCCGATCCGCGTCGACTCCTCGGTGGGGTCACCGACCGTGTACTTCGCCGCGGCCGCGACGGCCAGGGACACCGCCTCGTCGTAGAGGGCTTCCGGCACCAGCAGGCGGCTGAGGGCGTTGCAGCTCTGGCCGCCGTTGGGGAAGCAGCCCGCGACGCCGAGCTTGACCGCCTTGGTCAGATCGGCGTCGTCGAGCACGATGTTGGCCGACTTGCCGCCGAGCTCGAGCGCGACGCGCTTCACCGTCGCCGAGGCGACCTCCGAAACGCGACGACCGGCCCGCGTCGACCCGGTGAACGAAACCATGTCGACGTCCGGGTGCGCGGCAAGCGCCTCGCCGACCACCGGACCGGTGCCGTGCACGAGGTTGAACACTCCCGCAGGGACCCCGGCCTCGGCCACGACCTCGGCGAAGATCCCGGCGGTCAGCGGGGCCACCTCGCTCGGCTTGAGCACGATCGTGCAGCCGGCCGCCAGCGCGGCGGCCACCTTGGCGACGATCTGGTGCAGCGGGTAGTTCCACGGCGTGATGGCCGCGACCACCCCGATCGGCTCGCGCACGATCAGCGAGTTGCCGGACTCCTCGGTCCAGGCGAACCCGCTCTCCAGCACCTCGGCGATGCCCGCCGAGGTCGCCACCGGCACGCTCGCGTGCACGTGCGTGGAGAACGAGATCGGCGAGCCCATCTCGGCGGTCACCGTCGCGGCGATCTCGTCGCGACGCGCCGCCAGCCCTTCGGAGATCCGGCGGACAGCGGCGGCCCGCTCCCCCGTCGGCGTCTCGGCCCAGCCTTCGAAGGCCGCCCGCGCCGCGGCCACCGCGGCGTCGACGTCCGCTGCGGTGCCCGCCGGCACCGAGGCGATCACCTGCTCCGTGGCGGGGTTGACCACGTCGATGCGCTCGCCGGCGCCCTCGACGCGCTCGCCGCCGATGACGTGGCCGGTGCTGGTGCTGGGCGCCGCCATGGAATCCTCCACAAGACTGTGACAACGTCGGACGTCACACCGAGCCTGTCACAACCCTGATCGGAACGGAACTCGCCACGAGCACCCGGCACCGGTCGGACCAGCGGCGACCACTCGTCCCGGGAACCGGGTGGTGTCCCGGCTGACCAGGACACCGACGACACCCACCGGGCCTCAGTCGAACTGCGGGTTCTCGGTCCGGGTCCGCTTCAGCTCGAAGAAGTACGGGTAGCCCGCCAGCAGCCGGGCGCCGTCGAAGATGCGGCCGGCTTCCTCTCCGCGCGGGATGCGGGAGAGCACCGGTCCGAAGAACGCCACGCCGTCCACGTGGATGGTGGGCGTGCCGACGTCCTCCCCGACCGGCGCCATGCCGGCGTGGTGACTGGCCCGCAGCTCCTCGTCGTAGTCGGTGCTTCCCGCCGCCTCCGCCAGCGACGCGGGCAGGCCCACCTCTGCCAGCGACTCGGCGATGACCGCGTCGTAGTCGTGGTTGCCCTGGTCGTGGATCCGGGTCCCGAGAGCGGTGTAGAGCGGCGCCAGGACCTCCTCGCCATGGTGCTTGGCCGCGGCGATGGCCACCCGCACCGGACCCCACGCCTTGGCCAGCAGCTCCAGGTAGTCCTCGGGCAGGTCCCGGCCCTCGTTGAGCACCGAGAGGCTCATGACCCGGAAGTGCAGGTCGATGTCGCGGACCTTCTCGACCTCCAGGATCCAGCGGGACGTCACCCACGCGAACGGGCAGGCGGGGTCGAAGTAGAAGTCGACCCTCGGCCGGTCCTCAGCGCTCATCTGTCCAAACCTCCATGATCACGCACCCGGTGGTCTCCGGGCCTCGCCCGGTGTAACCCGGCGACGCACCCGTGTCTTCCCGGCAGCGCACCGGCATCCCCTCCCGGCGCAGGAGTCCCGCCTTCCCCAGCACAACCGACACGCCGACGGATCGGCGCCACCACCGAACGTCACAGCACCACCCGGGACGTGATTTGATGCCTGAGCCCCTGCCGGTGCGATCGCAACGCACCGGTCTCCCGACGAGCAACGAGGTGAATCCGTGGCCCCGCCGAACCTCACCCGCGAGCAGGCCGAGCAGCGTGCCGCGCTGCTGGAGGTCCAGTCCTACGCGATCGAGCTGGACCTGTCCGCAGGAGCGGGTGGTCCGGAGGTGGAGACCTTCGGTTCCACCACCACCGTGCGGTTCCGCAGCGCGACGCCGGGCGCGGAGAGCTGGATCGACCTGGTGGCGGCACGGGTGCGCAGCGCCGCGCTCAACGGTGTCGAACTCGACGTCTCCGACTACGACGAGTCGACGGGCATCCGGCTGCCGGGCCTGGCCGCCGACAACGAGCTGGTGGTGCACGCCGACTGCCAGTACACCAACACCGGTGAGGGCCTGCACCGCTTCATCGACCCCGTCGACGGCGGCGTCTACCTCTACAGCCAGTTCGAGACCGCCGACGCGAAGCGGATGTTCACCTGCTTCGACCAGCCCGACCTCAAGGCCACCTACCAGATCACCGTCACCGCGCCGCAGGACTGGAAGGTCATCTCCAACGCCGCCGGCGAGGTCACCGACACCGGCGAGGGCACCCGGCGGCACGTCTTCGAGACCACCAAGCCGATGTCGACCTACCTGGTCGCGCTGGTGGCGGGCCCCTACGCCGAGTGGCGCGACGTCTTCCCCGGCGACGACGGCCAGGGCGAGATCCCGCTGGGCATCTACTGCCGCGCCTCGCTGGCCGAGCACCTCGACGCCGAGCGGCTGTTCACCGAGACCAAGCAGGGGTTCGGGTTCTTCCACAAGGCCTTCGGCGTGCCCTACCCGTTCGGCAAGTACGACCAGTGCTTCGTGCCGGAGTTCAACGCGGGCGCCATGGAGAACGCGGGCTGCGTGACGTTCCTGGAGGACTACGTCTTCCGGTCGCGGGTCACCGGCTACCTCTACGAGCGCCGCGCCGAGACGGTGCTGCACGAGATGGCGCACATGTGGTTCGGCGACCTGGTCACCATGCGCTGGTGGGACGACCTTTGGCTCAACGAGTCCTTCGCGACGTGGGCCAGCGTGCTGGCGCAGGTCGGCGCGACCCGGTACACCAACGCCTGGACGACCTTCGCCAGCGTGGAGAAGTCCTGGGCCTACCGGCAGGACCAGCTGCCCTCCACGCACCCGGTCGCCGCCGACATCCCCGACCTGCAGGCCGTCGAGGTCAACTTCGACGGCATCACCTATGCCAAGGGCGCCTCGGTGCTCAAGCAGCTCGTGGCCTACGTGGGCCTGGAGAACTTCCTGGCCGGGCTGAAGGTCTACTTCGACCGGCACGCGTGGGGCAACGCCACGCTCGACGACCTGCTCGTCGCGCTGGAGGAGGCGTCCGGCCGCGACCTGTCCTGGTGGAGCGCGCAGTGGCTGCAGACCACCGGCCTCAACATGCTGCGCCCGAAGCTCGCCGTCGACGACGAGGGCCGCTTCACCTCGTTCTCGGTGCTGCAGAGCCCGGCCCGTCCCGGCGCCGGTGAGCACCGCACCCACCGGCTGGCGATCGGCATCTACGACGACGACCCGACCACCGGCGAGCTGGTGCGGACCCACCGCGTCGAGCTCGACGTCACCGGCGAGCGCACCGAGGTCCCGGACCTGGTCGGCGTGCACCGGGGCAAGCTGGTGCTGGTCAACGACGACGACCTGACCTACTGCACGATGCGGCTGGACCCGCAGTCGCTGGCCACGCTCATCGACCGCATCGCCGACATCCAGGAGTCGCTGCCGCGCGCGCTGTGCTGGTCGACTGCCTGGGAGATGACCCGCGAGGCCGAGCTCAAGGCACGCGACTTCGTCAGCCTCGTGCTCGGCAGCTCCCCCACCACCGGCATCGGCGCGGAGAGCGAGATCGGCGTTGTCCAGCGGGTGCTGCTGCAGACCCAGACCGCGCTGGCCTCCTACGCCGACCCGGCGTGGCAGCCGGAGGGCTGGCGCCGCTTCGCGAGCCGCCTGCTGGAGCTGGCCCGCGCCGCCGAGCCCGGCTCCGACCACCAGCTCGCGTTCGTCAACTCGCTGGCGGGCTCGGTGCTCGGCGAGGAGCAGATCTCGGCGCTGCGCGGCTGGCTGGACGGCACGGCTCCGTTGGAGGGCCTCACCGTGGACACCGACCTGCGCTGGGGCCTGCTGCAGGCGCTGGTCGCCCACGGTGCCGCGGGCGAGGCAGAGATCGACGCCGAGCTGGAGCGGGACCAGACCGCGACCGGCCGCAGGCGCGCCGAGCGGGCCCGCTCGCTGATCCCGACCCCCGAGGGCAAGGAGAAGGCCTGGCAGCGCGCGGTCCACGACGACCAGCTGCCCAACGCCATCAGCGACGCGATCATCTCCGGGTTCCAGCACCCGGGGCAGCGCGAGCTGCTGGCGCCCTACGTGCGGCGCTACTTCGACGAGATCGACGAGGTCTGGCACCGCCGGTCCAGCGAGCGGGCGCAGCCCACCGTGATCGGGCTGTTCCCGTCGTGGGCGGTCGACGAGGACACCGTCTCGGTGGCCGACCGCTGGCTGGAGGGCGAACACGCCCCGGCGCTGCGGCGCCTGGTGTCCGAGGGCCGCGCCGGCATCGTGCGGGCGCTGGCCGCACGCGAGTTCGACCGCTCCTGAGGTGGCCGTCCGTGAGCCTTGCGGGGTTGCCCCGAAAGGCTCACGGACAGCACCGGACACGGCTTCTCACCTTCCGTGTCCAGCCGTTCACCGCACGTAAGCTGGGCGGGTCGGTCCGGTCAGGCGCCCGGTGACCGCGGTGCCTCGGCGAGCAGTGGAGCCGCGATGTCCCAGTTGATCTCGTCGATCGCCCAGCTCCTGTGGCCGCTGATCACGTTGACGGCCATCTTCGTGTTCCGGCGCGCGATCGGCCGGGTGCTCAAGACCGCCGAGAAGCGGGAGCTGGAGTTCGAGGTGGGCGGTCAGAAGCTCACCATGCACGAGCTCAACGACCAGCAGAACGACATGATCCAGGACCTCCAGCGCCAGCTGAGCATCCTCAGCAACCAGCTCGACACCAAGGAGCAGCGGGTCGGCGCCGGTCCGCCGGAGCTGGAGGAGGTGCTCGCCCCGCCCCCGCCGCTGGGGTCGGAGCTGGAGCAGAGCGACCTTCCCGACGTGCACGCCCCGATCGGCCCGGAACCGTTCGCGGTGCTGTGGGTGGCCGAGCGGCCCGAGTCGCACGCCCTGCTGGTGGAGCAGCTGCGCGACAACGGCGTGCGGGTGTCGATGGTGGCGGCGACCGGGGAGGCGCTGAGCGAGCTGTCCGAGCGGCCCTACCGGCTGATCATCTCGGACATGTCGCGCACCGAGGACGGGCGCTACCGGTCCGACGCGGGTCTGGTCCTGCTGCGGGAGCTGCGGGACCTGGGCGTCGACACGCCGGTCATCATCTACTGCGGACAGCGCGGTGAGCTGCAGTACGGGGCACAGGCCAAACAGGCCGGAGCGGTCGCGGTCACCTCGTCGGCCTACGAGATGTTCAAGCACTTCCAGAGCTTCGGCCTGCTCTGACCCGCGAAAGAACACGAGGACGGCCCCAGCGGGGCCGTCCTCGATGGTTTCGCCGGAGCGTCCTCAGTGGTCGCCGAACTTGGTGCCCGCGGTGTCGGCGAGCATCCGCAGCCCGCTGATCAGGCCCTCGACCAGCTCGCCCTCGCGGAAGGAGGCGACCATGCTCATGGCCGCGAGCTGGCAGCTGCGGTCCGGGATCCGGCGGTGGGCTTCCTCGCCGGTGACGACCTCGAACTTGCGCTGGCCCGGCGACACTGCGAGCAGGACCCCGTCCTGCGCGCGGCCGCCCAGACCGGCGTGCAGCTCCTCGGCGGTGGCGCGGGTGTCCTCGCCGAGGTCGCCGATGTAGATGGCGAACTCCAGTCCGGTGGTCCGGCTGGAGAGCGTGAGGGCCTCGTCCAGCCTGGACAGCTGCGTGGTGCTGAACGGCAGCTTCGGGCGCTCGGGCTCCACCTTGCGGGCGATGGACAGCCTGCCCGTCGCCATCAGAGCCTCGCCTGCGCCGAGGTCCGGGGCCTCGGAGGAACGGGCGATCTCACCAGTTGCCACGTGCGCCTCCCCGGGCGGTGCTGGGCTGTGCGTCCTCGGATTCCAGGTCGGCCAGCGGAGCGGCGCTCACGCCCGCGGGGTTCGCGACCCAGAACACCGGAGCGAAGTCCCACTCCTGGCCCGCGCGGTAGCGGGGACGGGTGAACCGTGGCCACAGCGCGATGAGCACGATGATCCCGTAGATGGCCGCTGGGACCACCGCCAGGACGAGCAGAGTCTCCACGACAGTCACAGCGGTTACGGTATCCGATGACGTCGGGATCGTGGGTCGCGACCACCGGCTGACAGGAGCTTTCCGACCAGCGGCCACCGAGAGTTCCTGAACCGCCGCGGAGGGTGCGCGACCACGGCGTTGTCGCTGGTACATGCCCGTGCGCGGAGACGGCCGCCCCGCCCGCCGCCGGCCTTCATTGTGCTTTAGGTCACATCAAGTAACACGAATGGCCTAGCGCGCCCGTCCGAATGGAGTCCAACCAGAAGGTTGCAACCGGCGGCAACTTGGCGGCTTGTTCTTGAGGTTGCGTGCTTCTAACTTTTCACCTGTATGGGTCTTGCATATTTGATCATACGCGTTCAACGGTTGTTTTGAATGCAGGAGGCACACAATGTCGATCATCGTTACCGCCACACAGACCAACACCCTCACTCTTCCGGCGAATGGCGAGCCCTTGTTTGAACACGGTGTGCGCATTAGCGGGCACGGTCGGGCTGCCCGAATCGACAAGGACGCGCGGACGAACCGCGGGGTCCGGATCAGTGGTGCGGCGCGGGGTGTGCGGATCTCCAGTGAACAGCGCGGCGTGCGGATCAGCGGTCGCAGCGGTGTGCGGATCTCCGGTGAGCAGCGCGGCGTGCGGATCTCCGGACAGGACCGCGGCGTCCGCATCAGCGGGCGACAGGGTGTGCGGATCAGCGGTCAGGCCGGTGTGCGCATCAGCGCGTGCAGTGGAGTGCGCATCAGCGCGTGGAGCGGCGTGCGGATCTCCAGTGAACAGCGCGGCGTGCGGATCAGCGGCGAGCAGCGCGGGGTGCGGATCTCCGGACAGGACCGCGGTGTGCGGATCAGCGCACGGCAGGGCGTGCGCATCAGCGGTCAGGCAGGTGTTCGCATCAGCGGTCAGGCAGGTGTTCGCATCAGTGGCCAGGCGGGTGTGCGGATCTCCGGACACGACCGTGGCGTCCGCATCAGCGCACGGCAAGGCGTGCGCATCAGCGGCCAGGCAGGTGTGCGCATCTCAGGCTGGCACCGCGGCGTGCGGATCAGCGGTCGCAGCGGTGTTCGGATCTCCGGCGTCCACCGCGGTGTGCGCATCAGCGCCCGCGACCTCGACCAGCGCCCCGAGGTGGCCTGCGTGGCCACGGGCACCCCGGCCCTCGCCGTCTAGGCGGCCGGCTCACCCAGGTACGGCAGCCACAGCGGGTCCGTTTCGGACAGCCCCGCGAGCAACCGCCAGTGCCGCCCGCGCGGCGCGTGCGGGGCCACCGGCAGCCGCCAGCCCAGCTCACTCAGCGTCTTGTCCGCCTTGCGGTGGTTGCACTTCGTGCAACTCGCCACGCAGTTCTCCCACACGTGCGGCCCACCACGGCTCCTCGGCACCACGTGGTCGATCGTCTCGGCCCGCCCGCCGCAGTAGACGCAGCGGTGGCTGTCCCGCAGCATCAGCGCCGCCCTGGTCAGCGGCACGCGTCCGCGATAGGGCACCCGCACGAAGTTGCTCAGGCGGATCACCGACGGAACCTCGACGCTGTCGGTCGCCGAGTGCAGCACCATCCCGGCCGCATCGCCGTGCACGACCTCGGCCTTCCCGCACACGATGAGCACGATCGCCCTGCGCAGCGGCAGCGCGGTCAGGGGCTCGAACGTGGTGTTCAGCAACAGCACCCGCCGCTTGCGCCAAGCGCCTGCGTGGCCGGGCGGCCGGTCGGCCGCCAGCGGCGGTCCACTCCCGCGGGCCGCCTGTGTCGAGCACAGGGGGGCCCGAGGCGCCAGCCCCGTGGCTGCGCCTTTCGGAGTCGGTTGTCGGTCGGGCACTCGACCACCTCCACCGGGTACCGGGCATAAGTCGAACACAAATGTCCGCCCGAACGCACGTGTGATTCGACACGTGTTGCGAAGTGGTTGTCCAAAACACCCGTGAACAACGCCCCTCCGAGAGGTGAACTGATCCGCCGCGGCGCCTCGAACCGGCGATTCACGGACACCTGCGGGAAATGATCCATTGCGATCCGGCGAAAGCGGCGTGAACGCACGTATTGTCGGCGGGCGTGACCGATGTTGTGCTGACTTACCCAGACGCCGAGCGATCCGACATCTCGGAGGTGCTCCACGGCCGCCGGATCGACGACCCGTACCGGTGGCTGGAGGACGCCGCCGACCCGCGGACCAAGGAGTGGTCCGCCACCCAGGACGAGCTGGCTCGCGGTTGGCTCGACGCGCTCCCGGGCCGCGAGGCGGCCGCCGAGCGGATGCGGTCGCTGCTGTCGGCAGGCTCGGTCTCGGCCCCGGTGTGGCGGGCGGGACGGGCGTTCTTCACCCGCCGCCTGCCCGGCCAGGAGTTCGCCGTCCTGCACGTGCGCGAGGCCGACGGTTCCGAGCGGGTGCTGCTGGACGTCACCGAGATCGACCCCTCCGGCCTGACGACCCTGGACGCCTGGTCCCCCAGTCTGGAGGGCGACAAGCTGGCCTACCAGGTCTCGATCGGCGGCGACGAGGAGTCGCTGCTGCACGTCGTCGACGTGGCCACCGGCGAGCGCGTCGAGGGGCCGATCGACCGCTGCCGCTACACCTCGATCGCGTGGCTGCCCGGTGGCGAGGAGTTCTTCTACGTCCGGCGCCTGCCCGCGGAGTCGGTGCCCGAGGGCGAGGAGCAGTTCCACCGCCGGGTGTGGCGGCACCGGGTGGGCGCCGACCCGGAGCAGGACCTGCTCGTGCACGGCGAGGGCCTGCACCACACGTTCTACTTCGGCACGTCGGTGTCCCGGGACGGCCGGTGGCTGTTCGTGCACGGCAGCCCGGGCACCGCGCGCCGCGACTCGATGTGGATCGCCGACCTCTCCGACGGGGCCCCGGTGCCGGAGCTGCGCCGCGTCCTCGACACCTCCGACGGCGTGCGCGCCTCCGCCTGGGTCGAGCGCGACGGCCGGATGTACGTGCAGACCACGCTCGACGCGCCGCGCTGGCGGCTGTGCGTGACCGACCCCGAGCACCCGGAGCCGGAGAACTGGACCGAGCTGATCCCCGAGGACCCGGACTCGGTGCTGGAGGCGGTGCGCTGGTTCGACCCCGGCGACGGCGAGCCGCGCCTGGCCGTGCTGCGCACCCGGCACGCGGTGTCGGAGCTGACGCTGCACGATCCCGCCACCGGTGAGCGCACCGGCGAGGTGCCGCTGCCCGGCACCGGGCAGGTCACCGCGCTCAACACCGTCGACGTGCTGACCACGCACGACCGCGACCGGCTGTGGCTGGGCTGGACCGACTTCGCCACCCCGCCCTGCGTGCACACCTACTCGCGCACGAGTGGCGAGACCAGCCTCGAGGCGCGGGCGCCGGGCGCGGTGGACCTGCCCGACGTGCACACCCGCCAGGTCACCTACACCTCGCTGGACGGCACCGAGGTGCGGATGTTCGTGCTCAGCCCCACCGCCGAGCCCGACCGCCCCCGCCCGGTGCTGCTGACCGGCTACGGCGGTTTCTCGCTGTCGATGGAGCCCGGTTACACGCCGTCCGCGCTCGCCTGGGTCTCCGCCGGTGGGGTGTGGGCCGAGCCGTCGCTGCGCGGTGGCGGCGAGGAGGGCGAGCAGTGGCACCGCGCCGGCATGCGCGAGAGCAAGCAGAACGTCTTCGACGACTTCCACGCCGCCGCCGAGCACCTCGTCGAGCAGGGCTGGACCAGTCCCGGCCAGCTGGCGATCTCCGGCGGCTCCAACGGCGGGCTGCTCGTGGGCGCGGCGCTGACCCAGCGGCCCGACCTGTACCGGGCGGTGGTGTGTTCCGCGCCACTGCTGGACATGGTCCGTTACGAGCTGTTCCTGCTGGGCCGCACCTGGAACGAGGAGTACGGCACCGCCGACGACGCCGAGGAGCTGGGCTGGCTGCTGTCCTACTCGCCGTACCACGCGGTGCGCGAGGGGACCAGCTACCCGTCCGTGCTGTTGACGGTGTTCGAGTCCGACACGCGGGTCGACCCCAACCATGCACGCAAGATGTGCGCGGCGCTCCAGCACGCGACCGCCTCCGACCCGGTTGAACGGCCGGTGTTGCTGCGTAGGGAGACCGAGGTCGGGCATTCCGCCCGATCGGTTTCACGTACGGTGGGGCTGGCGACCGACCAGCTCGCCTTCCTGGCGGAGGCGACCGGGCTCGTACTCGGCTGAGCCGCGCGGTCGGTCCGGCACTGGAGACAACGGCAGCGGCGCGGTGGGCGTCGTGAACGGCGGGGCGTTCACGAACCCACCGGCCCCCGCTGCCATCCCCCGAAGCTCCCCAGGAAGATCGATGCAAATCCCCGAACCGATGATCCCCCCGCTGCTCGCCCAACCCAGCTGCGTCAACGAGGCGGGCAGCTGGTGCAAGACCATCCACGACCTCACCGGCGTGGAGTGGCTGGCCTCCTACTCCGAGCTGCTGATCGCCAAGCCGCTCAACATCGTCTTCATCCTGCTGGTCGCGTTCGGAATGCGGTACTTCGTGCACCGCACGATCAACGGGCTGACCCGTGGCAACGGCAAGACCCCGAAGCTGCTGCAGCCGCTGAAGGAGCGCCGCGGCGACACCCTCACCGCCGAGCTGCTCTCCGAACGGCGCAAGCAGCGCGCCCGCACGATCGGCTCGGTGCTGAAGTCAATCGCCTCGTTCCTGATCTTCGGCATCGCGGCGATGTACGTGCTGAAGGTGTTCGACGTCGAGCTCGGGCCGGTGCTGGCCTCGGCCGGTGTGCTCGGTGTCGCGGTCGCCTTCGGCGCGCAGAACCTCGTCCGGGACTTCCTGTCCGGGATGTTCATGATGGTCGAGGACCAGTACGGCGTCGGCGACGTCGTGGACCTCGGCGAGGCCACCGGTACCGTGGAGGCGGTGGGCCTGCGGGTGACCACGCTGCGCGACCTCAACGGCACCGTCTGGTACGTCCGCAACGGCGAGATCCTGCGCGTCGGCAACTCCAGCCAGGGCTTCGCGGTCGCCGTGGTGGACTTCCCGATCTCGCACAACAGCGATGTCGAGAAGGCCATCGAGGTCGCGGGCGAGGTCGCGGCCGAGGCCACCTCGCGCGAACCGCTGTCGCAGGACGTGCTGGAACCGCCGGAGATGCTGGGTGTGGACCAGATAACGTCGGACACCATAACGCTGCGGCTGACCACGAAGGTCCGGCCGGGCAAGCAGTGGGCGGTGCAGCGCAGGCTGCGAGCGGAGATCAAGCGCGCCTACGACGACTCGGACATCCAGCCGCCCTACCCCAACGGCCGTCCGGTCACGCCGACGAGCCCGGGGCAGGCGTGACACCCGCGGTCCGGGCCTAGGAGGATGGAGGGGTGACTAGCTTGGAGACCTTCTACGAACAGGTCGGCGGCGAGGAAACCTTTCACCGGATCGTGTCCCGGTTCTACGCCGAGGTGGCGAAGGACGAGCTGCTCCGGCCGCTGTACCCGGAGGAGGACCTCGGCCCGGCGGAGGAGCGGCTCCGGCTGTTCCTGATGCAGTACTGGGGCGGGCCGCACACCTACTCCGACCGCCGCGGCCACCCGCGGCTGCGGATGCGGCACGCCCCGTTCAAGATCGGCTTCGCCGAGCGCGACGCGTGGCTGCGCTGCATGCGCATCGCCGTCGACGAGGCCGACCTCACCCCCGAGCAGCGCGAACAGCTCTGGCAGTACTTCGAGATGGCGGCCCAGAGCCTGGTCAACTCGTGGTTCTGACCCCCGCGGGCCCACGCCCCGTGAGTCTCTTGGGCCGCTGCGGCGTTTTGGAAGACTCACGGGTGCGAGCAGCGGGCCCGTGGGGCTGAAACCGCCGTCCGGGACGCCGACGACGCCGCCCGGTGCGGGAGACTCCCGTACCGGGCATCGTTGTGTCTGACGGCCCGGGGACGGCCTGGAAGGTGCGTGATGGGTCCGGTGGATCGGAAGGTGCGGACGCGGTGCTGAGACGAGCGGAACCGCTGGTGGCGGAGCGGGCGGCATGACGACACCGGAGCCGGAGGACGCCGGGGCGTGGTGGCGTGGCGCGGTCTTCTACCGGATCGACGTGCGGTCGTTCGCCGACGGCGACGGCGACGGCATCGGGGACTTCGACGGCGTTCTGGCTCGGCTCGGCTACCTGGAGCTGCTCGGCGTCGACGCGATCGTGCTCGCCGGAGTCGGCGGGCTGCAGTACCCGCCGGGCTCGTTCGAGGCGCTGCTCGACGAGGCGCACCAGGCGGGCATCCGGCTGCTGATCGCGATGGATCTCGACCCCGCGCGGGAGGACCCCGAGGACGTCCTGCGGGAGTGGCTGGACCTCGGAGTCGACGGCTTCCACCTCGATCCGCGCGAGGGCGTCGCCCCCTCGATCCGCGCGGTGGTGGACCGCTACCCCGAGCGGATCGCGATCGGCAGCGGCCCGGGCTGGCAGCTCGCGTTCAACCTCGACCTGGCGGTGGCAGGCTTCGACGCCGACGCAGTGCGCAAGGCGATCATCCGGGTGCTCGACGCGCCACCGCGCCCCGCGTGGGCGATGGCTACGCGCGGCACCGCCCGCGACGAGGCGGCGCTGACACCGGTGCGCGCGATGTCGCTGGTGCAGCTCGCACTGCCGGGTGCGGCATGCCTGCGCCACGGCGAGGAGCTGGGACTTCCCGGCGCGCAACGGATTCCGATGCCGTGGGAGGGCCAGGACCCGCCGTTCGGCTTCTCCGAGCGACCCGGCGAGTGGCCGTCGATCTCCGCGGACTGGGCCTCCTTCACCGTCGAGGCGCAGCTGGAGGACCCGGAGTCGACGCTCTCGCTGTACCGGCGGGCGCTGGAGCTGCGCAGCGAGCACCCGGCCTTCGCCGGTGACGACGTGGAGTGGTTCGGCGCTCCCGAGGGCTGCTTCGCCTTCCGCCGCGTCGGCAGCGCCCTGATCTGCGCGCTGAACACCTCGGCGGAGCCGGTTCCCGTGCCACCAGGTGAGATCCTGCTGTCCAGCCGCCCGCTCGTCTCGGGTCAGCTGCCCGGAGGAACCGCCGTCTGGTTGGCATGACGGGAAGTTCGGCATGCCGCCGATGGTGTGAGTATCGCCTCTGCCCCGCCCCCTGGGGTGTGTGATCGGGTCGTCGGCTAGATACATTCCACGCGGCCCCGTGCCGCCAGGTATCCCCCGAACCCCTGGACACCATGACCTCACCCTGCCTCGCCGAGCCGACGGCCCGGAAGCCGCGGGCGCAGCGCAAGCGTCGCCTGGTCGGCGTCGACATCGCCCGTTTCTTCGCGGTGTTCGGGATGTTCAACATCCACTTCGGGGTCCCGTTCCTCGAAGGCCATCCCGAGATCGTGGTCGCCCAGTTCTCCAGCGGTCGTTCGACGGCGCTGTTCACGCTGCTGGCCGGGCTGTCGCTGGCGATGCTGTCCGGGCGGACGGTGGTGCCGCGGGGGGCGGCGCTGCGCGACGCCCGGCTGCGGGTCGCGGTGCGTGCGGTGCTGCTGCTGGTCATCGGGATCGGTCTGGCCAAGGTCACCGAGGCAACCGGGTTCCTGCTCACCGTGATCATCGCCTTCTACGGCATGTACTTCCTGCTCGCCCTGCCGTTCCTCGGGATGTCGGTGCGCGGGCTGGCGGTCTCGGCGTTCGCCGCCGCCGCGATCGGTCCGCAGCTGTCGTTCGTGCTGCGCGCCTGGATCGCCGACGGCACGCCGATGACGGCCCTGGTGGAGGCGGTGAACTCCGCCGATCCCGGCCACGTGATGGCCGATCTCGGTGTGTTCGACCTGCTGCTGATGGGTTTCTACCCGGCGGCGTCGTACCTGCCGCTGGTGCTGGCGGGCATGGCCGTCGGGCGCCTGGACCTGCGCTCCAGGAAGGTCCGGCTGTGGCTGACCGCGATCGGCGTGGCGCTGACCGCGATCGCCTACAACGTCTCGCGCTGGCTGGTGTGGGCCGTTGGCGGGCTGCCGGAGATGACCGCGCAGGGCACGGTGCCGATCCAGCACCCGGACTGGCTGCTGGGCGCGACACCGCACAGCGGCACCTCCTTCGAACTGGCCGGCTCGCTCGGGATCGCGCTCGTGGTGCTCGCCGTGTGCCTGGAACTGGCAGACCGGGCGGGGCGCTGGCTGTTGCCGCTGGCGAGGGCGGGCTCGATGGCCCTGAGCCTCTACGCGGTGCACGCGCTGGTGATGGCCTGGCAGATCATCGTCGGGGGCTGGCCGCTGAGCGGGGTGCCGGACTTCCTGGCGAAGCTGGCGAGCATGGGTCCGGCGCTGCCGCACGACATCCCCGACATGCCGGCGTTCCCCGCCGACGGGCACCGGCCGGTGGGCTTCGTGGCCTTCCTCAACACCTACATGCCGGAGTTCTTCCTCGGGTTCTCGATCCTGTTCCCGCTGCTGTGGCGCCGGTACTTCACCCGGGGACCGCTGGAGGCCGCGGTCAGCGAGAGCGTGCGCTGGATCGTCGACAAGATCCGCCAGCCCGACGACCGCGTGGTACCGGGCGACGACCGCCCGGCGCTCACCGGTGGCGGCGGGAGCGGTCCGGACGCCCGGCCGGCGGCATCGGTCCCCGACGTCCGCGGCGCAGAGCCCGCCCGCCACGACGCCCGTTCCTGACTCCGCCGACGACCGGCGCCCGGACATTCACGATGTCGGCGATGCCTTTGATCTCTGAAGCGGCGCAGCCGCTTGGCCAACCCCCGCAACCGGCACCGCCGCGGGTTCTCAGTCGCCCTCTGACGAGGACAGCTTTTTCGCAGCGTATGGGCATACGTCAGAAAAAGATCCCGGAGCCAGAGGGCCCCTGAGGTTCCGCCACCAGCACCGCGACGCAAACCACTCCAGTAAAGAGGTGTCCCGCCGGGCGGGATCACATCAGCAGTGGCAGCAGGGCGTGCCTGCGGCGCACCACGGCGCCGAACCTCGAGTCCAGGCGCAGCCACGAATCCGTCGCGCTGACCCGCACTATCTCGCCCTCCGGCGGCGAAGGCGGCAGGAAGCCCATACCGGACAGCACGAACAGGCACCGCAGCGGCACCTTGACGTCGAAGCCGGAGCCGCTGACGGTGAAGACCTCCTGGTCCAGCAGCGAAGCAGGCGGCGTCCCCTTCGGACCCACGTTGTCCTTGGCGACGTCGATGCCGCGCTCGGCGACCTCCCCCACGACCCTGGCGGGCAGGTCGTCCACGCGCTGCCAGCCGCCTGGCGGCGGCAGCTCCGAACGCCACAGCAGGTCGCGCGGCGGCCCAGGGTCCATGACCGGGCCACCGGCGACCGTCAGCGTCGCCAGCAGCTCGCTGCCCGACGCGGTCAGGTCCGACGGCTCCACCGAGCCCTCGACCGACCGGGTGCACAGCGCGTCGAACGGTGTCGCCGCCCACACGTCCAGGCGGTCCGTGCCGGGCCGGTTGCGCATCCGCACCACCGCCTGCCCGTCGAGCCGCACCGCACGCGCGACGAACGCGCCGAGATCCTCCCTCTCGACCGCCTCGGGAATCCGCAGCTCAGGCACGACCCAGCTCCGCCCCGTCGATCGCGAGCTGCCACTCGGACAGGAACGCGCGCTCGTCCTCGGTCAGCCGCCTCGGACGCCCCGCCCGCAGGTCGTAGGGCACCAGCAGCGTCTCGGCGGAGGCCGCCAGCACCGAGTCGTGGGCGTAGGCGGCGTAGTCGACCAGGAACGACGCCGCCTTCAGCTCGCGCACCGACATCCGCACCTGCAGCGAGCCCGCCGAGTACACCAGCGGCGTGTGGTAGTCGATCACGACCCTCGCGACCACCATGCCCTCGGCCATCCCGAGCAGCCCCTGCCGCCCGGCCTCGGCGAACAGCAGCTCGGCCCGCGCCTCCTCCAGGAGGGTCACCGTCCGGGCGTGGTTGACGTGCCCGAACGCGTCCATGTCGGACCAGCGCAGGGCCACCTCGGCTACGAACGCACCCACTTCGGCTTCCTCTCACGTACTCGGCGCGGGCGCCGGCCGGTGTCGGACCGGCACCCGCGCCCCGTCAGCGCACCATGCTGCGCAGCTGCCTCGTCGCCACCGACAGCGTGGCCAGGTCGAGCCTGCCGGAGTTGCGGATCTCCTCCAGCGAGGTCCTGGCCCGCTCCAGCCGGGACGCGTTGATCGACGACCAGGTCGCGATCTTGTCCTCCGGACCGTCCTCGGGGTCGCTGGTGCGCAGGACGTCGATGGTGATCGCCCGCAGCGACGCGTAGAGATCATCCCGCAGCGCCAGCCGTGCCAGCGAGTGCCACCGGTTCCCGCGTTCCAGCTCGTTGACCGCGAGCAGCATCCGCTCGATGTCGAGGTGCTCGGCCAGCGTGTAGTACAGCTCGGCGCTCTCGCGCGGGCTGCGCTCGTGGCTGACCCCGCCGTCGCGCTCGGCGAGCTCGGCGACCTCGGTGATGTCCAGCAGCGCGTAGGAGTCCAGCAGCACCGCGATCGACTCCGCCAGGTCCTTCGGCACGCCCTCGGCCAGCAGCCGCTCGGCCTTCTCGACCGCGCCCTCGGCGGCGCGGCCGTGCAGCAGCCCGCGCACCGAGCCCGACAGATCGGCGACCACCGGCCGGAACCGGGCGATCTCGGCGCCGATTGCCAGCGGCTGCGGCCGGTTCGACAGCAGCCACCGCGCGGCGCGGTCGAGCAGCCTGCGGCTCTCCAGCACCATGTCGTCGGCGACCCGGCTGGGCACCACGTTGGCCAGCTCGTCGATCCGCCGCCACAGCTCGTGCAGGCCGTAGACCTCGGTCACCACCGCGTAGGCGCGCACCGCGTCGGTGGCCGACGCGCCGATCTCCTCGGCCAGCCGGTAGGCGTACGAGATGCCCGCCCCGTCGACGACCTCGTTGACCAGCAGCGTCGTGGTGATCTCCCGGCGCAGCGGGTGCGCCTGCACCGCCTCGCCGTAGTGCTCCCGCAGCGGCTTCGGGAAGTACTCGGCCACCCGCCTGCTGAACGCGTCGGCGTCGGGCAGGTCGCTGGCCAGCACCTCCTTCTTCAGCGCCAGCTTCACGTGCGCCAGCAGCGTCGCCAGCTCCGGCGAGCTCAGGCCCTCACCGGCCTTCTCCCGCTCCCGGAACTGCTTCTGCGACGGCAGTGCCTCCAGCTCCCGGTCCAGCCCGTTGTTCTTGACCAGCGCGCCGACCTGCCTGGCGTGCACCGACACCATCGGCCCGGCGTGGGCGCGGGAGATCCCCAGCACCGCGTTCTGCCGGAAGTTGTCGGCCAGCACCAGGTCGGAGACCTCGTCGGTCATCTCGGCCAGCAGCTCGTTGCGCTGGGCCCCGTCGAGCCTGTCCTCGCTGACCAGCGAGTCGAGCAGGATCTTGATGTTGACCTCGTGGTCGGAGCAGTCCACGCCCGCGGAGTTGTCCAGAGCGTCGGTGTTGACCTTGCCGCCGGAGCGGGCGAACTCGATGCGCCCGCGCTGGGTGAGCCCGAGGTTGCCGCCCTCGCCGACGACCTTGACCCGCAGCTCACCACCGTCGACGCGGACCGGGTCGTTGGCCTTGTCCCCGACCTCGGCGTGGGTCTCGGTGGCGGCCTTGACGTAGGTGCCGATGCCGCCGTTCCACAGCAGGTCGGCCGGGGCGAGCAGGATGGCCTTGATCAGCTCGGCGGGGGCCATCGCCGTCACCGACTCGTCGATGCCCAGTGCCCGGCGAATCTTCGGGTTCAGCGGGATCGACTTCAGCGACCGGGACCACACCCCGCCGCCTTCGCTGATCTTGCTGCGGTCGTAGTCGTCCCACGTCGAGCGGGGCAGGTCGAACAGCCGCCTGCGCTCGGCGAAGGACGCCGCCGCGTCCGGCTCGGGGTCGATGAACACGTGCATGTGGTTGAACGCCGCCACCAGCCGGATGTGCTCGGACAGCAGCATGCCGTTGCCGAACACGTCACCGCCCATGTCGCCGACGCCGACCGCGGTGAAGTCCTCGGTCTGGGTGTCGACTCCGAGCTCGCGGAAGTGCCGCTTGACGCTCTCCCACGCGCCCTTGGCGGTGATGCCCATGGCCTTGTGGTCGTAGCCGACCGAGCCGCCGGAAGCGAAGGCGTCGCCCAGCCAGAACCCGTAGGACTTGGCCACCTCGTTGGCGATGTCGGAGAACGCCGCCGTCCCCTTGTCCGCGGCGACCACGAGGTAGGTGTCGTCGCCGTCGTGGCGCACCACGTCGGCCGGCGGGGCCACCTGTCCGCCGACGAGGTTGTCGGTGAGGTCCAGCAGCCCGGAGATGAACATCCGGTAGCAGGCGATGCCCTCGCCCAGCGCCGCCTCGCGGTCGGCTCCCGGGTCGCCGGTGGGCACCGGCGGGCGCTTGACGACGAAGCCGCCCTTGGCGCCGACCGGCACGATCACGGCGTTCTTGACCGCCTGCGCCTTGACCAGCCCCAGGATCTCGGTGCGGAAGTCCTCCCGCCGGTCCGACCAGCGCAGACCGCCGCGGGCGACCGGCCCGAAGCGCAGGTGCACGCCCTCCGCGCGCGGCGAGTACACGAAGATCTCGTACTGCGGCCGCGGCTCGGGCAGCCCGGGGATCGCCTGCGGCTCCAGCTTCAGCGACAGGTAGGGACGCGTTCCCCCGTCGACGAAGTAGTTGGTGCGCAGGGTCGCCGTGATCAGGCTCAGGTAGCTGCGCAGGATGCGGTCGGCGTCGAGGCTGGTGACGTCGTCGATCAGCTTGGTGACCTCGGCGATGAGGTCCTGCTCGCGGGCGGTGCGCTCCTCGGCGCCCAGGACCGGGTCGAACCGGACCTCGAACAGCCTGGTCAGCGCCACCGTGGTGGCGCGGTGGGCGAGGATGGCGTCCTCGATGTAGTCCTGGCTGTAGTTGATGCCGGTCTGGCGCAGGTACTTGGCGTAGGCGCGCAGCATGGCCGCCTGCCGCCAGTCCAGGCCCGCTCGCAGCACCAGCGAGTTGAACCGGTCGACCTCGGCCTCGCCCTGCCAGGCCGCGCGGAAGGCGTCCTCGAACCGCTCCCGCAGCGTGTCGAGCTGCTCGGCACCGCCGGTGTCGAGCAGGCCCGGCTCCAGCCGCAGGCCGAAGTCGTAGATCCAGTACTGGCCGCCGTCGTCGGGGACCACCTCGTAGGGCCGCTCGTCGACGACCTCGACGCCCATGCTCTGCAGCACCGGCAGCACGCGGGACAGGATGACCCGCTCGCCGCCGACGTAGATCTTGAAGCGGCGCTCACCGGGAGCCGCGTCGCGCGGGGTGTAGAAGGACATCCGCAGGTCCCGCGGGCCTTCCAGCGCCTCCAGGCGACGCAGGTCCACGAGGCCCTCGACGGCGCTGAAGTCCTCCTTGTATGCCTCCGGGAACGACGAGGCGTAGCGCTGGCCGATCTCGCTGACCGCCTCCGAGCCCGCCCGGGCCCGTTGTCCGTCGCGCCTGCCGGGCTGCTCGGAGTCGACCTCGTCGATCATCTGGTCGTCCCAGGTGTGGATCGCGTCGCTGAGCCGCTCCTGCAGGCGGTTCAGGTCCGGCTCCGCCTGGTGCTCGGGATCGGTGTGCACCATGAAGTGCACCCGCGCCAGCATCGACTCGCCGACCCTGGTGCTGTACTCCACGCCGGTGCCGCCGAGCTCCTCGATCAGCACCTCCTGCATCGCCAGCCGCGAGCTGGTGGTGTAGCGATCGCGTGGCAGGTAGACGAGGCAGGAGAAGAACCGGCCGTAGGGGTCGCGGCGCACGAACGGCTTGAGCTTGCGCCGCTCGGCCAGCGCCAGCACGCCGGTGACGGTCTCCGCCAGCGTCTCCTGGTCGGTCGAGAACAGCTCGGTGCGCGGGTAGTTCTGGATCTCCTCCAGCATCCGCTGCCCGGAGTAGGACTCCAGCGGGAAGCCCGCGTTGTGGATGATCTCGCGGACCCGGCGCTCGATGACCGGGATGTCCAGCACGTTCTCGTGCAGCGCGGTGGTGGTGAACAGGCCGAGGAACCGGTGCTCGCCGGTGACCTCGCCGTTGTCGTCGAATGTCTTGACGCCCACGTAGTACGGGTGCACGGCACGGTGCACTGTGGACGGTGCGCTGGCCTGGGTCAGCACCAGCAGTTCCTTCGACAGCGCGTTGGCGCGCGCGTCGGGTCCCGCGGTCAGGCCGCGAGCGGCGACGCTGTCGCTGCGCAGCACGCCCAGCCCGGAGGCCAGCACCGCGCGCAGCGCGGGTTCCTCGTCGTCGGAGACCAGCTCGTTGTGCCGGTAACCGAGGAAGGTGAAGTGGCCGTCGGCCAGCCAGCGAAGCAGCTGGGCGCCGTCGTGGGCCTGCTCGTCGGGCAGCGGCGGCGGGTCGGTGTCCAGCGAGTCGGCCAGCGCGCGGGCCGTGGCGATCATGCGCTCGGTGTCCTCGACCACCTCGCGCACGTCGTTGAGCACGTTGAACAGGCCCTGCTCCAGAGCGTGGAGCCGCTCCAGGTCGGTGATGCGGTCCACCTCGACGAACATCCAGGACTCCGCCATGGCGTCGGCGGGCGGGGAGGCGGGGTCCGCGCCCGGCAGGACCTCCAGCAGCTCGCCCGCGACGTCCCGGCGCACCACGACGATCGGGTGCACGATGCGCTGCACCTCGGCGCCGTCCCTGCCCAGCTCGGCGATGACCGAGTCGACGAGGTAGGGCATGTCGTCGGTGACGATCTGCACGACCGTCGCCGGGTTCTCCCAGCCGTCCTCGGCACGGGTGGGGTTGAAGATCTTCACCACCGGGCGTCCGGCGACTCTGGCCGCGGCCAGCTCGCGGTGCGACCGCAGGGCGCCGACCAGGTCGGCGGGCTCGTCGTCGACGAGCTCCTCGGCCGGGACGTGCCGGTAGTAGGTCCACAGCAGCTCGGCCAGTTCGGGGGCGGCCTCCACCGCGCGGTCCAGCAGGCGGTTGCGGGCCTGCTCGGGGGCCTCGGGGCGCACGCCCACCACAGGTCCACCTCCGTCGGCCTGCAGTTGTTGGCGGTTCAACTGTCCGGGATTCGAGGTCATCTTCAGGCAGCTCCATGCTTGGCGGCACCTCGTTGTGCCAACACGAGTTCCAGCGTAAGCCTGCCAGGCGCAGGCGCGGGCAGAGGGCGCGAAGGCGTCCAATGCGTTGCGGCGAGCGAAACGATCAGTTGCCCGCCCACGGCCAGGAACGCGGATTCCCAGTGCTGTTGTCGATCGCCGCGCGCCGGTGCCGCGGCGCGGCCGCCGCCGAGTCGGAGTCCGAAGTGGACAGATACGCGCCGGAGACGCCCGCCGAACCACTCGTGATTCCAGCCACATTCGCGTCACCATGGCGTCCGGCCGGGGCCGCATCGTAGTCCGAGTCGGCGGCTTCACCGGAGGTAGGGACGCCCTGGCTGCGCCGCCCGGTCTCGTAGGCCACCAACGCCTCGGCGAGCAGGTCGGCCAGCCCGATCTCACCGATCGGGACCTCCTCGGCGGGCGCCTCCGCGGCGCTGGACGACTCGGCCGCGTCGGCGGCTCGGGGCGCGGCCCTGCGCTGCCGGGTCGAGATGTCGGTGGGCGGCGTCAGGTCGGGCTCGTCCCGGACGGCGCGCAACCGCTTCGGCGCGGACACCTGCTCACGGCCGGTCACCTCGTCGCGACCGGGCGTGGCGTCGGAGCCGGCCCCCGCCACAGAACTGGAGCCCAGACCGTAGCCCGCCGTGGAGGCGTCATCCGGGCCGCTGCCCGTCGCGGGAGCCGCTTCGGGGCTCGCCGCCGGAATCCCGCTCAAGCCGGTGCTGGTCGCGAACGCATCGCTCGGACCGCTGCTGGTCGCTGCTCGGGCCCCCTGCCCGGTGTCACCTCCCGGCCAGGCGTTGGTCTCGGCGTCCTGGATGCCCCGACCGCTGAACGCCCCTGCTGCGCCTGGCCCGGCGTCGCCGCCGGCGGCTGCCGTGGCACGGGCTTCGAACCCTGAGCCCGCCTCAGTCGCTCGCCCCTGGTCAGAACCACGTTCAGGTTCAGCGTCGTCGTCGGGCTCGGCGTGCCGGGCACGACGCCTGCCCTGACGCCCCTGCGGGCGGGACTCCTCGACGAGCCGCAGGCTCGCCCGGATCTCCTCCAGTGTCCTGCCGCGGGACCGCCGCCCGCCCTCGGCCTGCGGCTCCTGCGCCCGGGGGCCGGGGTCCGTGGCGTCGTCGTCGACACCGTGGTGGTGGACGTAGGTGTCCTCGTCAGGCCAGCGGGTCGACTCCGCGGCTGCGGCCTCATCAGCCGCCACACCGGCCGCACTGGTCACGCCAGGCGTGGCCCCGCGACCGCTGTCCGCGTCTGCGCCGCGCGTGGGAAACAGGCTCGGGAACGTGTCCGAGGCGTCGGCCTCCGACTCCGTGAACGATGTCGCGCCCGGGAAAGACTCCGATTCCGGGAACGAGGCCCGCTCCGAGTACCCCGACTCCAGGTGCGAGGTCTGCTCTGGGTACGGCGTCGACTCCGGGTACGAGGAGGCGTCTGTCCGCTGCTCGCCCGCGCTCCGGTGGCGGTCGGAGCCGCCCCCGAGCGGGTCGGCGCCGGTCGCGGCCTCCCGCTCCGGCGGAAGCGCGATCACCGGCATGATCGCAGTGACGTCCGGAGCGTCGACCGGCGGCTGGTTCTGCAGGGTCGGCTCCTCCGGCTGGGAGGACTGGTCCCAGGACGGCCATCCACCTGCGGCCGCGTCGTCCGAACCGCCCGCGAAGCCGACGGACCCTGGCTCCCGCTCCCCGTGGAAGCCGGTCGAGGAAGTGTCGCTGCCCCCTGCGAAATCGGTGGACGCGGCGTCCCGGCCCCCTGCGAAACCGGTCGAGGCGGCGTCCTGACTGCCTGCGAAGCCCGAACCGCCGTAGGCGGAGAAGTCGTAGGCGGAGCAGTCGTCACCGCTCCTCCCGGACTCGCCGAGTCCCCCAACGCCCTCCCGCGGGAAGTCCCACGTGCCCGCGCCGTGCCCGGCTCGCTCGTCGTGGGTCGTCGAGTAGTCCTGCGAGACGTCTCCGTGCCGCGCCGCGTAGCCCTCGGCCGGGTCGGCGTGACGCGTCCCGTAGCTGCCGGAGTCCAGGCCGTGCTGATCGCCGAATCCGCTCCCCTGGCCGGGGAAGTCGTCCTCCCCGTGAGCGGAGCCGGGCTCCGGCTGCGAGGCCATGTCCCGCTGGGCTTGCACGAACCGCTCGGCTTCGCGCTCGTGGTTCTCCGTGACGCGACTGGTGAGTGTGGCCATGAGCCGACGTGCGGCATCGCGGATGTCGCTGTCCCCGGAGCGGTACTGCGGGGTCCCCTCATCGGACTGCCCGGCTGTCAGCGGCGAGCCTGCCGACGGTGTGCCGGTCGATTGCTCGGCGTGCGTGACCTCGCTCGCGGCCGTGCGCGAGCCACCGTCGGAACCGGCCTGCTCGGCACTCGCCTCCTGGCTTTGCCCCTCATACGGCGAGGTCTCGTGCGGCGCGTACTCCTGCGCCGATCGGTCCCCGTGTGCTTGCTGTTGCTCGTGGGACGCGGTCGCGTGCGTGGCCCCGGACTGCGGCGATGCTGCTGACTGCTGGCGGCCCCGCGCCTCCAGGAACTCGCGTGCCTTCTGGAGATCTCCCGCCTCCAGCAGCGCACGCACCTGCTGGAGTTCCAGCGACTCGTCGATTTCACGCGACGCCGCGGTCTCGCCGACGTTCCCCGTCCCGGGCGTGGTCGCCCCACCCGCTGAGACGGGCGGTTCGTGCGCCGCTGCGGAGGTCTCCTGCGCCGCGATGGAGGTTTCCTGCGCTGCGACCGCCGTCGGGTTCGGCGACTCCTGCGCCGGGCTCGACGAGCCCTGCGCCGCCGCCTGGAGTTCCTCCCGCTCCTGCGCGAGACGTCGCTCCGCACGCGAGCCGCGAGCGTGGTGCTCGTGACGCGCCTCGGATGCGGCTGCGACAAGCCACTCAGGCGTCTCACCGGCCCGTCGCGAACGCCGGGAACCCTGCGCACGCTCGGCGGGAGGTTCCGCCTGGGTGCCAGCCGCCTCTTCCTGCGAACCCTGACGCTCGGGAGCCGCCGATGGTGCGGAGCCCGACGCGTGCGCGGCCTCCCCGTGCGAAGCCCCTGTGCGCGTCGGCTCCGCGTGCGAAGCCCATGTGTGCGTCAGCGCTGTGTGCGCCGCCTCTGAGTGCGCAGCGTCCGCGGCCGCGGCGGAGGACGAAGGCGCGGTCGTCCGCTCGGTGGAGACCGGTGCCTGCTCCGCAGCGGGTGTCGTGCGCGCCGCGGGCACTCCCCCGGCCTGCGCCTGCGCCGAGGGCGCCGACTGGCGCACGGCCGAATGCGCCGCACCCGGCTTGGGCACGGCTGTGGCTGGATCCGCCGAGGCCGCCGCCGGCTCCGTCCGGCCCCCTTGGTCTCCGGCCGCCGGTAGTTGCTCCCGCCGAGGCGTCGGCACCTCCTGCGCGGCCGAACTGCGGACCGGTCCCACGCCCTGCACGAGCGCGGGGAACTCCTCCAGCAACCGCAGGCGAGCCGCGTGCACGGACGCGCGCCAGCGCCGGTCGGCGGCGTAAGCCCTGCGCAGGGCGAGCAGTGCCTCGGCCAGCTCCTCGGCGCGTTCGTGCAGGTTCGACAGCGTGCTCAGCGTCTCGGCGAGCAGCCCGTCCAGCTTGTGGCGCTCCGCGATCGCGATGGCGTCGTTGAGCACTCGCACCGCGACCATGTGCGCGCCCTCCGGCTGGTAGACCCGGGTGGCGAGGGCGAGCCGGAGCCAACCGGAAGGCCCTGCCGCGGCGGCGCGCACCGGCCTGCTCAGGACCTCCGCCGCCGCGCTGACGGCCTCGTCCCGGCGCCCGAGCTCCAGCAGCGCCTGGACGCGTTCCAGCACCAGCCGCGCGTGGATCTCACCGCTGTCGGCCGCCGGGTCGCCCAGCCGCTGCAACAGACCGAGCCCGCTGTCGGCTGCGTCCACCGCCTCCGGGAACTCGCCCTGCCTGCGGTGGTGCCCCGCCCGCGCGGCCTTGACCCGGGCCCGCATCAAGCGGTTGGCGTCGCGGTTCAGCTCGGCGGCGATGTAGAGGCGGTCGGCCTCCTCCAGCGCCTCGGCCCGCTCACCGTCGGCCTGCTGGAACGGCAGGGCCGCCGCCAGCGCGAGCAGCGCGTGCGCCCGCACCAGCGGCTCCAGCCGTTCCTGCGCGAGAACCGGTTCGAGCACGCGAACCGCGACCTCGTTGCTGCCCGCGCTGCGGGCGCAGCAGGCCAGCTCGACCCGCAGCTCCGCCGCTACGCCGGCCTCGCCCGCCGCCTCGGCGTCCCGCAACGCCGCGATGGCCCGGCCGGTCGCGGACACGCCGCGACCGAGCCGGTTGGTGGTGAACAACGCCAGCACCTCGGCGCGCAACCGCAACGCCCGGTCACCGGTGCGCCTGGCCTGCGCCACGGCCCGATCGCTGAGCACCAGAGCCAGCTCCGGCACCCGCCAGCGCATCTGCCACGCGGGGTCGAGCAGGTCCTGTGCGGCATCACCGGGCGGTAATCCGTGCACGCTGGCCAAGGCGCCTCCCAGTTCAGCCCCGAGTCAACTTGCGATGGGTCACGCGGTGCGGACGGGCCGCCTCCTGGCCCAGCCGCTCGATCTTGTTCTTCTCGTAGCCCTCGAAGTTACCCTCGAACCAGAACCACTTGGCGGGGTTCTCGTCATCTCCCTCCCACGCGAGGATGTGGGTGGCGACGCGGTCCAGGAACCACCGGTCGTGGGAGATGACCACGGCGCAGCCGGGGAACTGCTCGAGCGCGTTCTCCAGCGAGCTCAGGGTCTCGACGTCAAGGTCGTTGGTCGGCTCGTCCAGCAGGATCAGGTTGCCGCCCTCCTTGAGCGTCAACGCCAGGTTCAGCCGGTTGCGCTCACCACCGGAGAGCACGCCCGCCGGCTTCTGCTGGTCCGGGCCCTTGAAGCCGAACGCGCTGACGTACGCCCGCGACGGCATCTCGACCTGGCCGACCTGGATGTAGTCCAGCCCGTCGGAGACCACCTGCCAGACGTTCTTGTCCGGGTCGATGTTGGCGCGGTTCTGGTCGACGTAGGACAGCTTGACCGTGTCACCGACCTTGACCGAGCCATCGTCGGGCTGCTCCAGACCGACGATGGTCTTGAACAGCGTGGTCTTGCCGACACCGTTGGGGCCGATGACACCGACGATGCCGTTGCGCGGCAGGTTGAACGACAGGCCGTCGATCAGCAGGTTGTCGCCGAAGCCCTTCTTGAGCTTGTCGGCCTCGACCACGACGTTGCCCAGGCGCGGCCCCGGCGGGATCTGGATCTCCTCGAAGTCGAGCTTGCGGGTCTTCTCCGCCTCGGCGGCCATCTCCTCGTAGCGGTCCAGACGGGAACGCGACTTGGTCTGGCGGGCCTTTGCGTTGGAGCGGACCCACTCCAGCTCGTCCTTCAGGCGCTTCTGCAGCTTCTGGTCGCGCTTGCCCTGCACGGCCAGGCGCTCGGCCTTCTTCTCCAGGTAGGTCGAGTAGTTGCCCTCGTACGGGAAGGTGCGGCCGCGGTCGAGCTCCAGGATCCAGCCCGCGACGTTGTCCAGGAAGTACCGGTCGTGGGTGACGGCGAGCACGGCGCCGGCGTAGTTGGACAGGAACTGCTCCAGCCACAGCACGCTCTCGGCGTCCAGGTGGTTGGTGGGCTCGTCGAGCAGCAGCAGGTCCGGCTTGCTCAGCAGCAGCTTGCACAGCGCCACCCGGCGGCGCTCACCACCCGACAGGTACTTGACCTCGGCTTCCGGCGGCGGGCAGCGCAGCGCGTCCATCGCCTGCTCAAGCTGAGAGTCCAGCTCCCAGGCGTCGGCGTGGTCGAGCTCCTCCTGGAGCTTGCCCATCTCCTCCATCAGCTCGTCGGAGTAGTCGGTGGCGAGCTGCTCGGCGATCTCGTTGAAGCGGTTGAGCTTCTGCTTGATCTCGCCGACGCCTTCCTCGACGTTGCCGAGGACCGTCTTCTCCTCGTTCAGCGGAGGTTCCTGCTGCATGATGCCCACGGTGTAGCCGGGCGAGAGGAACGCCTCACCGTTGTTCGGCTGGTCGAGTCCCGCCATGATCCGCAGCACCGTCGACTTGCCGGCGCCGTTGGGGCCGACCACGCCGATCTTGGCACCGGGGTAGAACTGGATGGTCGCGTCATCGAGGATGACCTTGTCCCCGTGCGCTTTGCGCACCTTTTTCATGGTGTAGATGAACTCGGCCATGCCCCGAATCGTAGTTGCGCCTAGTACCGGACCCTTCACCGCGGTCGCCCATCGGGCGGTGGTCGCCCTCCGTCCCGGACAACCCCCGTCACATCACCTCCTCATGGCGGCCATCGGTACTGCTCAGGCCGGGATCCGCTTTTCATCGGCCGATACTTCACACACGGACGGTGGTCTGCCTGGCGCCCGGGCGCCAGGCAGACCCAGCGGTACCGGGCGAGCCGAACCGTCCGCTCGGTCACGGCTGGTTCTCACCGCCTGGTCGCGGCCGGCCGCAGACAGGGCCGGACCGGCTCGCTCGGAACGGTCGCGGCTCGCTTCCGCGGACACGTCCTGACCGGCCACGGACGCGCCGTGGCCGACCCCCACCAAGTCGGCCTCGCGCACCGTCGAGGGCTCGTCGTGGCGCAGTCCCCTTTCCCAGCCCGCGGGATCGTCGTGGCGCAAGCCCGGCGGATCGTCTTTCCTGCGTTGGCGCGCCAGGTCGAGGCCGACGGCGTTGGCGTCGATCTCGACAGCGCTGCGCCACTGGCCGCCGACCTCGTAGTCCCTGGTTCGCATTCGCCCGGTGAGCACCACGGGATCGCTCTTGCGCATCTCCTCGGCCACCCCGTCGGCCAGGCGGTGCCAGCAGTTCACCGTGGCGAATACCTGGTCGCCGTTGACCCACTCCTCCGAGTCCTTGTCGAAGCGGCGCGAGGTGCTCACCACGCGGAAGCTGGTGACCCGGTTGCCGCCGGGGGTTCGCCTGACCCTCGGCTCGGTGATCACGTAGCCGACCACCGTCACGATCGTCTCGAACATCGCGATGTCCTTCCCGCGTTCGTCCCATGGGCCGGCATCTCCCGGCACAAGACCAGCTTGCCGAAGGTCGAACACGGAGCGCGACGTCGATTTCACGATCTGTGGATAAACCAGGTGCCTGTGGACAACTCAGCCATGGGAACCGCAGGCGAACTCGCGCGACAGGCGAGCGACACGAGAAAACTGCCGGGGCTCAGCCCTTGCGCGGGGAGTCCTGCTCCGCCATCTGCTTGAGCATCGCGTTGTAGGCGGCCAGCTCGGCATCGCCGTCGGCGTCGGCCTTGCGGTCCATCCGGCGGGCAGCCCTGGTGTCGGCCCGCGACCACTGGATCAGCAGCGCCAGCATCACCACGATCAGCGGGACCTCCCCGGACGCCCACGCGAGGCCGCCGCCGAGCCGCTGGTCGGCGAGCAGGTCGGTCATCCAGGGCAGCTCCAGGCTGCGGTAGAAGTTCTGCCCGATGACCGTCGCGGACATCATCAGGGCGATACCGAAGAACGCGTGGAACGGCATCGAGGCGAAGACCAGGCCCACCTTGCCCAGCGACGGCAGCGGCTTCGGCGCCGGGTCCACCCCGATCACGGGCCAGTAGAAGATGTATCCGACGAGCAGGAAGTGCGCGTTCATCGCCAGGTGCGCCCAGTGCTGGGTAAGCGCCACGTCGAACAGCCCGGAGAAGTACAGCGCGTAGAACGAGCCCACGAACAGCGCGAGGGCGATGAACGGGTTGGTCAGCAGCCTGGTCAGGGGCGAGTGCAGGAACGCCAGCAGCCATTCGCGAGGCCCTGGCGGCTGCCCCTTGCCCGCCGGCTTGAGCACTCGCAGGGCCAGCGTCGTCGGTCCGCCCAGCACCAGCAGCGGCGGCGCGAGCATCGACATCAGCATGTGCTGGCCCATGTGCACGCTGAAGACGGCCGGCGCGTACTTGCCGACACCCGCCGAGGTCGCGACCAGGATCGTCGCGCACCCGCACAGCCACGCAGCGGTGCGGCCGACAGGCCACTTGTCGCCCCGGGCGCGCAGCCGCCGCACGCCCACCACGTAGAGCACGGCCAGCGCGATGGCCAGCGTGCCGTAGACCAGGTCGAACCGGACGTCGAACAGCAGCCTGAACAGCGTGGGCGGCGCCTCCAGGGGATAGCCGACCAGCAGCTCGGTCTTGCTGGGGACCGGACCGAGCTCGGCGGGCGGAGGCGTGCGCCCGAGCGCGACCGCGATGCCGATCGTCGCGAACATCACGAGCACCTCGACCGCACCGAGGCGTACGAGGGCGCCGCTACCACTCTCGATGTCGCGCACGGCCCGCTGCCGCTGGAAGTAGCCGAAACCGCCGAGCGCCACCAGAGCCAGGACCTTCAGCGTCACCAGGACGCCGTAGGTCGTGCTGAACACCTGGTCCAGCGGCACCCGGACCAGGGAGTTGATCACTCCGGAGGCCGCCATCGCGATCCAGCAGACCAGCGCGATCGCCGAGTACCTGCGCGCCACCACGCCCAGGTGCGCACCGCGCCGCACGGCGTGCGCGAGCAGCGCTACCAGCCCGCCGACCCACAGGGCAGCGCCGAACAGGTGGAACAGCAGGCTGTTGGTGGCGATGTCGTGGGCACCGCCGCTGGCGGAGTGGCCGGTCGCGATCACCGGGAACAGCCCGGCCAGCGAGCCTGCGAACAGCACCGTCGTCCAGCCCCAGGTCAGCACCACCCGGCAGGCCAGCGCGAGCACGAAGGCGATCAGCGCGGTCAGGCCCCACGCCTTGGCCTCCTCCAGCGCGTCCACCAGGCCGAAGAGGACCTCGGTGTCGAGCACCTCGTGCACCGGTCGTCCGGACGCGTCGGCCGCGGTGAACGCGACCATCAGCACGGCCCCCACGAACCACGCGGCAGCCGCCCAGCCGGCCGTCCGCACCGCGGCGTAGCCGTCGGCGGCGAGCGCGCCGGAGCGCTTGGCGGGGATGCCGAACGCGGCGAGCAGCAACGAGCCGATGCACACCACCGCCCCGGACTCGGCGAGCACCCGCACGACGGGGAGACCGAATCGGGTGACGGGCCCCGGGTCGGGCAGACCGTAGGCGGCGTAGGCGTCGCTCGCCGACAGCGCGGTCAGCGCGGCCGCGACCAGCGCCGCCAGCACCCCGGCGGTGACGACGAGCACACCTACCGCGCTGGATCGGGTACGGGCCTCCGGCGCGGTGGAGTCGCTGACGGTCTCAGATGCCACACACCGAGCGTAACCGGAACGTATAGGCAATCACCTGGGAGGTTGGTGCCTGTCACCATGGTTCGCGGGGGTCGCCGCCGCTACGGTGAACGCCGTGAAAATCACCCGCCGCAGCCGTCCGCACACGCAGCCGACACGACCGCGCAAGCGTGCGGCGCGGTGCTCGAAGCTCCGGACGCTGGCGGTGGTGACGGCGCTGGGCCTCCCGGCCATGGGCGCGTGCGCGAACCCGATCCAGGGCGACCCGATTCCCGCGGCCGGCTTCTACGGCGACGATCCGCAGCCGCCGACGGCGCCCCGCGCATCCGAGCCGCAGATCCCGCAGCCGCGCCGGGTCGACGGACTCGACCCGTGCACCCTGTTCGCCCCGGAGGACTTCGCCAGGGTCGGCGGCGCGGTCGGGCCGCCGCGACCGGGCACTCCGCTGCCGAGCACGTGCTCCCACGCCCTGGGTGGCGGACCCGAGGACGCGGTGGGCGCGGGCTTCCACCTGCCCTACGCCGAGGTCGTCACGCGCCAGCCCGCGGGCGCCCCGGTGGCCGTCGACGGACACTCGACATGGCTGTACTGCGAGCTGGTGGACGTGCACCAGACCTGCACGGCCAGCACCGCGATCAGCCAGGACCGCACGCTGCTCACACTGCTTTCGAAGCAGGGCGCCACGGCGGCCGACACCGCGGACCAGCTGTTCGCGCTGACCACGTCGGCGCTGCGAAGACTGCCGCCGGCCTGAGACCGCTGCCGGGACCCGGCCGCTGTCGATCAGCTTGCCGTTCGATACCGGCTCGGCAACGGTGCGGCGTCGGTCCCACATGGGACGACTCGGGCCGCTACCCTGCTTCGTGCGGTTCAGCAGAGCTGCGCTCCGGCCCCCATAGCTCAGCTGGATAGAGCAAAGGACTTCTAATCCTTAGGTCGCAGGTTCGAGTCCTGCTGGGGGCGCATCACTCCTGGCAACAGGAGAGTTCCGCGACGGCACGTCCGGGTGCGGTTCACGCCGGGCGGTACGTCAGCAGGACGTTGCCGGAGCGGAACGTCGTCGTCCGCCACAGTTCGAGCGGGATGCGCTTGTTCAGCGTCGAGAACAGCGAACGGCCCCCGCTCAGAATGAGCGGGTTCACGAGCACGCGGAGTTCGTCGATCAGACCGAGTTCGAGCAGGCTCGCGGTCAGCGTCACGCTGCCGAACAGCGCGATCTCCTTGCCGGGCTGCTGCTTCAGCGCTGTGACCGTCTCGGCCAGATCATCGCCATCGACGAGGGTCGTGTTGTTCCATTCCGCCTTCTCCAACGTGGAGGAGACCACGACCTTCCGCACGCTGTTCATGAACTCGACGATCTCGGGGTCTGGCCCGGTGGCGTTCGGCCAGTGCGCGGCCATGTGCTCGTAGCCCCTCCGGCCGAACAACAGCGTGTCGATGTAGGCGTCGCTCTGGTTGGCGAACTCGAAGTACTCCGCATCGACGTTCGGCCAGTCGAACTCGCCGTTCGGGCCCTCGTAGTAGCCGTCGAGGCTGATCGCCACGTAGGAGAAGAGTTTGCGCACCGGATTCCATCTCCGACCTTGTCCGCACACCTGCCGCGCAGTCCGAAGCAAGTGCTTGCGACTTGCAAGCGGACTGAGGCTAGCAAGGGGTGCTTGTAGAATGCAATTGGTCTGAGTGGGGAGATGCGATGATCGACGACCAGCGTTCGGGGTGCCCGATCAACGCCGCGATCGAAGTGCTGGGCGACCGCTGGACCATGCTCGTGCTGCGCGACGTGATGTTCGGCGACCGTCGGCACTTCCGCCGGCTGCAATCCGAGTCGGAAGAGGGCATCGCCTCGAACATCCTCGCCGACCGGCTGCGGACTCTGGTCGAGGAAGGCCTGCTCACACGGGACGATGTCAAGCGCGGCCAGCGCGCGACCTACAGCCTCACCGAGCCTGCGATCCAGCTCGTCCCCGTCATGGCACACCTCGCCGCCTGGGGCCTGCGGCACCGCCCCACCACCCGGGAACTGCGGGTGCGCGCCGAGGTCCTGGAGGCCGGAGGACCAGAACTCTGGGAGGACTTCATGGCCGAGCTCCGCGAACGGCACCTCGGCACGCCGCGCCCGGACAGCGACCGGCCCACCGCCACCGAACGGCTCGCCGCGGCCTATGAGGCGGCCATCGCCGAGACCGGCAGCTCAGGTGAGAACACGAAGTCCAAATGACCGCGTCGGTGGAGGTACGTAGGCTCCACGCACTCCCGCCCGTCGTGACCCGTGAGGACAGCCGGATGCCGCATCGCACGATCATCGACGCGCACCTGCTGCTCGTGCGCGACGGCGAGGTTCTGCTGAGCCTGCGCAGGGGCCGGTACGGCGACGGGATGTGGCACCTGCCATCCGGGAAGCTCGACGCCGGTGAGTCGGTCCTCGCGGCGGCGGTGCGGGAGGCCCGGGAGGAGGTCGGCGTGCGGATCGACCCCGCCGACCTGCGGCACGTCCACACCATCCACGCCACCGACACCGGACAGGAGCCCCGGCTGGGCATGTTCTTCGAAGCGACCCGCTGGACCGGCGAGCCCGTCAACCTCGAGCCGGAGAAGTGCCACGGCATCGAGTGGTTCGACCTGCACCGGCTGCCGGAGCCGCTCATCCCCTACCCCGCCGCGGGCATCCACGCCTACCGCGACGGGATTCCCTTCGCGACCATGGGTTGGCCGCCAACGGAGTAGGCGGCGTGGCGGCAGATCACGACCAGGCGCGAGGCTCGCGGCGGGAGCGGGAGGCTCGCCGGCCGCAGCAGAGCTCAGCGGTCGCGTCGGCGGCCGAGGAGCCAGTCGGCCACGGGGGAGGCGGGCTTGCGCGATGTCTTCTTGCTGAGCTCGCGGAGCCATTCGTGCCACACCGCGGCGTTCTCGGGGCCGTCGGCTCGCAGCAGCCGGCTGACCCTGCGGTAGTCCGCCTGGCCGTGCGCGCCGGCCCAGTCCTCCAGGGCCTTGTCGAAATCCGCGCGCATCGTCGGCGTGAGATCGTCGGCCCAGCCAATGAGGAACGCCAGCACGACCGCTCGGTCCCTGCGCTCGGTCGTGGTCGCCTCGTCGTCCCAGGCGGCCGCGAGTTCGCCGACCACGACCTGCTGGAGTTGCTCACCTGCCCGCACGACGGCGTCGACCGCCTTCGCCCGCTCGCCGTCGAGCAGGGCGTCGACGATGGCCGGTCCGCGTGCCGCGAAGACCTTCTTGGACACCGCGCGCAATTCGGCAGGGGGCGGCGTCTCGCCGGAACGCCGGAAGGCGGTCAGCCAGCGCCGCAGCGTGCCGTCTTCCTTCCACAACGCGAGCAGGGCCTCGTCCCGGACGTGTTCGACAAGTAGCCGCAGCACGTCCAGGTACAGAGCGGAGACCTCGCTGCCGGCGAGAGCGGAGAGGGCCTTCTGCGCCAGCGACTCCGAAAGCGTGGCGGTCGGCATGCCTGCGAACAACCGCTGCATCTCCTCCAGCGCCGGGCCGGAGTGCGCGAACAGCGCGTCCCACACGGCGTCGCCGACGCCTGGGCGGTCGGCTTCGCGGAGCGGGCCGAGCATCGCGGTGATGGCGTCCTGCCTGCTGCGGTCGCCGTTCTCGACCGCGGCCGCCGCGACCGCCGCGTCCAGAGGCGCGAACGGGTCGCTGATCGCCGGGGCGAAGATCCGCCACCAGCGCTCGCGGATCGCCGTCGCGGTGGGCCCGGCATCCGGACCTTCCAGCCGGGACGCGAGTTCCTTGCGCAGCAGGGCGATCAGCTCGGCCCCGCACGGCCAGCGGTCCGGGTTCATCCCGGCGGCGGGATTGTCGGCCCACCAGGCGGCGAACCTGGCCGCGGCAGCAGCGAAACGCTCCGGCCGCGGCTTGACGCCGAAACTCGCGGCGAGGCGCAACAGCGGGTCGAGGCGCTGCGGTTCGACTCCGCCCGCGGCGGCCTCGACGAGCGAGGCGGCCTTCTCCATCTCCTCTGGAGTCCACGACCGCTCGGGCAACGTTCCCGGCTGGGTTCCGTCGCCGCCGCGCACGAACTCGTCGATCTCGGCCCACAGCAAGGCGTAGCGCACCTGACCGGCCATCGCTCCGCTTCCACTGTGGACGGTTGTGGCCAGCCGCCGCAGCAGGGTGCGGTCCGGACCGGCGGCCATGACCGCCTCGGTCACCCGCTCCAGGGCGTCGGTCGTGGACGAGGACGGTGCGTGCTCGAGCCAGTTCACGAGCTCGATCGCGTCGGCCCGGTCGTCGACCGACTCGCCGCACATCAGGACTCCGCCGACGAGCCGGTCCGCCAGCGTCGCGCGGCGCCGCTTGGCGTCCCGCGCGAACAGGTGCGCCAGCTCCACCGCGTCCACCACGTCGTAGGGGTCGGCCTTGAGGAAGCGAGGCACCCAGTGCAGCCCCGACTCGGTGGGCTCGACGGCGGAGTGCCGTCCCGTGGTCAGGTCGAACACCACGTAGTTCCGGTCGGCTCCCGGTTCGGCGAACCGGCCCGCCTGCTCGGGATGCAGTGCCAGCACTCCGGGACCGCCGGGCTCCGGGCCGGTCGCATAGATGCGGAAACCGACTCGCAATGCCATCTCCTGCGGGAGCAGCAGCGTCGCCGCCGCGAGCCAGCGGACGATCTCAGCCGGATCGGCGCCGACGAACCGCACCTGCGCCGCGTCGTGACCGTGCAGCCGGTCCAGCGCGGAATGCACGGCCAGCAGCCGGGTCTCCCCGTCCGGCAACCCCCGCACCCAGTCGCGGACCTCCTCGATGCCGAACGGACCCGGCTGCGGTTCGGCGGCCACCGCGTCGCATTCCGCGCTCGGCGCGGGCTGTTCGGACCACCACGGCGCATCCCACAGCTGTGCCGGGCGGACCGCGCCGTACAGCGCGGAGTCTGCGGTCGCGACGGCGTGGGTGAAGCGGTGCTTGTCGTCGCCCGCGAGCCGGGCGCCGCGGGCGGTCACGTACACGCCGTCGAAGACGTGGCTCAGCGACGCGCCGGCACGGCCGCCGGAGTCGGAAGCGGGCGCGGTGTGCAGGACCGACCGGCGCACGAGCGCCTTGGTCTCCTCACCGGTCCCCGCCGACACCGCCTGGAACCCGCCCTCGTCGGCGGCACCGCGGTCGACGTAGTACAGCGACTCGAACGCAGGACCGCCCATCACCCACTCCGTTCCGTCGTCGTGAGAGGGGCCGAACGACCGCAGCGCGTCGTTCCGCCATCCGGACGCACGCTCCCCGCCACCTCGGCCGCGCGGGTCACCTGACCTTGATCGCAGACCTTAGCGTCGGTCCTCCTGGCAGCGGAACGGAATCGGACAGCCGGGTGATGCGGTGGTGAAAGGGCTCACCGAGCCGTTCCAGCGCCCGGTGGGACCGTGCGGTACAGGCCGAGGGTGGCGAGTTCGGGCGTGCCTCGGGACTGCTGGATCCGGACGCGGAGCCGGTCGGCCTCAACCGGCTCGGACAGCACGAGGAGCCTGCGGAGCCCGATGGTCGTGGCCGAGCCGATCTCGACCCAGCGGTCGCCCCGGCGGACGTCGACGGCGAACCGCTCCACCCGCTGCCCCGCGGTGACGTCCTCGCCCAGTTCGACCTGGTCGAACGTACGCCGCCCGCCAAGCTCCACCTCCAGCTCGCCGGTGGCCGCACCGCCCGGCGGCCGCCACCCGGTGGTCAGGTCGCCGTCGGTGAGTGCGGGCGCGCCGCAGCCGTCGGCCAGGTCGCGCTGGTACGTGCGCCGGATCGCGTCGCCGAAGGCGCGCAGCTCGGCGGCGTCGGCGTCGTCGATGCGGCCCGACCGGTCCGGCGGCACGTTGAGCAGCAGCAACGAGTTGCGGCCCGCGCTGCGCTGGTAGAGCGAGACGAGCTCGGCAGCCGGCTTCGGACGCTCGTCGTCGTGGTGGAACCAGCTCGGCCGGATCGAGACATCGGACTCGGCGGGCATCCACGACAGGTACCGCACCGACGGGTCGCTGATCTTCTCCCGTGAGCCGAGGTCGTCGGCGGTCGCGCCGTCCGGCCAGCCGCCGATGATCGCCTCCTGGCCGTAGGAGATCTCCGGGTCGGCGGTGTAGGGCGTCGGGCTCCACTCGGACTCGCGGGCGATCCCGTCCTCGTTGCCCACCCAGCGGAACCCGCGCGGACCCTCGTCGATCACCGTGTCCGGCGAGAGCCGCTCGATGAGCCGGAACCATGACGCGAAGTCGTAGTCCTCGGTGAGCCCGGCCTCCGCCCACGGGTTCGCGCCGTCGAGCCAGAACTCGTCGATCGGCCCGTACTGGGTCAGCAGCTCGTAGATCTGGTTGAGGTAGAAGGCGTTGTAGTCGTCGGCGGCGAAGGAGAACGACGGCAGCGAACCGTCGGCGACCTCGTCCGCGCGGTCGTCGCCCGGCACCAGCGTCGGGATCGCGCGCGGCACGACCGCGCTGCCGTTGCCGTAGCGGCCGTGGCCGCCGGGCGCGCGGTCGCCGTCCTCCAGGGTGACCCGCTCCTCGGTGCTCAGCGGCAGCCCGGCCTCGTGCTTGGCGCGGATGTCGCGGACGTAGCCGGCGTGCCAGTCGTGCGGATGCTCGGCGCCGTCGGAGGGCGAGAGGTAGATGCCGACCCGCAGTCCTGCCTCGCGCGCGGCGCGGACGTAGCGGCCGAGCACGTCGCGGGAGGGATCGCCGTTCCACCAGGGGCTCGCGACGATCGAGTGCCGCGTGTAGCGCGTCGGGTAGAGCACGAACCCGTCGTGGTGCTTGACGGTGAGCATCACCAGCTCCGCGCCGGAGTCGCGATAGGCGCGCATCCACTGCTCGACGTCGAGGCCGGGCGGGTCGAAGCTCGCCGGGGCCTCCGCGCCCGAACCCCATTCGCGGTCGGTGAAGGTGTTCATGCCGAAGTGCGTGAAGGCGATGACTCCCTGCTGCTGCCAGGCGATCTGCTTCGGTGCGGGCACGACGTTGGCGGCCTTGGCCACGATCCGCTCAGGTGTGTCGCACTCCTCCAGCGCCATGATCGGGGCCGGTGCGATCGGGTCGTCGCAGCCGCCCGGGCGGGCGCCGCCGGGCGCGGCGACGGCGGGAAGCAGGGCCACGGCGGCGACGACGGACAGCGGAACACGCCGGACATGCCTCATGCCCACCCTCTTCCTCCGGACGCGCTGTTCGCGCGGCACCGATTCCATTCGTACTCGCGGAACCGGGAGCGCGGAATCGGTCGTCTGGACCAATGCGGCACGACGCGCCGGGCGGTGGGTCCCGGCGCGTCGTGGGATCTGAGGTGGCTGGCGGGCTCGGCGGACGTGCGCTCGACGAAACGGCGTGGCCGAATCCGGGAATGCCTCAGCGCAGCGCGGGCGCGGTCTCGAGGTAGAGGCGGCGCGGAATCACGGCGCCTCCGGCGAAGTTCTGCTCCACCTCGGCGATCTCGTCGGGGTTCGGCTTCGCGTTGTCGCAGTCCGGTCCGGCGCTGGCACCCGACATCAGGTCGGCGCAGACGCCGGTGCGGTTGTCCGGCAGGCCGAGGATGTGGCCGATCTCGTGGGCGGCGATGCGGATGACGTCGTGGCCCTCGTTCACCGCCTGGCGGCCCATCCAGATCGTCCCCTGGCCGAGCCCCTCGACCTGGGCGCGCGGCCACCCGTCGTCGGCCAGCACGGTCAGGTCCGCGGCTCCGCCGTTGGCCGGCTCCAACCGCACGTTCTTGACGTTGTCGTTCCAGACCTGGGCACCCTGGTTCACCGCGTCGACGAACTCCTGGGCGCCGCCGGCGTCGTAGGTGACGACGTGGACGTTCTGCGGCGCGGCGGCCGACGCCGACAACGGAAAACCGAGCAGAACGGCGAAGGCCAGCAGAACGCTGGCAACGGGACGTGCTATTCGGGACAGGGACATGTCGTCCTCCTCGCGAAAGACCGGAATTGCGGCGGTTGGAAGTTAGACCGGAATCCGGTGCGCGAGCAGGAATTGGCGCATTTGTGCCAGCCCGTTTCACCACGACTACCAGCATTAATGGGAATTCGTGCCCGGTTTCGACCGTACGGCCCAGATTCCGTTGCCGATCATGGTCTAATCGAGCGTGAAGTGCTCGAAGCGGACTGGGGGTTCAGATGATCGTTGACGAACTGGAGCAGGCGTGGCGGGGATGGGCCGATCTCGGCTCCGGGCTCAGCGACGAGCAGTGGCGCGCTCCGACCCGGCTGGACGGGTGGGCGGTCCGCGACGTCTTCGCCCACTGCGCGCCGGCGATCGGGGCCGCGGGCGCGGCCTGGAACGCGCCTTCGGTCCAGGCCCCGGTCACCCATTCCGACGACGCCGCCGAACTCCTCCGGTTCTTCCAGCAGCCGGGCGGGGTCGCCCACGAGCACGCCGACCACATCCGCGACCAGGCGGTGGCGAAAGCGGCGGCGGCACCCGCCGAGGAACTGCTGGAGGCGTTCACCGTCGCCGCGCCGAAGCTCATCGCGAAGATGCGCGAGACCCCGCTCGACCACCGAATCGACTACCTCGGCGTGGCCGTGCTCAGCGCCCGGGAGGTCATGCGCATCCTGCTGATGGAGGCGGTCGTGCACTACGCCGACATGGCCACCGCACTGGACATGCCGGTGCCCGGCCCGGTCGCGGGAGCCCCGCTGTGCACCACCGCGCACCTGCTCACCGACCTGGCCGACCCGATGGCATTCGTCGACGCGGCGACAGGACGTTCGAAGACGCCGGTGCTGCCGGTCCTGCGCTAGAGGCGGCGCGGTTCCGAAGCCCTCAGGCTTGGTCCGGACTCCCGAGCTTGGCCAGCGTCAGCGTGGTGTTGCCGCCGCTCACGCGGCGGCTACGCAACGGGGTAGCACCCCGGGTAGCATCGAGGGTATGAAACTCAGTGTGAGCCTCACCGACGAAGACGTGACGTTCGTCGACGAGTACGCCCACCAGGTGGGGGCGCCGTCCAGATCCGCCGTGATCCACCAGGCCATCAGCCTGCTGCGCAGCGCCGAGCTGGAAGACGCCTACGCCAGTGCGTGGGAGGAATGGGAAAGCGGCGATGACCGGCACCTGTGGGAGACGACCGCCGCGGACGGCATCGCAGATGCGTCGAGGTGACGTCTACTGGGTCGACTTCGAACCCATCCGCGGCTCGGAGGCCAACAAGACCCGCCCGGCCGTGGTGGTCAGCAACGACGCCGCCAACCGCAGCGCGGAGCGCGCCCGGCGCGGTGTGATCACCGTCGTGCCCCTCACTTCCAACGTGACCCGCGTGCTGCCGTTCCAGGTCCGGCTGCGCGCCGCCGACTGCGGCCTGGCCGGCGACTCGAAGGCGCAGGCCGAGCAGGTGCGGGCGGTGGCGTTCCACCGCCTGGGCAAGCGCATCGGCCGGGTGCCCGAGGACACCCTCACCAAGCTCGACAACGCTCTGCGGCTGCACCTGGGGCTCTAGGGCGTGTTTCAAAGTCGGAGCCATTCGTTGATGGCTGCGATCTGGACGGTGGCTTCGTAGCGGACGGCGAGCTTGTCGTATCTGGTGGCCACGGCGCGGTGGCGCTTGAGCCGGTTGATGGCGCATTCCACGGCGTGGCGCTGCTGGTAGACCTGTTCGTCGAAGGCCGGTGGTCGTCCACCCGCACGCCCTTTGGCCTTGCGGTGACGTTCCTGGTCGGCTTTCTGCGGGATCGTGCATCGAACACCGCGTCGGCGCAGGTAGGCCCGGTTGTCCCGGGAGCCGTAGGCCTTGTCGGCCAGCACCCGATCCGGGCGGGTCCGGGGCCGACCACGCCCCGGCCGGGCCACTCGAATACGGCCCAGCACGACCCGAAACTGCGGCGAATCACCCCGCTGCCCGGCGGTGATGACCAGCGACAGCGGTTTCTGCCCCTGCTCGGCGGCCAGATGCAGCTTGGTGGTCCACCCGCCCCGCGACCGCCCGAGCGCGTGATCATCGGGCTCCGGTTCGCCGACCCCGCCCGGAGGCTCGCGCTGATCAGCCCCCTTTTCCGCGCCCCAGCGGCGTGCTGGTGCGCCCGGGCGATGGTCGCATCCACGCTGACATCCCAGGTGATCAACCCCGCGGCGTCAGCGCGGGTCTGCAGTGCGGCCACGATCTGTGCCCAGACCCCGGCGCGCTGCCAGCGACGAAACAGCCCATAGACCGCCTGCCACGACCCATACGCCGGGGGCACGTCCCGCCAGGGTGTCCCGGCCCGCACCCGCCAGCGGATCCCGTCGATGAGCTGGCGTCTGGTCCATGTCGGCGGGCGGCCCGGCTTCGTCCCGACAGGCAGCAGGGGTTCCAGCACACTCCACTGCGCGTCGGTCAGATCCGCCCGTCCCGTCACCGCTACGCTGGTCACGAGGTCTCCGGTGGTCTTGGTCTTCTTGGTCGATGATCGATCTACCGGAGACCTCACCTATTTGATCAACGACACGCCGACACAGACCCCACCCAACTCACCACTTCGAGACACGCCCTAGTCCCGCCCCGCCGCGCGAGCGGCGGCAACACTACCCAGGCTTTCGCCTGGTCCGAGGCTCAGCTTCGGCCCCACCACATAGAACTTCGAAGCGTCCCGCCGCTCAGACGAAGGACGGCAGCCCAACCGCGGAGTCCACCGCGATGGCCACGAAGAGCAGGGCCAGGTACGAGTTGGACAGGTGGAAGAGCTTCATCGGGTTGTAGGCGTGCCCTCGCCGGATTGAGTTGTGCAGCCGCTGCGCCACGATCAGGAAAGCCGCGCCCGCGAGCACCGCGAAGGCCACGTAGACCCAGCTCGTGGCGGGCACCAGCAGCAGGGTGCAGGCCACCGTCGCCCAGCTGTAGACCAGGATGCGTGCCGAGACCTGGCGGGGCGTTGCCACCACCGGCAGCATCGGGACGCCCGCCCGCGCGTAGTCCTCGCGGTACTTCATCGCCAGCGACCAGAAGTGCGGCGGCGTCCACAGGAACACCACGCCGAACATCACCAGCGCTGGCCACTCGACGCTGCCGGTCACCGCGGCCCAGCCGATGACCACCGGCATGCAGCCTGCCGCCCCGCCCCAGACGATGTTCTGCGACGTCCTGCGCTTGAGCACCAGCGTGTAGACGAAGACGTAGAACAGGATCGCCGACAGCGAAAGGACCGCCGCCAGCAGGTTCGCGCCGAGCGCGAGGACCGCGAACGACACCGCGCCCAGCACGATGCCGAAGACCAGCGCGTTGCGCCGGGGAACCTCGTAGCTGACCAGCGGCCGCTTCTTGGTCCGGTCCATGACCGCGTCGATGTCGGAGTCGGCGACGCAGTTCAACGCGTTGGCGCTGCCCGCCGACATCGCCCCGCCCACCAGCGTCACCAGCACCAGCCACGGCGATGGGATGCCGCGCTGGGCGAGGAACATCGCGGGCACGGTGGTGACCAGCAGCAGCTCGATGACACGAGGCTTGGTCAGCGCCAGGTAGGCCGCGAGCACGCCTCGGCGAGGTGGTTTGGGGGAGGGAGCCGCGTCGTTGGCGGCTGCGGGGACAGCGGTCATGACTTCGCCGATCCGGTCCCTTCGACGGGGGCGCTGTTGTTCTCACCGGGCAGCGGCTTGCCCTCGGAGCGCAACTGGTTCCACAGCGTCACCTTGCGCTCGGCGAAGAAGGCGCCGAGCGGGATGGTGCCCGCGAGCAGAACCAGGAGCATGCGGCCCAGCGGGGCCTTGAGCTGCACGGTCGCGACCAGCGCGATGAACAGGTACACGATGTAGAGGTACCCGTGGCCGATGCCGATCGTGGTCGTCCAGCTGTCGCCGAGCTGCTGGATCCGCGTTCCCTCGGGCCACGCGTACTTCAGGACCATCGTCAGGCACAGAAGGATCAGCAGCACCGCGGTCACGTAAGCCATGATCCGGTAAAAGGCCAGCACACCAGGCTTCACGACAACCCCTCAATTCCGCCTCGTGCCTACACACCGGTGTCATCAGACCGTACGCCACACGGTGCGGCCCCCCACCGCTGACCTCGTGCAAGAGTGGCGCCGCCCACCTTGCCGCGGATCAGTTCAGCCGGTACGCCTGCGAGATCAGCTCGAAGGAGCGCAGCTTGGCCTTCCGGTCGTAGACGTTCGCGGTGATCATCAGCTCGTCGACCTGCGTGCGTTCGCGCAGTTCGTCGAGCTCGGCGCGGACCGTCTCGGGCGAGCCGTGCACCGCGTCGTCGAGCCACTTCCGCACGAACGCGCTCTCCATCTCGTCGTAGGGGTAGGCGGCGGCCTCCTCCGGGCTGGGCATCCGCCCGGGGTTGCCCCGCCGCAGCCGCAGCATGCTCAGCGCGATCGGGCGGGCCAGGTGCAGCGCCTCCTCGTCGGTGTCGGCGGCGATGGCCTGCACGCCGATCAGCGAGTAGGGCTTGTCGAGCACCTCCGAGGGCTCGAAGCTCTGGCGGTAGAGCTCCAGCGCGGGCAGCGTGTTCTGCGACGCGAAGTGGTGGGCGAAGGCGAACGGCAGGCCGAGCGCGCCCGCCACCTGGGCGCTGAAGCCGCTGGAGCCGAGCAGCCAGATCGGCGGCACCGCGCCGTTGGGCACCGAGTGCACGTCGGCGTAGGGGTGGTCGATCGGGAACTCCCCGCGCATGAACGCCATCAGCTCGCCGAGCTGCTGCGGGAAGTCGTCGGCGCTCAGCGTCCCGGTGGTGCGGCGCAGCGCGCGGGCGGTGGCCTGGTCGGTGCCGGGGGCGCGGCCGATGCCCAGGTCGATGCGCCCGGAGTGCAGCGCCTCCAGCGTGCCGAACTGCTCGGCGACCACCAGCGGCGCGTGGTTGGGCAGCATCACCCCGCCCGAGCCGACCCGCAGGGTGCTGGTCGCGGCGGCGAGGTGGGCGATCACCACCGCGGGGGCGGAGCTGGCGATGCCCGGCATCCCGTGGTGCTCGGCGACCCAGAACCGGTGGTAGCCCCACCGCTCCGCGGCCCTGGCCAGCTCGGTGGTGGTGTCGAGGGCGTCGGAGGGGCTGATCTCGGCGCCGACAGGCGCGAGGTCGAGCACCGACAGCGGGACCGGGGAGTCGCCGCGGGCGACACCGCGCACGGCGTCGTCCGGGCTGGCGTCAACGTTCATCGGCCGGTGCAACCACGCGCCCGCCGCCTCTGTTCCCCGCCCCGGGTGTCGGCTCCGCCACTGCGATCACCCGTGAGTCTTCTGGCCTGTGTCGAGGACGCGGAAGACTCACGGGCGCGGCGGGTCAGCTCCCGCTGAGCGCGTAGTCGCGGAGGACCGGCGCGGCACGGCGCGCGAGCACCGAGTCGCGGATCTCGCCCGCGCGGACGGCGCCGTTGGACAGCAGCGACGAGGTGATGCCGTGGGTGTGCTCGGTCGCGCCCTGCAGGTAGATGCCGCCGGGCACGTGGTCGCCGGTGCGCAGCCGGTAGTCGCGCTCGACCCGCAGCCGGCCCTCTTCGTCGCGTTCGCAGTGGCCGCCGAGGTCGCCGAGGAGCCGCAGCGGGTCCCCGGGCCGGCAGCCGGTCGCGTAGACCAGCACGTCGGAGTCGAGGACCGTGCGCTCACCGGTCGGCAGGAACTCCACCGTCACCCGCACGCCGTCCGGGCCCGGCCGGACGTCCACGACCCGCGAAGCGTTGAGCATCCGCAGCCGGGACTCCCCGCGCACCTTCTCCTGGTAGCAGCGGGCGTAGAGCTCCTCGATGAGGTCGAGGTCGACGACCGAGTAGTTGGTGTTGCGGTGGTAGTCCATCAGCATCCGCTTGACCTCGCCGGGCGCGGCGTAGAAGTCCTCGACGGCCTGCGGGTCGAAGATGCGGTTGGCGAAGGGGCTGTCGTCGGCCGGGGTGTGCCCGTAGCGGCTGAACACCGAGCACACCTCGGCGCGGGTGAAGGTGCGGTGCAGGTAGTCGGTCACCTCGGCGGCGCTCTGCCCGGCGCCGATGACGGTGAAGCGGCGCGGCTCGGCCGGGTCGAGCTCGCCGACGCGGTGCATCAGGTCGAGGTTGTGCCACACGCGGGGTCCCAGCTCGGCGCCGTCGGGCACGCTGGCCTCCAGGCCGACGGCGATGACGACGTTGCGCGCGCGGCGCAGGACCAGCTCGCCCGAGCCGTGGCGCACCAGCACCTCGAACACGCCGTCGGCGCCGGCCTCGACGCCGACGACCTCGGAGTCGTAGCGCACCAGGTGGTCGAGGCGGGCCGCCGCCCACTCCAGGTAGTCGTGGTACTCGACCCTGCTCGGGAACATCGCCTTGTGGTTGATGAAGTCGACCAGCCGCCCGCGCTCGTGCAGGTAGGACAGGAACGTGAAGTCGCTGGCCGGGTTGCGCGTCGTGGCCAGGTCCTTGAGGAACGAGACCTGCATCGTGGTGCCCTCGATGAGCATGCCGCGGTGCCAGCCGAACCGGGACTGCCGGTCGAGGAAGACGGCGTCCAGCCGCTCGTCACCCGGCGCCGTGCGGTTGTGCTCGTCGACGGCGACGGCCAGGGCGAGGTTGGACGGCCCGAACCCGATGCCGATGATGTCGTGCACTGGGTCCATTCGATCGATCGGTGCCGCGGACACGTTGTCCCCCTCCATCACAGTGCCCACCGCGAGGCGGGCACGACGGTTCCCCGGCGGTGTGCGCCCACATCGCCGGTGGTGCTCGGACTTCGCGGCGGCGGGCGGTGTGCCGCCGGCCGCCGCGCTGGTCACGACCTCAGTCGCGGTCGTGGTTGTACTGGTCGTGGTATTCGGTCTCGGCCATGCCGCGCTTCCAGTAGCCGACGGCGAGCACCGACTGGGCGGGCAGACCGCGGTCGGCGCGCAGGTGCCTGCGGATGCCGCGGACCATCGTGGACTCGCCGGAGACCCACGCCGAGACGTCCTGGTCGTCGGGCAGCTCCAGCTCCCGCACGGCGTCGGGGAGCAGCGTGGAGCGACCGGCGGGGACGCCGTCGCGGTGCAGCCAGGTCAGCCGCAGGTCCGGCGGGCAGACGATGTCGAGCTGTTCGGCGGCGTCGGAGACCTCGATGAAGACCTGGCCGCGCGCGGTGACCGGCAGCCGCTCGACCGTCGCGCAGATGGCGGGCATCGCCGTCTCGTCGCCGACCAGCAGGTACCAGTCGGCCGCCCGGCACGTCCTGCCGCCGGGCCCCATCACGCCGAGGAAGTCGCCGGGACGGGCGTTGCGCGCCCAGCTCGAGGCGACGCCGTGCTCGCCGTGCATCACGAAGTCCACGTCGAGCTCGCAGCGCGACTCGTCGTAGCGGCGCACGGTGTAGGTCCGCATCGTGGGGCGCTCGTGCGCCTCGGGCCAGACGTAGCGACCGGTCTGGCCGTCGAGGACCGGCAGCACCGGCCGCCGCTGGTCCTGCCTGGGCACGAACACCTTGATGTTCGGGCCCTGGTGCTCGTCCAGGAAGCCGGTGAGCTCCTCACCGCCCAGCGTGACCCGCCGCATCGACGGGCTCAGCTCCGCGGTGCGCAGCACCTCCAGGTTGCGCGCCGGAGGGCGTGCGTGCCGACTGGGCCGGTTCGCTGTAGTCATCCGCCGCGCGGTCCTTCCCGTTCCGGACGATCTTCGTCGATTAAGGCTAGCCTAACCATAGATAGGCTGCCCTGTCTCCCCCGCGGTGGTCGAGATCTCTACTTCGCCGCCACCGCGGTCTTCGGCTCGGCCGCGACCTCCGGTTGTGCCGCGCGATGCCGGATTCGCAGCGCGAGAACCATCCCGGCGAGCGCGAAACCGGCCGACACGAGCATTCCCGCGTGGTAGGTGCCCAGGCCCGGTTCCCCGCCGACCGACAGCACCGACGCGGTCACCGCCACCCCGAGCGCCGATCCGACCTGGCGCTGGACGTTGAACAGCGTGGACGCGCCGCCGGTCGCCGACCGGTCGATCGTGGCGAAGGCGACGACCTGCAACTCCGCCGAGGCCGCGCCGACGAAGAAGCCCGACGCGAGCTGGACCAGCGCGGCAAGCCACATCCCGGAGCCGGCGCTGACGACGTTCATCGCGGCGAAGGAGGCGGCGGCGCCGAGCATCGCGCCCGCGACCAGCAGGCGGGGGCCTGCCCTGCGGTGCAGCCACGGCACGAGCTGGGAGGCCACCATCAGCCCGACCGCCTTCGGCAGCGTCACCAGGCCCGCCTCCCACGCCGAGGCGCCCAGGGCGGACTGGTACATGAGCGTGAAACCGTAGAGCGTGCCCAGGAACCCCGCCACGCAGAGCAGCAGCACCACGCTCGACAGCCGGAACGACGAGTCGGCGAACAGCCGCAGGTCGAGCATGGGTTGCGGCGTGCGGAGCTGGCTGCGGACCAGCGTGCCGAGGCACAGCAGTCCCGCCGAACCCGCCGCCCAGAAGTGCGGGGAGCCGAGCCCGGCCTGACCGACCGAGTCCAGCGCGTACACCACCAGGCCCAGACCAGGCGCGGCGAGCGCGAAGCCGAGCAGGTCGAACCGCTTGCCGCCGGACTCCACGTCCTCGACCAGCCGCCACGCGCCGAAGGCCAGCGCCAGCAGCCCGACCGGGACGTTGACGTAGAAACCCCAGCGCCAGTCCAGGAACTCGACGAACGCGCCGCCCAGCACCGGCCCCAGCGCAGGCGCGACGGCGGTCGGCAGCAGCAGGACCCGCGTCAGCCGGATGCGCTGCTCCGGCGGGTAGGCGCGGAACAGCATCGTCAGCGCCACCGGGCTCATCACGCCGCCACCCGCGCCCTGCAGCACCCGGGCGAGGGTGAGCTGCGGGAGGTCCTGCGCCGCCCCGCACAGCGCCGACGCGGCGACGAAGGCGCCGAAGGCGGCGAGGAAGACCCGCTTGGTGCCGAACCGGTCGCCGAGCCAGCCCGAAACCGGGATGCACACCGCGAGGCTGACCAGGTAGCCGATGTTGACCGCCGAGGTCGCGCTGGGCGCGACGGCGAAGTCGGCGCCGATGGCGGGCAGCGCCACGTTGACGATCGTGGCGTCCATCCCGTTCATGAACATCGCGGCGACGTAGACCACGCACACCGCGACCTTCGGGTCGATCCGGGTGGGACGTGCGGGCACGGTCACGACGCGGGAGCGCCCGCTGGACGCATGTCGGTCCACTGCGACTCGATGTGGGCCAGGCACGACTCCCGGTCGCCCGGCCCGTGCGCGACGGCCCACCCGGCGGGCACCCGGACCCTCTGCGGCCACAGCGAGTACTGGTCCTGGTCGTTGATCAGCGCGAAGTACGTGCCGTCGGGGTCCTCGAACGGGTTGGGCATCAGTTCTCTCCTGGCGTTGCTGCGGCCGCCGCGAGGCGGCGGTCGACGACCGCGCCGATCTCGGCGATCGGGCCGGGCTGGGTCATGTCCTTGTGCTCGCAGGCGATGCGGTGCTCGTCCACCACGCCGTCGACGTAGGGCTGCCACATCCGCGCGGTCAGCGACTCCTTGGCCGGGTTGACCGTGGCGGTGAAGAACAGGACGTCGCCGCGGAACTTGTCGTGGTCGGCCTCGTTCTCCAGCACCGCGCAGTTGGCGAAGTTGTCGATGACGGCGGTGACGGTGTGCTCCTCGAGGTTGGCCAGCGCGCTCCCCTCGGCGGAGAGCACCTCCAGCACGTACTCGCGGGTCAGCGGCTGCCCGCTCAGCGCGGACAGGTCGTAGCCGGCCATGTAGAGCAGGGCGCGCAGCGCCTCCTCCTCGGTGGGCAGCTCGTCCCACACGTCCTTCGGGTAGGAGTCGAGCATGCACAGGAAGCGCACTTCTTCGCCCTGCGCCTGCAACTGCGTGCTCATCTCGTGCGCGACGACGCCGCCGAAGGACCAGCCGAGGAAGTGGTACGGGCCGTGCGGCTGCACGGTGCGGACGTGTTCCAGGTACTCCGAGGCCATCTCGTGCAGGCTCGGCGCGACGGGGGCGGGTTCGGCCAGCCCGCGCGACTGGATCCCGTGGATCGGCCGTTCGTCGTCGATGTGCTTGAGCAGCGCGGAGAACGGCCACGCCAGGCCCGCTGCGGGGTGCACGCAGAACAGCGGCTCCTTGCTGCCCTGCGCGCGCAGCGGCAGCAGGATGTCCAGCGCGTCGCGCTTGCCGCCGCGCTGGATGCGCTCGGCCAGCCCCGCGACCGTCGGCGCGGCGAACAGGCTGCCGACGTTGAGCCGGACGCCGAGCGCGTCCCTGACGCGCGCGATCAGCCGGGCGGCGAGCAGCGAGTGCCCACCGAGGTCGAAGAAGCTGTCCGCGACGCCGACCCTGGGCAGTTCGAGTACTTCGGCGAACAGCCCGCAGAGCACTTCCTCGGTCGGGTTGCGCGGCATGTCGTTGCCCACCGCTGCGCCGAGGTCGGGCGCGGGCAGCGCGTTGCGGTCGAGTTTCCCGTTGGGCATCAGCGGAAGCGCGTCGACTGACACGACCGCCGCCGGGACCATGTAGTCGGGCAGCGCCTCGGCGACGTGGCGGCGCAGCTCGGCGGGCTCGGCGTCGCCGACGACGTAACCGACCAGCCTGCGGTCGCCCGGCCGGTCCTCGCGGACCACCGCGGCGACCTGCGCGACTCCGGGGTGGCGCGCCAGCACCGCCTCGACCTCGCCCAGCTCGATGCGAAAGCCGCGGATCTTGACCTGGTCGTCGGCGCGACCGGCGAAGTCCAGAGCGCCGTCGCGGCGCCAGCGCGCGAGGTCGCCGGTGCGGTACATCCGCGAGCCGGGCGGGCCGAACGGGTCGGCCACGAAGCGCTGCGCGGTCAGCCCCGGCTTCGCGAGGTAGCCGTGCGCGAGGCCGGTGCCCGCGACGTGGAGTTCGCCGACCACGCCCGGCGGCGTGAGCTGAAGTGCGTCGTCCAGCACGTAGAGGCGGGTGCCCGGGTCCGGGACGCCGATCGGCACCGACGCCGCGACCGCCTCCGGGTCGCAGTCCCACAGCGTGGAGTTGACCGTCGCCTCGGTCGGGCCGTAGCAGTTGACCATGCGGTAGCGGCCCGCCCAGCGCAGCACCAGCTCCGAGGGCACCTTCTCCGCGCCGCACAGCAGTGTGACGCCGGGCGGGAACTCGGTGCCGTCCGGGAACATCCCCATCACCGACGGGCCGATCGCCATGTGCGTGACGCGGTGGTCGCGCGCGTACTCCGCCAGCGGCTCGCCGGGCACGCGGCGCTCGGCGGGCACCACCACGAGCGTGCCGCCGCTGAGCAGACCCATGCACATCTCCCAGAACGCCACGTCGAAGCTCGGCGACGCGAACTGCAGAACCCTGCTGCGCGCGGTGACGCCCAGCCGTTCGGCCTGCGTGGCGAGCAGTCCGGAGATGCCGCTGTGCGGGACGACGACGCCCTTGGGGTGCCCGGTCGAGCCGGAGGTGTAGATGACGTAGGCCGGGTCGCCGGCCGCGGGCTCCGGCAGCGGGCCGGACGGGTCGGCGGGCTCGTCGTGGCAGCTCAGCGCGCGGGCGGGCAGGCCGGTGTCCCGGCCGTCGCTGATCACCACGCCCGGTTTGGCGTCCTCGACCATGTGCCGCAGCCGCTCGGCCGGGTAGTCGGGGTCCAGCGCCAGGTACGCGGCACCTGCGGTCATCGCCGCCAGGAGCCCGACGACCAGCTCCGGCGAGCGCGGCAGCATGACGCCCACGACGTCGCCGCGTCCCACGCCGTTCTCGGCGAGCAGACGGGCCATCGAACGGACGCGCCGGTGCAGTTCGCGGTAGGATAGCTCGACTTCCTCGAAGACCAGCGCGGGCTTGTCCGGGTCCGCCGCGACCCGCTCGGCCAGCAGCGCGGGGAACGTGGCGCGACGAGCGCCGGTTGCCGCGTCCACGGCGTCACCCCAGCCGAGGATCCGCTCGCGCTCTCCGGCGCGGAGGATCTCCAGTGCGGTGATCGGCCGCGCCGGGTCGGCCACCGCCGACCGGAGCAGGGTGACCAGACGGCCGGCCAGTTCGGCCACGGTCTCGCGGTCGAACAGGTCCGTACCGAAGCGCACCAGCCCGTCGACACCGCCACCGGGGCGGTCGCTGAGGCTGAACGCGAGGTCGAACTTCGCCGCACCCGCGTCGGCGAGCTCCACGGTCGTCTCGACGCCGGGCAGTGCGGCGGGCTTGTCGTCGGTGGCGCCCCAGTAGGCCAGCATCACCTGGAAAAGCGGGTGCCGGGACAGCGACCGCACCGGGTTGAGCACCTCGGCCAGCCGCTCGAACGGCAGATCCGCGTGCTCGTAGGCGGCGAGGTCGGTGCGGCGGACGCGGTCGAGCAGCTCACCGAAAGCGGGGTCGCCGGAGGTGTCGGTGCGCAGGACCAGGCTGTTGACGAAGAACCCGACGAGGTCGTCGAGCGCCTGCTCCCCGCGGCCGGCCACCGGTGTGCCGATCGGGATGTCGGTGCCCGCGCCCATCCGGGTCAGCAGCGCCGCGATCCCGGCCTGCAACACCATGAAGACGCTCGCGCCGTGCTCGCCCGCCAGCTCCCGCAGCCGCTGGTGCAACTCGGCGTCGATGTCGAAGCGGACCGCGTCGCCCCGGTGGCTGGGCACCGCCGGACGCGGCCGGTCGGTCGGCAGCTCCAGCTGGTCGGGCAGGCCGTCGAGCGCGCGGGTCCAGAACGCGAGCTGCCGCGCCCCCGGGCCCGCCGGATCTCCCTCCGCGCCGAGCAGTTCCCGTTGCCAGAGCGTGTAGTCGACGTACTGCACGGGCAGTTCACGCCACACCGGCTCGGCACCGCGCAGCCGCGCCGCGTACGCCGCCGACAGATCCCGGACCAGCGGCGCCATCGACCACTCGTCGGTGGCGATGTGGTGCAGCAGGACCAGCAGGACGTGCTCGTCGGCCCCGGTCTCGAACAGCACGGTGCGGATCGGCGGCTCATCGGCGAGTTCGAAGCAGTGGCGCGCCTCGCGCGCGAGGTCGGCGTCCAGGTCGCCGGTGCGCACCCGGTGCAGCTCCGGTGTGGTGTTGCGGACTTCCTGGCGCGGTTCGCCCAGCGTCTCGGGGAAAACCGTGCGCAGGCTCTCGTGCCGTTCGACGACATCGGTGATCGCCGCCTGCAACGCGACAGGGTCGAGCCTGCCGGAGAGCTTGAGCACGATCGGCAGGTTGTAGGTGGGGCTGGGGCCTTCCAGCCGGTGCAGGAACCACAGGCGCTGCTGGGCGAACGACGGCGGCACCTGCTCCGGCCGCTCGTAGGGCACCAGCGCGGGCCTCTGCCCGCCCCGCGGGGTGAACTGGGTGACCAGGCCCGCGACGGTCGGGTGGTCGAACAGCGCGCGGATGGTCGGCTCGACGCCGAGCTCGCCGCGGATGCGCGACAGCAGGCGGGTGGCCAGCAGCGAATGCCCGCCGAGTTCGAAGAAACCGTCGTCGATGCCCACTTCACCGACACTGAGCACCTCGGCGAACAACGCGCACAGCCGGGCTTCCACGTCGTTGCGCGGGCCGCGCCCACCGGCCTCGACCTCCGGCGCGGGCAGCGCGGCGGTGTCGAGCTTTCCGTTGCCGGTCAACGGGATCTCGTCCACGACGACCAGCGCGGAGGGAACCATGTAGTCCGGCAGCAAGGCGGTGAGGTGCTCGCGCAGCAGCGCCGGGTCGGCGTCGGTGACGGCGTAGCCGACCAGCCGCCGGTCGCCCGTGCGGTCCTCGCGCACGACCACCGCCGCCTGGCGGACGCCCGGATGCGCGGCCAGGTTGGCCTCGATCTCGCCCGGCTCGATGCGGAAACCGCGGATCTTCACCTGGTGGTCGGCGCGTCCGGCGAACTCGAGCGTGCCGTCGGCGCGCCACTTCGCGAGATCGCCGGTCCGGTACATCCGGGTGCCCGCCCGGCCGTGCGGGTCGGCGACGAACCGCTGCGCGGTGAGCCCGCGACGGCCGAGGTAGCCGCGGGCCAGGCCCTCGCCCGCCACGTACATCTCACCGACGACACCCGGCGCAACGGGCTCGAGGTCGTCGTCCAGGACGTAGACCCGCAGGTCGGGGATGCCGCGCCCGATCAGGCTCCCCTCCCGCCTGGCGGTCAGCTCGCGGTCCAGCTCCAGGTGGGAGACGTGCACCGTGGTCTCGGTGATGCCGTACATGTTGACCAGCACCGGATTCCGGGGGTGGCGCCGGTACCAGTCGTCCAACCTGGACAGTTCCAGCGCTTCGCCGCCGAAGACCACGTAGCGCAGCGCGAGCTCCGCCGGAGCTTCCCGGTCGGCCTGGACGAGCTGGTAGAACGCCGACGGCGTCTGGTTGAGCACCGTGACGCGCTCGCGCTCCAGCAACTCCAGGAAGTCCCCCGGCGAGCGGCTGACCTCGTGCGGCACGACGACGAGCCGCCCGCCGTGCAGCAGCGCGCCCCACAGCTCCCACACCGAGAAGTCGAAGGCGTAGGAGTGGAACAGCGTCCAGACGTCGGTGTCGTCGAAGGAGAACCAGGGCGCGGTGGCGCTGAACAGCCGGACCACGTTGCGGTGCGGGATCACCACGCCCTTGGGACGTCCGGTCGAACCCGAGGTGTAGATGACGTAGGCGGCGTTGTCCGGACCGATCCGCCCGCGCTCGCCGTGTCCGGGATCGCGTTGCGAGTGCTCGGAAACCGCCTCCGCGGTCGCCGGGTCGTCGAGCAGCAGCCGGGTGATGCCGGCGGGCAGCCGGGACGCGTGCTCGGTGTCGCTGACCAGCACCGCGGGCCGGGCGTCGGCGACGATGTGGGCGATGCGCTCGGCCGGGTGGCCAGGGTCCAGCGGCAGGTACGCCGCGCCCGCCTTGAGCACCGCCAGCAGCGCCACGACCAGCTCCACCGAGCGCGGCAGTGCCAGCGCGACGAGCTGCTCGGGCCCCACGCCGTGGTCGATCAGGTGGTGCGCCACCTCGTTGGCGCGCGCGTCGAGCTCGCCGTAGGTGATGTCGCTGCCCTCGAAGGTGACCGCCACCGCGTCCGGTGTGCGCCGGGCCTGCGCCTCGAACAGCTCCGGCAGCGTGGCCGATGTCCGCGGCTCCGGCCCCGGCGCGTTCCACTCGTCGAGGATTCGGCGTCGCTCGTGCGGCGCGAGCAGCTCGATCCGGCCGACCTCGGTCCCGGCTTCGGACTCGGCGAACCCGCGCAGGAACCGCAGGAAGCGGTCGCGGTGCGCGGTCAGATCGTCCTCGTCGTAGAGGTCGGGGTTCGCATCGAACTCGAACCGCAGGTCGCCTCCGTCGAGGTAGACCGAGATGTTGAGGTCCTCCACCGGACCGGCCGCCAGGTTGTGCACCTCGGCCTTCGCGCCGCCGAAGCTCAGGTCGTAGTCGAAGGACTTGATGTTGACCATCGGCCCGAACAGCGGGCGGTCCACGCCCACCCGCCGCAGATGTCTGCGCAGCTCCTCGCCGCGGTGGTTCTGGTGCTTGCGCAGGTCGCGCACGGCCTTGGCGGCCTGCGCGACCAGCTCGTCGCGGGTGGTGCGCGAGGTGACGCGCAGGCGCAGCGGCAGGACGTTTACGACCATGCCCGGCACCCGCAGGGCGGTCGAGCCGAGCCTGCCCATCACGGGCAGGCCGAGCAGCACGTCCTGCGCGCCGGTCATGCGGTGCACGTAGGCGCCGACCGCGGCGATCAGCGCGTCGGGCCAGATGGTGCGGCTGCGGCCGGCGGCGGCCGCCAGCGCGTCGGCGGTCTCGGCTCCTGCCGCGGCGGGCAGCCGCAGGAAGTGGTCGGCGCTCATCCGGACGCGGCCGGCGAGGGTGGCCGCCTCCGGCTGGTCGGCCAGCAGGTTCCGCCAGAACTCCGCGTCCTTGCCCGCCTTCCCGGACTCCCGGTAGCGCTGCTCCTCGGCGATCAGCGAGTCCAGCGGCCCGAAAGGCGACGGCCCGGGATCCTCGCCCACGACCAGCGCGCTGTAGACCTCGGCGACCCGGCGGATGACGATCGAGAAGCCGTAGCCGTCGATGGCCACGTGGTGGATCCGCTGGTACCAGAACCAGCGGTCGTCACCGATCTTCAGCAGCGCCGCGGCGAACAGCCTGCCCGCCGGGTCCACCGGTTCGGCGAGGTCGGCCCGCATCCACGCCAGCGCGCTCGCCCGCGGGTCCGCCTCGGCGCTGACGTCGAGCACCGGCAGCGGGAAGTCCACCTCCGGCTCCACTACCTGGCGCGGCTCGTCGCCGTCGACGACCACGCGGGCTCGCAGCGATTCGGCCTCCCCCACGACCCGCCGCAGGGCCCGCTCGAACACCTCCGGCGCCACCGGGCCGCTGATCTCGACGCACTCGCCGGTGTTGTAGATCGGGTTCGTCCGGTCGAGCTGCTGGGCGAACCAGATGCCCGACTGCGCTGTGGTCAGCGGCAACGACACGGCCGAGCGCTCCGGCATCGTTCTCCCCCAGGTCAGGAACAAAAGTAAGCCTAACCTTAGTTCAGTCGGGGGATCACGTCACGGTGCGCTTACTCACGCGTTCACACAGGGCCATGACCGGTCGTCAGGCCCGGGAGAAGACCATCAGCGCCGAGTTCTTGGCGGGCAGGCCGATCTCCCTCTCCCTCACGAATCCGGCCTTGACGAAGGCTCCCACCGAAGCCTCGTTGTGCACGTTCGGCTCGGCGACCACCCGCGCACACCGCGGATCGGCGTCCAGCAGCGCACTGGCGACCGCCCGCAGCAGCGACGACCCGAAACCACGCCCGATCACACCCAGCTCACCGATCGCGATGTGGACCCCGAGGTCGTGCGGCTCGTACGGGTAGCAGCCCGCCAGCTTGTCCCGGGCCACCCGGTAGAGCTCCAGGTAGGCGACCTCGCGCCCGTCGTGCCCGGCCACGCAGGGCAGGGAGTGCTCACCACCGAGCTGGTGGGCCAGTTCCTCCCGCCAGCGCTCCAGCGGCCACGCCTGGTTCCAGTTGTCCGCGACGTGCGGCGTGTTCATCCAGCGGTGCACCAGCGCGACGTCCGGCCCGCCATCCCCATGAACCGCGACCTCGACCGGACGCAGCGACCACGGCCCGCCCAGCACGGGCACAGGCGGCGGCGGAACGTCGGACTTTCCCTCATGCAACGGGTTCGGCACGTCGAACGGCACCGGCTGCACACCTGGCCGATAGCGCAGCGCCTCACCCACGAGCACGGCGCGGTCGGCGAGCGTCGGACTGTGCAGCCACGAGCGGGACAGGTCGTCATCGACCGCGCGGAGCCGCCCGGCGAGCACCTCCAGCAACCAGCACTCGTCGGCGATCCCGGCCCGCCCGAACCGCCCGATGGCCGCCAGCGGCCCGGTGACCAGCGACGACGGGTCGGCGCCCGGCGACCGCAGCAGGTCGTCGACCTGCTGCGACAGCAGGCGCACCGCCTCCTCCGCGGTCATCGTCGCGGACACCTCGTCATCCTCGTCGGCGGCGAGCGACGACAGCACCCAGTCGACGGCGGTGCCGGCATCCGGCGCGTTGATCGGCGCGCTCGGCAGCGACCGGCTCCGCGAATCCGCCGAGCAGGCGGCCGCCAGCAGCACCGGATCGGCGAGCGCCACCGGCACGCCGTCGGCGTCGAGGACCCGGATCGGGCCGAACCCGTGGGCACCGGTCGGCGAGCGGTAGGCGACCTCGGCCGACACCCGCACCGGGCCGATCCGCAGGGACAGCGGCCCGGGCTCGACGGGAGTGTGCGTCTCGGCCAGCCACCGCCTGAGCAGCCGGCCCGCGCGCCGTTGAGCCCTGTCCGCGAGTTCCACGTCGCCCGCCACGCCGTTCACTCCATCCGTCGACCCCGCTGAGCTGAGGCTAACCTAACACTTGATCACCGCGGTGCACGCCACTAGGCCGAACGAACGCACCTGCTCCAAAGTGGACACGCATGGTCACGAACCAGGATCATGGACCAGTTCAGGCGAAATCTGGCTACATGACATCGAATGAAGATCATTACCTGATCAGGTGAGGATCTCGGCGCTCCGCTGGGCGGTATCGCGCGCACAGACCTAGTCTCCGCTTAGCCAATCAGGTCGAGTCGTCCGGATAAGGAGTTCCACATGGAAGACGCCGCTGACGCCGTCATCCCACTCCGTCCCGGCTTCGACATCCAGATCCGGGGCTTCCACCGCAACCAGGTCGTCGAGCACATCGAGCTGCTCGAGGACCAGCTCAAGCTGGTCACCATCGACCGCAACGAAGCCGCCCAGCTCAACGCCGACCTGCGCAGGCTCTGCGACGACACCCGCAACGCGCTCGACGCGGCCGAGGCCCGGCTCAAGCGCATCGGGAGCTCCGACACCGGCCTGCCCGCGGCCTCGCAGCGGGTGCAGAACATGCTCACCATCGCCGAGGAAGAAGTCCAGACCCTCCGGGACCAGGCCAGGCGCCAGGCCGAGATCATCAGGGGCACCGCGGAGAACGAGGCCAGGGAGCTGATCTCCGAGGCCGAGAAGACCGCGCGGGAGCTGCGCTCGGAATGCGCGACGCTGGTCGCATCGATGGAGCACCGGCGCGACGAGCTGCGCCGGGAGCACGACCAGCGGCTCAGCGAGCTGCGCAACCGCGAGCGCCGGATGCGCCAGGCCATCCGCGACGAGTACAAGAAGACCATGGCCGCGGCCCAGGAGGAGACCGACGAGCTGATCGCCCAGACCCGCAAGCGCTGCGCCCAGTGGGACGCCGAGAGCGAGCAGCTGCGTCTGGACGCGCTCGAGGAGATCGGCTCCAAGACCGCCCAGCTAGCGCAACTGCGCAGCGCCGCGCTCGCCGCGCTCGAGCAGACCCAGGAGATGCTGACCCAGTCCACGACCGTGGTGCGGGAGGTGGAGACCGGGGACGGTGAGCTCGCCGAGGACCGGCAGACCAAGCTGGACCTGCCCGTGCAGCGCGAGGACGTCCAGACCTTCACCGTCGAGCTGGAGCCCAGCTCCAACGGCTCCGGCCCGCAGCCCAAGGCGGTAGACGCCGTTCGCCGGCACTGATCGGAGGAACCCGTGGACCTGCTCGTCCTGTCATTCGTCGCCGGGTTCGCACTGGCAACCCTGATCTTCTGGCCGATGCTGCAGCGGGCGCAACGCCAACCCGGCACGTCCGCCAAGCGCGCGACCACGTCGTGCTCGGCGACCCGGCTCGACCACGCCGGTGCCGAACCGCCCAAGCCCGACCCGGTGGTGGTCGCGGGCCCCGGCCACGAGACCGGTCTCGACCCGGAGGCCGTCGCCGAGAGCGCGGTGCCCCAGCGGCGCGAACCGGAGCCGGTCGAGATGCCGTCGCTGCCGACCGACCTGTTCGCCCAGCGCTACCAGGCGCGGTTCAACCGCTCCCGCGGCCGGCTCGAACGGCTGCGGGCCCAGTTCAACGACCAGTGATCAACGCTTGCTGCTAATAGCGGACGATCACATCGGCTGCCATCGCACGACCAGCGAGTCCCGCTGCCCGAAGCGCTCCAGGTGCCTGCCGACCACGTCGCGAACCCGGTCCAGGACCTCGGCGTCCTCGGCCTCGGCTCGCAGCTCGAGCACGCCCGGCCGGTAGGCCAGCAGGCAGCTGCCCGCGCCGCTCTCGGCGGGCAGGGTGATCCGGACGCCGCCGTCCTCGTCGGCGACACCGCAGCGCCGCCCGAGGTGCGAGGCGAGCTGCTTGCCGTAGCGCTCCGGCTTGTCGGTGGGGACCTCCGCGCGAGCGTGGACCATCACATCGCCCCTTTCGAGAGAAGTAAGGCTCACCTAATTGTTAGCCGCTCAAACGAGATCCGGCGAGCAACCCTTGGGGTGTTCCTCGTCACAGTCGGCCGACCAGCACGAACAGCCGCAGGCGGCGCTCGCGGGAAACGCCGGCGGCATCCGCGGCATCCGGTTGCTACGTTCGGTCGCGACCACCGGCGTCCCGACCGGCAGGAGCCCGCCCCTTGACCACGTTCTACCTAGTCGCCACCACCGGGCACCCGAACTACGGCGACGAGCTCATCGCCGCGACCTGGCTGCGGCACCTGGCCCGGGTCGCGCCGGACGGCGAGGTCTGGGTCGACTGCCCCAACCCCGGACCGAGCAACGTCCTGCTCGGGCACCTGCACCCGAAGGTCCGCTTCACCGACACCTTCTGGCGCCTGTGCTGGGAGGCCCCCACGGGCGAACCGTGGGAGGTCGCGTCGTTCGTCCAGCACGCGTTCGCCAACCCCGGGCTCGCACCGCGCTGGGTCGCGGGCATCGAGCTGGCCGCCCGCGCCGACCTCGTGCACGTCATCGGCGGCGGTTTCATCAACGGCGTCTGGCCCCGCCACATCGGGCTGGTCGCCGCGGCCGCCGCGGCGACCAGGCGCTCCGGCGGCCGGGCCGTCATGACCGGGCAGGGCCTGTCGCCGGTCGCCGAGGATGCCCAGCCGCTGCTGCGCAACCTCGCGTCCCGGTTCGAGCTGATCGACGTCCGCGACGAGCCCTCGGCCGCGCTGCTCACGGGCGGGACGTGCCAGGTGACCAGCACCGGCGACGACATGTTCTTCGGTGTCGAACCCGGTCTCTACCGCACCGGCGACCACCCCGAGGTCATGGTCTGCCTGCAGTCGGACTTGCTCGACGTGACCGTGCCCGCGCTGGCCGGCTTCCTGCTCGACACCCTGCGCGAGTGGGACGTCGACCCCGAACAGGTCGGCTTCGTCGAAGGCATCCCGCGGGTCGACCGCGAGGTCTTCGCCCTGGTCGAGCACGACCTGCCGGGAGCGCGGTTCTACCCGTTCTCCCAGATCATGGATGCAGGGCTGCCCGCCGCGGCCGGGCAGCGGTGGCTGTCCAGCCGGTTCCACACGCACCTGGTCGCCGCCGCGGCCGGGGCCGCCGGGGTCGCGGTGTCGATCAACTCCGGCTACTACACCAACAAGCACCGCTCGCTCATCGAGCGCGGTTCCGGGTGGGGGCTGAGCGAGGGGCTGACCGTGCCGCCCAGTCCCGGGCCCGGCGGCTTCGCGCCGGAGGTGCTGCGGAATCTGCACGCGGGCAAGGAGAAGCTGGCGGCGGTGATCTACGGCTCCTGAGCCGAGGACCGGCGGTCCGCTACGCGGTGCGGTCCGCCCCCGACGGGACGCCGAGATCCCGCTCGAACACGACGACCTCGGCGCCGATGCCACCGGCGTCCGCGACATCCGCTGCGGTGTCATCGGGGAGCACATCCTCGGCACCAGCGGCGTCACCGGCACCCGCGGCATCGTCGTCCTCTGCCTCGGCATCGTCCTCGGACTCCGGCTCCCCCATGGCCGCCAACGCCTGCTCTGCCTCCTCCCGGGCACGGCGCTGCGCCCGGTGGTCGAGGATGTAGAAGGGCGCGGCGGCCAGCACGGGCACCAGCATCCCGATGAGGATGATCAGAACGGAACCGCCCACAGCACCGAACCCTGCTCCCGGTGGGCGCACCCACGACCTGCGACTCGTCCTCGACATCGGTCCGAGCCGAGGCTTGCGTTACGCGCCCGCGGATGCTCCCACGGAGCGGCCCGCGAGCCAACGTGCGGTCGGCCACTCCTCCCGCTCCCACGCGCTGTTCCAGAACAGCCACTCGTACTCGGTGGCGCGGACGAACGCCGCCAGCATCCGCTCCCGCATCGGCTCGTCGGCCGCCGCCGCGAGCCGGTCGGTCAGCTCCCGTGCCGAGAGCACCGCCGCGGCGAACTCGTCGTCGGCGTAGGTGGAGATCCAGCGGTGGTAGGGGTGGTCCGCGGCCCCGCCGGTGGCCTCCAGGATCGTGCTGCCCACGTGCTGGTAGACCCAGAAGCACGGCAGCAGCGCGGCCACCACCACCGGGTAGGGCTCGGTCAGCGCGTTGGCCCGCAGGAACGAGGTGTAGGCCAGGCACGAAGGCGAGGTCCCGACACCGGAGACCTCCTGCTCGGTCAGGCCGAACTCCTCGACGTAACCGGCGTGCAGCCGCCGCTCCTCCACCAGGGCCCCCTGCGCGGCTCCGGCCAGGAACGCCGCGTCCTCGGCGTCGTCGGCCCGGCTGGAGGCCGCCGCGAGCGCCTGGGCGAAGCCGACCAGGTAGCGGGCGTCCTGAACGATGTAGAAGGCGAACCGGTCGCGGTCCAGCGAGCCGTCGGTGAGCGCCGCGTTGAACGGGTGCTCGACGATCGCCTGCTGGAGATCCGCGGTGCGGGCCCACGCCCGGGCGCAGAAGCCGTCGGCGGGCGGGGCGGGGAGCTTGCTCATCGCGTCCTCTCGTCGGGGTTGGGTCACCACCACTGGTGGAAGTGGTGCACCGGCCCGTGGCCGTGACCGACCTCCAGCCGGTGGGACTCGCGCAGCGCGGTGGTCAGGTACTGCTTGGCCTCGCGGACCGCGCTCGGCCAGTCCGGGCGCTGCGGGCGCAGCGCCGCGATCGCCGCCGACAGGGTGCAGCCGGTGCCGTGGTCGTTGGTGGTCGCGACCCTCGGGCTGGTCAGGTAGTCGGTGGCGCCGCCGCCGTGCAGGACGTCCACACTGGACTCGCCGTCGAGGTGGCCGCCCTTGAGCAGGACCTGCTTGGCGCCCAGCCCCGCCAGCCGCTCGGCCACCGCGGGCATGTCGTCGGCGCTGGTGGTCTCGGGCTCGCCGAGCAGGTCGGCGGCCTCCGGCAGGTTCGGCGTGATCAGGTCCACGCGCGGCAGCAGCTCGTCGCGCAGCACCGCCACCGCCTCGGCCGCCAGCAGCCGGTCGCCGCTCTTGGCCACCATCACCGGGTCCAGCACGACGTGGCGCGGCGCGTACCGGTCGATCGCGGCGACCACCGCGCGGATGATCCCGGCGTTGGCGAGCATGCCGATCTTGACCGCGTCCACCCGCACGTCGTCGAGCAGCGTGTCGAGCTGGGCGGTGACGAACTCCGGCTCGACCTCCCGCACCGCGGTGACACCGGTGGTGGTCTGCGCGACCAGCGCGGTGATCACCGACATGCCGTAGGCGCCGTTGGCGGAGAACGCCTTGAGGTCTGCCTGGATGCCGGCGCCGCCGCTGGGATCGGTCCCGGCGACGGACAGCACGTTGGGAATCATTGACGTCCCTCCGCTAGTGCGAGCTAGGTCAGGTTCAACGGGTCTGTTCTCAGCCCGGGCAGTCCGGGCACCCCGCGTCAGCAGGACCAACCTAACAACCCGCCGCCACCTCGGGCCACTGGTCGGGCGCAGATTCGCATGCAACCGATCCCCCGGTACGCCCGTCCTCAGGATGCGAAGCCAAGATCGACAGCCGCGGGGGCCGCCGACCAGGCGCCGTGATCGGAGGGGTAGCAGATGATGTTGTCCGACCGCGCCCAGGTGTGGTGGATCGTCCCGCCCGGGCAGCGCATGCGCCATGCGATCACCGAGAGCCCGGGCGCCCGCCCCGGCGGCGACCGGGTGTCCGCGCTGTGCGCGGCGGAGGTGAAGATCCCCTACGAGACCTGGCCCGCCTCCCGCGAGCCGAGGAGCCGGGCGATCACCGACCGCTGCCCGGAGTGCGAGCAGCGGGTGGACGAGCGGCTGGAGCTCGACGCCGATCTCGTCGTCCGGGTCTGGGACAGCTAGGGACCGGCGCTCGGGGTGCGGGACCCAGCCCGCACGGACGCGTTGCGGCGAGATCGCCGCGAGCGATCTCACATTCACCATCCGGTGAGGAGCACCTAACCCAGCCGATAAGGTGTGGGCAATGGACACCACGACCGACGCCACCCTGAATTCCCGCTCCCGCCGCGACCGCAGGCCGGATCCCGCGCGGGTCTGGGAACCGCTGGCGGGTCTGGCCGACGCCGCGCAGTCCGCCGCCGCGGGCTCCGGGGCCGTCGCCATCACCCGCGGGTTCGACCGCAACAGCAGGCAGCGGGCCAAGGCGCTGCGCGAACTGCTCGGTCAACGGGGCGTGGCGGCGGTCGAGGTGACGCCGGCTTCCGGCAGCGAACGGCTGCTGGCAGACACCGAGGTCGCCGCGGTGGTCAACCTGGTCGGCGCGGGTTCCTGGCAGCCATACCGGCTCGGCGCCAAGCTTCGCGCGGCGGTGTTCACCCCCGGTGTCGCCGGTGACGAGCCCGCGAGCCGGGACGTGATCGGGATGGCCGGCGACGACGGGCAGCGCGACGTCGCGCTCTCCCACATCGCGGTGCGTCCGGAGGACCCCTCCGCCGGCAGCCTCGCGGTGGTCAGCGACGGCGAGCCGCTTTCGGTCCCGGGTGGCCGCATCACCGTGACCCTGCGCGACGAGCGGCTGGAGGTTCACCTGAGCGGCCCGGACTTCGCCGGGCAGAGCTTCACCGCGACCGAGATCCGGGTGGAGACCTTCGACGGGCCGCACCGCCTGGTCCGGGACGAACTGCCGATCGCCGAGTTCGAGGGTGCGGTGACCTTCACCGCGGAGCCTCGGGGACTGCGCGTGCAGGCCGTCTGAGCCGGCCGGCGATCGGCGTCTGACCTGCGAACCGCCGGTGGACCTCCGGGTCCACCGGCGGTTTTGCGTCCGCGGTCCGAACGCTCCGGCGGCAGCGTCACATTTGCGGACCTGGTGCGTCTCACGAACGGCCTCGGCGCGGAGTCCGTTCGCGCCGGATCGCACCGGCCGACAAGGCCCGCCGTACGCCTGCGGCAGCGTGCCAAGACCACACAGCCTCCTGACCTCGACCGATCCGGCCTCGGGAGCTCGGCGCCCTTTCCCTCCCGCCACCGGAAAGGCATTATCTACTCCGAGTAGCTTCCGACCGGGAAGGTGGACGCGTGGCAACGTTGATGCGACGGCTGCGGCAGGCGGTGCGACCGGAACGGGCACGAGGGCTGCAGACCGCCTACATCCTGGCCCGCCAGGGCGTGGTGCGGCCGATGCGCCCGGACAAGCTCCTGCGGATCCTTCGGGCCTGGCTGCGCTGGGGCGTCACGCCGCCGCTGGCCTACGCGGTCGGCGCGATCCGCCATCCCGACCGGCCCGCCGTGATCGACGAACGCGGCGCGATCAGCTACGCCGAGGTGTCCCTGCGCACCACCCGGCTGGCCAACGCCCTGCGCGAACGCGGCATCGGCGACAGCAGCCGGGTCGGGATCCTGTGCCGCAACCACCACGGCGCCATCGAGACGATCGTGGCCTGCGGCAAGCTCGGCACCGACGTGGTGCTGCTCAACACCGGTCTGAGCACCTCGCAGCTCGCGGCCGTGCTCGCCGAGCAGCAGGTCGACCTGCTGGTGCTCGACGCCGAGTACGACCGGCACCTGCCGGAGCTGCCCGCCGACCTCGACGTGGTGCTGGCCTGGACCGAGGGCAGCACGCGGCACTCGACGGTGGAGCACCTGATCGCCACCTCGCAGGTCAAGGCCCTGCCCAGGCGTCCGCGCCACGCGCGGATGATCGTGCTGACCTCCGGCACGACCGGCACCCCCAAGGGCGCGCGCCGACCCGACCCGCCCGGGATCGGCCCGGCCGCGACGGTCATGTCCCGCATCCCGCTGCGCAGCGGCGAGCGGATGCTGGTGTGCGCGCCGGTCTTCCACACCTGGGGCCTGGCCGCCTTCCAGCTCGGCGCGGTGCTGGGCGCGACGCTGGTCCTGCCGCGCAGGTTCGAGCCGGGGCACGCCCTGTCGGTGGCGCAGCGCTACCAGTGCACTTCGATGTTCGCGGTGCCGGTGATGCTGCAGCGCATCCTCGACCTGCCCGCCGAGGAGCGCGTCCGCCCCGAGTCGCTGCGGGTCGTCGCCTCCAGCGGGTCGGCCATGCCCGCCGACCTGGCCACCCGGTTCCAGCGGGCCTTCGGCCCGGTGCTCTACAACCTCTACGGCTCCACCGAGGTCTCGTGGGTGAGCATCGCCACACCGAGCGAGCTGCGGGCCGCGCCGAGCACTGCGGGCCGCCCGCCGCGGGGCACCACGGTCCGCATCCTCGACGAGAACGGGAAGCCCGCCCGCACCGGCGCGACCGGCCGGATCTTCGCGGGCAACGACATGCTCTTCGAGGGCTACACCTCCGGCGGCCGCAAGGAGGTGGTGGACGGGCTGATGTCCACCGGTGATCTCGGTCGCATCGACTCGTCCGGACGGCTGTTCGTGGTGGGCCGGGAGGACGACATGATCATCTCCGGTGGCGAGAACGTCTACCCGAAGGAGACCGAGGACGCCATCGCCGCACTGCCCGAGGTCCGCGAGGTCGCGGTCGTCGGCGTCGAGGACTCCGAGTTCGGCCAGCGCCTGGCCGCCTTCGTCGTCCTCCAGGACGACACCCGACTCGACGGCGATGAGCTGCGGGAACGCATCCGGGGATCGCTGTCGCGGTTCGCGATGCCGCGCGACGTGGTCTTCCTCGGCGAGCTACCGCGCAACGCGACCGGCAAGGTCGTGCCCCGCGAACTGCACGCTCGCGGAGCGTCGGGGCGCGTGACCGAAAGGTGACCACTCGGGGCACGGCCGATCGCACGATCACCACCCGCGCCGCGTTAGGCTCACGCGGGTGAATGACCGTCTAGTGTGGATCGACTGCGAAATGACCGGTCTCGACCTCGGCAAGGACGCCCTGATCGAGATAGCCGCTCTGGTCACCGACGCCGACCTGAACATCCTCGGAGAAGGTGTGGACATCGTCATCCACGCCGACGACGAGGCGCTGGCCGGGATGCCCGACGTGGTGCGAGAGATGCACGAGCGCTCCGGGCTCACCGAAGAGGTGCGTCGCTCGACGGTGAGCCTGGCCGAGGCCGAGCAGCGGATACTCGACTACATCCGCCAGCACGTGCCCGACGGGCGGTCGGCACCACTGGCGGGCAACTCCATCGCCACCGACCGCGGCTTCATCGCCCGGGACATGCCCACCCTCGACGCCCACCTGCACTACCGGATGGTGGACGTGTCGTCGATCAAGGAGCTGTGCCGGCGCTGGTACCCGCGGATCTACTACGCCCAGCCGGAGAAGGGCCTGGCGCACCGGGCGCTTGCCGACATCAAGGAGTCGATCCGCGAGCTCGCCTACTACCGGCGGACCGCGTTCGTGCCGCAGCCAGGCCCGACCAGCGAGCAGGCCCAGGCCGTCGCGAGCGAGCTGCTGGGCGGCGACAACGTCGTGGGCGGCACGGAAAAGGCCAGGCAGAAGCAAGCCGATCAGCGTGGAACCGGCAAGTGAGGAAGCCGCGGGCCCGGCTTTTGGCGAGCCGGTGTCAAACCGCTCGACGGCACCCGCTAGGATAATTGACGTCGCTGCGGGGCGGGCCGGAAACGGCCGGAGCCGGCAGCCGTGGTGGGTGTAGCTCAGTCGGTAGAGCACTGGGTTGTGGTCCCAGGTGTCGCGGGTTCGAATCCCGTCACTCACCCCAGCGAGAAGGCCCCGTTCCTCTGGAACGGGGCCTTCTCGTTTCTCGTGGTCACCGGTTGCCGCGGGACCACTCCTCCCACGGGATCTGCCAGTCGCCGAAGCCGTCCCACGAGCGCAGGCTCGGGCCGCCTGCGTTGGTGATCTCCACGACGTCGCCCTTCTTCAGCAGGTCGTAGACCCACTTGGCGTCGGACATGCTCATGTTGATGCAGCCGTGGCTGACGTTGCGGCGTCCCTGGTCGCCCACCGACCACGGCGCGGCGTGCAGGAACTCACCGCCGTTGGAGATGCGCACCGCCCAGCTCACCGGCGTCCGGTAGCCCCCGGCCTCGACCGGCAGGCCGTAGGTCGAGGAGTCCATGATCTTGGTCTGGTGGTGCTCGGTGACCACGTGCACGCCGTTGTTCGACGGGAACTCGGGCTTGCCGAGCGACACCGGGAGGGTGCGCTGCACCGCGCCGTTGACCTCGATCGACATCCGGTGCGTGGCGCCGTCGGCGCGCAGGATCACCGCGTCGCCGATGGTGATGGTGGCCTTGCGGTCCTCCTGGCCCCACACGCCGCCGCCCAGGTCCTTGCCGTAGACGCCGACGTCGACCGAGACCTTCGTGCCCGGCTTCCAGTACTCCTTGGGCCGCCAGTGCACCTCGCGGCTGTTGAACCAGTAGAACGCGCCCTCCACCGCGGGCTCGGTCCTGATCCGGATCGCCTCCTCCGCGCGCGCCTTGTCCGGCGCGGGGGCGTCCTTGCTGAAGTAGAAGGCCAGCGGCTGCCCGACGCCCACGGTCTGCCCGTCCAGCGGGTTCATCGACACGTAGGTCTCGTCCTTCGGGTCGACCGTGCTGAACGTGGTCTGCTGGGTGATGGGCGGCCCGGCGCCCTGGACGGTGGCCACGAGCGTGTAGGTCTTGGCGTAGCCGAGGACCTCGCTCGATGTCCAGCTCAGCCCGTCCGGGGCAGGCGCGCCCGCCACCGGCTTGCCGTCCTGGTTGGTAAGCGTCGCGTTGACGATCTTGCCGTTGGCGACTTTCGCCGAGATCGGCGCGGTCGGCGACACGTCCCGCGCACCGTTCTGCGGCGTGAACTCCACCGAGGGCGCCGGCGGTGGCGCGGGAGCATCCGCGAGGTCGGAGCCGGCCCCGCTACAGCTCGCGACGAGCACGGCGACCAGGCCGAGCACCGGGAGCGAGAGCAGGCGGGACGGCAGCCCCGACTGCCTCCCGACCGGGTTACCTAACAGCTTCATGGGCGACAGTCCGTTCAATCAAGTGCACCACTTCCCGCTGAAGACAGTGTGCAGCAAGATCCCGACGGAGTGTGTCGGGACCGTCATGCACACGGAGCAAGCTCCAGCGGCAGCCTCCTCCGGAGAGGGAGACGCGATCACCCCCTCCGAGGTTGCTTCGCTGACCAGGCAAGACGTAAGTCGACCCCCCTCGAAATGGCCCGATCGGGGGTTGTGCTAATCTTTTCAACGTCGCCAGGGAGACCGGAAAGCGAAGCGGACCGGAGGAACTGGGGACCAGACCAGCGCCAATAGCTCAACTGGCAGAGCAGCTGACTCTTAATCAGCGGGTTCGGGGTTCGAGTCCCTGTTGGCGCACGCGAGTTCAGGGTCCTGATCGGTTTCCGATCAGGACCCTGAATTGTTTTCCACCCCATTCCGTCGAGCCATCCGGTTCCGGGTGCCATCCCCCTGCACAACGTCTCATGTAGACGACTCGAGTCTCAGAACCACTTGCATTCACACGCCGATTGATGCCCCCTCCGGCCCCGGGGACGAGGACGGAGGGTTCGGGTCAGGGCACGAGGACGATCCGGACCCCCGTGGTGGCGTCGGCCTTCCACGCCGAGCCGACCGCGTGCAGGGGTATGGAAACGGCGTGGACGTCGAGGTCGGCCGAAGGCATGCGGTTGATCAGTGAGGTGAGCTCGGCGGTCCGCTCGGCCTCCGGCAGCGACTCCGGGTCGACCCGGGAGATCTCCACCCCCGACTCCCGCAACCCGGCGTCGGCAGCCCCGACCGGGCGGCCGGGCCCGACGTGGACCCAGCGCAGCCGCCGCCCGCCGGCCAGGGCGTGCAGCGCGATCTCGGCGGGCCGGCCCGACAGGTAGTCCAGCACGACGTCGACGCCGGCGGCACTGGCCGCCATCTCCTTGCCGACGGTCTCGTCGTCGCCGTCGAGCGGCACGACGTCGTCGGCACCGACCTCCAGTAATCGGTCGAGCATGGCCCGGTTCCGGCCCGCCGCGACGACGCGGCCCGCCCCGAGCATCCTGGCGATCTGCACCGCCATCCGCCCCGCGTTGCCGGTGGCCCCCAGCACCAGCACCGACTCCCCCGCCTCGAGTCCGGCCTTGCCGCGCATCGCCACCCACGCCGACATCGACGGGTTCACCGTCGCGGCGACCGTGACGTCGTCGACGTCGTCGGGGATCGGGATGCAGTCGCGTTCGGCGACCACCGCCCGCTCGGCCATGCTGCCGTACGGGTGCTCCAGTCCAGCGAAGAACACGCGGCTGCCGCACGGGAGCCGGCCCACGCCGTCGAAGCCGGGGATGAACGGGGGTCGTGGTTGGCCGCCGGCCGTTGCTCCCGCGCCCGCGCGGACCGCCGGGTGCAGGCCCGCCGCGACGACCTTGAGCACCACCTGCCCTTCGGCGGCTACAGGATCGGTGAGTTCTTCGTAAGAGGGCGAATGGTCGAATGAACGGACGACTGCTGCATGCATCGGTGTTCCCCCCAGAGTGGCAACGGGTCGACAGCGCGCAATCTACGCCCGATGACCCGCCGGTACCCGCAGCCGAGGCCCCGGCCGCCGTTTCGGTCCACTGTGGTCAGAGAATCGACGCAGGCAGGGACGCCAGCCGTCACTGGTTCTACCAAAACGTCGGTGTCGGCGCGTCCGCGCGGATCGGGCCGCCACCGCCCCTTCTGGCACCCCCCGAGCCCGGAGCACGAGGCGGGACACCCCCGGCAGCCGCTTTGTGATCTGCGCAACCCCGCGAGCTGCGTCCCACGGAGCAACGACTGCCATCCGCGGAGCCCTCCGCCTACCCACCGCAGCAGGTATGCAAGGGCGTGCCCGGCGGGCACCATGGTGCTGACGAAACAGCAGGCCGAAACGCTCCTTCCGCCCGATTCACAAGGTTTTGCCCGCCCCTGTCCGCCGGACACCGCAACGCCCCGCGGCACCGCACGAGCTGGGACCGGACACCGTTCCCAGCCGCATGCGACCGCGATCCGCCCCCGACTGACGCCGATCCAGGTGGTTTGATCCACTATCGTTGCCAGCGAAACTTGCCCGCCTCGGAATAGTGAGCCCCGCATGTCGCGCGACGAGCAAGCTGCCCCGCCCGGCGTCCCGCCGGGGGTCGACACCTCGAGACCGAGCATCGCCCGGGTCTACGACGCCGGACTCGGCGGCAAGGACAACTTCGAGGCCGACCGCGAGGTGCTGCGCGCGATCCTGGAGGTCACGCCGGAGGGCATGGTCGTCGCGCGGGACAACCGCGACTGGCTCATCCGCGTCACCCGCTTCCTGGCCGAGCAGGCCGGTGTCCGGCAGTTCCTCGACCTCGGCTCCGGCCTGCCCACCACCGAGAACACCCACGAGGTCGCCCAGCGCATCGACCCCGAGAGCACGGTGGTCTACGTCGACGACGACCCGGTGGTGGAGGCCCACGGCAAGGTGCTGCTGGAGGAGAACGAGCAGACCCACTTCGTCGGCGGCGACCTCACCCGCCCCGAGGAGCTGCTGGCCGACCCGGCGCTGCACCGCAGGCTGGACTTCTCCGAGCCGGTCGCGCTCTACCTGATCGGCGTCCTGCACCACTTCCCCGATCTCGACAGACTCCGCGAGATCGTGCGGACCTACGTCGACGCGCTCGCCCCCGGCTCGTTCCTGGCGATCAGCCACTTCCACAACCCCGGTGGGGAGCACGAGGAGATCGCGAAGCGGGTCGAGCGGGCCATGCTCGACAGCGGGATGGGCAGCGGCTACTTCCGCACCCGCGAGGAGATCGCATCGTTGTTCCTCGACCTCGAACTCCTCGAACCGGGTCTCTGCCGCGCGCCGGACTGGTGGCCGGACGGCCCCCGCGTCAAGCCCCTGGTCGTACCGCAGCGGATGTTCCTGGCCGGGCTCGCGCGAAAGCCCCGCTGACCTGCGGGGACAGTCGCGGCCGGCCTCCGCGGTGATATGGGCGACATTCCGGACCTGCGACGAGACATCAGGTTAGGCTCCCCAAACCAGTCATTCCAGACGCATCCAGGGAGCACCATGTCCCGCAGCCGGAGACTCCTCGCCACCGTGGTCGCGGCCGTCGGCCTGGCCACGACCGCCGCGTGCGGCACCTCGGGCCCGGACCAGCCCGCCGCGGCGCAGCAGGGCGAGCGGGTCGTCAACCACGCCAAGGGGCAGACCAGGATCAGCGGCACGCCGCAGCGGGTCGTCGTGCTCGACACCGGCGAGCTCGACGCCCTGCTCGCGCTCGGGGTCAAGCCGGTCGGCACGGTCCAGCCTGACGCCAACATCCCGTTGCAGCCCTACCTCGCCGACAAGGCCGGCTCCCCCGAGATCGTCGGAACCATCGGCAACGCCAACATCGAGAAGATCGCCGCGCTCAAGCCGGACCTGATCCTGTCGAGCAAGGTCCGCGACGACGACAAGTACGACGCGCTGAGCAAGATCGCCCCCACGGTGTTCGCCGAGACGGTGGGCAGCACGTGGAAGGAGAACTTCCTGCTCGACGCCGACGCGCTGGGCAGGAAGCCGGAGGCCGAGCGCATCCTCGCCGACTACCAGCGGCGTGCCGCCGACATCGGCCGGGCGGCGGGCGACCCGGGCGGCATCCGCGTCGGCACGATGCGCTTCATCACCGGCGGCAACGAGATCCGCCTCTACAACCGGTCGTCGTTCATCGGCACCGTGCTGGCCGACGCCGGGTTCAACCGCCCCGACAACCAGCTGGCGCAGAACACCACCTTCACCAAGATCAGCCGGGAGCAGGTCTCGCAGGCCGACGCCGACCTGCTGTTCTACAGCGCGTACGGCGACTCCGCCCAGCAGCGCCTGAACGAGCTGGTGGCCTCCGAGCAGTGGCGCAGCCTCTCCGCGGTCCGCAACGGCAAGGCCATCGCGGTGCCCGACGACCGCTGGTTCCTCGCTCTCGGGCCGATCGGCGCCAACCTCGTGCTCGACGACCTGCAGAACCACGTCGCCAAGCGCTGAGCCCCGCCCGCACGGTGCGCCGGGTTCGATCACCGGTCAGCGGGTCCGCTGGACCCGTCGCTCGTCCCACACCGGCTCGTCCACTTCGGACACCGAGCCGTCCTCGCGGAACACCAGGTAGCGGTCGAAGGAACGGGCGAACCACCGGTCGTGGGTGACCGCCACGACGGTGCCGGTGAACTCCGCCAGCGCGTCCTGCAACGCCTCCGCCGAGGCCAGATCCAGGTTGTCGGTCGGCTCGTCGAGCAGCAGCAGGGTCGCCCCGGACAGCTCCAGCAGCAGCACCTGGAAACGCGCCTGCTGCCCGCCGGAGAGCGTCTCGAACGGCTGGTCCGCCGACGCCGCGAGCCCGTAGCGGCTCAGCGCGGGCATCGCCTCGTCGCGGCCCCGGCCCTGTCGCCCGCCGTCACCGCGGCCGAGGATCTCGGCAGGCGTGCGCCCCAGCCACTCCGGGTGGTGGTGGGTCTGGGCGAACAGCCCCGGCACGATCCGCGCGCCGAGCCGGCACGTCCCGGTATGGGCGACTGCGTCCTGATCGGCGAGCAGCCGCAGGAAGTGGCTCTTGCCGGAACCGTTGGAACCCAGCGCGCAGAGCCGGTCGCCGAAGAAGACCTCCAGGTCGAACGGACGCATGAGCCCGGTCAGCTCCAGCGACTCGCAGGTGACCGCCCGCAGCCCGGTCCGTCCGCCGCGCAGCCTGGGCCGCACTCGCTGCTCCTTCGGCGGCAGCGGCGGCGCGCCGTCGGCCTCGAACCTGCGCAGCCGGGTCTGGGCCGCCCGGTAGCGCAAGGCCATCTCGTCGCTGATCGTCGCCGCGCGCTGCAACGACCGCACCAGCTCCTTGAGCTGCTCGTGCTTGTCGTCCCACCGCCTGCGCAGCTCGGCCATCCGCTCGAGGCGCGCGGCGCGGGCCTGGTGCCACGTGCCGAAACCGCCGCCGTGCACCCAAGCCGTCCGGCCTTCCAGCGTGACGACATGGGTGGCCGCGGTGGCCAGCAGCTCGCGGTCGTGGCTGACCACCAGCACCGCCTTGCCCGACTCCGCGAGGCGCTGTTCGAGCCAGCGCTTGCCCGGCACGTCGAGGTAGTTGTCCGGCTCGTCGAGGATCAGCACCTGTTCAGCGCAGCGCAGCAGGGATTCCAGCACCAGCCGCTTCTGCTCGCCGCCGGACAGCGTCGTGACGCCGCGGTGTTTCGCGCGGTCGTAGGGCACCCCCATGGCCAGCGTCGTCACGGTGTCCCACAGAACCTCGGCCTCGTAGCCGCCTGCCTCGCCCCACGCCGCGAGCGCGTCGGCGTAGCGCAGCTGCGTCGCCTCGTCGTCGGTGTCCATCAGTTCCAGCTCGACGGCGTCCAGCTCCGACGCCGCGGCGCGCAGCGCCGGGGAGGCCACGGCCAGCAGCAGGTCGCGGACGGTGCGGTCGTCCCGGATCGAGCCGATGAACTGCGGCATCACCCCCAGCCCGCCCTGGACGTTGACCGCCCCGGTGAGCGGCTTCAGCTCACCGGCCAGGATCCGCATCAGCGTCGTCTTGCCCGCGCCGTTGTCCCCGACGACCGCGACGACGTCACCGGCGCCGACGCGGAAGGAGACACCGCCGAACAGCTCGCGTCCGTCACCGAGCCGGTAGGACAGTGCGGACGCCTCGAGGAACCCCATTCGTCCAATTGTGTCGGCCCCGGCAACCGGATTTCGCTACCCGCAGCTGACCACGTGCTCCGGCGGGCTGGTGTGGTCGAGCCGCCGCACGAAGGCATCCCCGCCTAAACCGGTTCGGCGCGCGCATGCGGTTTCCTCGTCGTCGAACGGTCCGTAGTAGACCGAGTAGATCTCGGCGCCGTCCACGTGGGTGCGCAGCGACTCGCAGCCGGTCGAGGGCGAGTGCTGGTAGCTCGAGCCGGGGAACTGGTCCAGGTACCGCTGCACCTGCTCGCCGTAGATGGCGGGGTTGACCGACGACCCGACCATCACCAAATAGCCGCCGTCGCACGGCGGCAGGCTGATCGGCACGCTCAGCCCGAGGTCCCCGGGCGCCCGCGGCGGCTGGGACTCCGGCTTCGGCGGCGGGGACGGCGGGGTCGAGGTGTCCCCGCCCTGCGCGTTCCCGCCAGGTGGCAGCGACATGAACAGCGCGGCCCCGCCCGCCACGAGCGCGACCGCCGCGACCCCCGCGGCCACCGGCCACCAGCGGCGTCCGCCCGGACCGCTCGGCGCCTTGCGCGTCGGCGCGGGCACCGCGCCCGTCAGCGCCTGCCTGGCCGCGCGGGCGAACTCGCCTGCGGTGGCGAAGCGCCTGCGCGGGTCCTTCGACATCCCGGCCTCCACGACCCGGTCGAAGGCGGGCGGCAGCGCCGGGTTGTGCGCGCTCGGGCGCGGCGGCACGCGGTTGAGGTGGGAGTTGATCAGCGACTCCGCCGTGTGCCCTGCGTACGGCTTGGCCCCGGTGAGGCACTGGTAGAACACGCACGCCAGCGAGTAGACGTCGGCGCGGTGGTCGACCGGCCCGTCGCCGAAGCGCTCCGGCGCCATGTAGTCCAGCGTCCCGACCGCGATCCCGGTCGTGGTCAGGTTGGTCCGGTTGCCCGCCCAGTGCGCGATGCCGAAGTCGACGAGGTAGGCGAAGCCGCCGCGGCCGATGATGATGTTGGACGGCTTGACGTCGCGGTGCACCAGCCCTTCCTCGTGCGCGGCGTCGAGCGCCTGCGCGATCTGGTGCACCACCTCGACCGCGTCGGCGGGTGGCATCGGACCGTGCGCGGCGAGGAGCCTGCTGACGTCCTGACCCTCGATGAGCCGCATGTCGAGGTAGAGACGGCCGTCGATCTCGCCGAAGGAGTGGATCGGGATGACGTGCGGCTCGCGCAGCCGCGCAGCCGCGAGCGCCTCGCGTTTGAAGCGCTCCCGGTACTCGGGGTCCGCCGCGACCCCGGAACCGAGGACCTTCAGCGCCACGATGCGGTCGTGGCGGGTGTCATAGGCGCGCAGGACCTCGCCCATCCCACCGCGGGCGATCAGCCCTTCCACCCGGTACGGACCGAAATGCGAGACCACGGTGTGCGACTCCCCTCCCGAACCGACAGCGCGCACTCAACCGCTGGTCATCATATTGGGTGAAGCCGACACCCTTCGCCCACTTCCGCAAGCCGCTGTGGCCGGTTGAATCCGGGGAGCCCGGCGACCTAGGCGTTCACGACGATCGTGAGCCTGATATCTCCGGATGAACGGCCGGTCAGCAACCGGTGTTCGCCGCTGTCGTCTGGAATCCGGACGGCAACGTCCACTTCGGCCTCCTGGCCGGCTTCGACGTCCACCACGCGGAACCCGGCCAGCCACGGCGGACGGCCGCGCGAGGCGGCGTACACCTGCACCACCTCGCGTCCGGCCCGCTCACCGCAGTTGCGGACCGTCACCCGCACCCCGCCCGGTACCACGATGGCGTCGACGTATTCCCAGCTCGTGTAGCCGAGTCCGTGTCCGAAGTGGAACGCCGGGCGGCTGTCACGCGCCAGGTACGCGCGGTAGCCGATCAGCGTTCCCTCGCTGTAGTGCAGCTTGCCGTCCATGGGCTGCACGCGCGGCAGCGGCACCGGCACGTCGGCCGTTGCGGCGGGCAGGGTGGTCGGCAGCCTGCCGCCCGGCTCGGCGACGCCGAGGAGGACGTCGGCGAGCGCGTGCCCGTACTCCTGGCTGCCGAACCAGGTCCACAGCACCGCGGGCACCTCGCGGACCCACGGCATCAGCACCGGAGAGCCCGCGTTGACCACGACGACCGTGCGGGGGTTGGCCGCCGCGACCGCCTCGACGAGTGCGTCCTGCGCGCCGGGCAGATCGAGGCTGTGCCGGTCACGCCCTTCGGTCTCGATCTCGGCATCGGTCCCGACCACGACAATCGCGACGTCCGCCTCGCGCGCGGCCCGCACCGCCGCGTCGAACTCCGCCGTGGCGTCGGGCGCGAGCCCGCCGTGCCCGATCCCGAGCGCGATGACGGTGTCACCCTCCGGAGCGAAATCCACTGCCACCGCAACGGTTCCGTCCTCGCTCAGGTCGGACTCGACCAGGACGACGTCGACGCGCTGCTCCGGGGGTTCGATCATCTCCGCGAGCGGGTCGTCGGTGTCGATCTCGCGTGCCACTTCACCGTCGAAGACGACGCGCCCGGCGATCTCGACCTCGAACTTTCCGCTGCCGTGCACACCGAAGACGTGCTCCCCGGGTTCGACTCGCAAGTCCCCGCGCAACCTCAAAACCGCCGTACCGCTCGGCATTTCGGATTTCCCCAGCCACAGCAACGTTTCCGTGCCACGCAGCTCGGAACCCAGCACTGCGCCGTCGGCTCCGACGAACTCCAGTCGCAGGCCGTTTCCCTCACCATCGGGGTCGCGCACGCGGTCATGCGGGACCGGGTCGAGGAGCCTGCGATGCCGGACTCCTCTGCGGAAAACCACCTCCGCGTCGGGCAACGCCGCGCGGACGCCGTCGAGCGGGGTGACCACGTGCGGCGGGCTGACGTGCGAAGAGCCACCGCCCTGAACCGCGGGCAGCACGGCGTTCTCCCCGATCACAGCGACCTTCCCGATCGGCGTGGGCAGCGGGAGCACGGGCTGGTCGTCGACGTTGGCGTTGCGCAGCAACACGAATCCCCGCGTCGCCAGCCGGCGGATCACCGGACGCGCGTCGTCGGGAGGACCCGATGCGTCCACTTCGGATTCGCCGTCCAATGCACCGGTCCGGGCCGCCAACCGCAGCAGCCGCAACACCTTGTCGTCCAGCAACTCCTCCGCGACCCGCCCCTCGCGAACCGCAGTCGCGAGTGCCCCGCCGCTCCACGGCCCGCCTGGCCCCGGCATGACGAGATCGAGCCCGCCGAGCGCGCACCGTTCGCAGTCGCGGGCGGCGAACCAATCCGAGACGTTGACGCCGTCCCACCCCCACTCGCCCTTGAGAATCCCGTTCACCAGCTCGGAGTTCTCGGTCATCGAGTACCCGTTGACCGAGTTGTAGGCGGTCATGACGGCCCACGGCCGCGCCTGCTCGACGATGCGCCGGAACGGCTCCAGGTAGACCTGCCGCAGCACCCGCGGCTCGACGACCGCGTCGTAGGTCATCCGCCCGGTCTCGCTGTCGTTGGCTACGAAGTGCTTGGGCGTCGCGGCGACACCGCGCGACTGAATGCCCGCGACCACCTGCGCACCGATCTCGCCCACCAGCAGGGGGTCCTCGGAGAAGTTCTCGAAATGCCTGCCACCGAAGGGACTCCGGTGCAGGTTCACCGTCGGCGCGAGGACCACGTGCACGCCCCTGCGCCGGGCCTCGTCGCCGAACAGCTCCCCGACCTGCCGCGCCGCGTCGACGTCCCAGGTGGCCGCCACCGCCGACGCCACCGGCAGCAGCAGCGAGGTGTCCCGCTCGTCCCACTTCGTCCCGCGCACGCCGTTCGGGCCGTCGGAGAGCACCATCCGGCGCAGCCCGATCTCGGGCATCGCGTGCAGGGTCCAGAACCCCGACCCGGTGAGCAGCCGAGCCTTCTGCTCGACGGTGAGCCCGGCGAGCAGGGAACGCAGCCTCGGCTCGTCCGGCTCCGGTCGATCAACGGCACCGCTCATGGCGAGGTCCTTTCCGTTGGGCCGCCGGCTGCGTGCGACCCAGGAGTGACCGCGACGCGACCCGCTGTCCATTCCACATCAAAGACACGCCGATATCTAGCCCGCCGCAAAGTGGACGAACCCAAGATGTAGTGTGTCCCGCGCCGATGGATCACCACGGAAGGTGAGGCAACAGGGAACCCGGTGCGAATCCGGGACTGCCCCGCAGCGGTGAACGGGAACGACCGTCGTGACCGGCTCCGGCCGGTACGGCACTGGGCGCGCACGCGCCCGGGAAGCCACGACCAGTAGGCCGCCCGTGAGTCCGAAGACCTGCCATCGGTGCGCGCACGAGGTGTGCGCGCTGTCCGGGGCCTCGAGGGCGGGTCGCGTGGACGACCGGCGACGCGTGCCGTCGCCGCGATCCCGCACGCCTCCGTGTTCCCGGGCCGGCCCTACGAGCACGTGAGGAGAAAGCGTCGTGACCGAAACGCTCACCGCACCCGCACCGAGCAGCGCACCCGACTGGGATCGGGTTTCGGCTGTGGTCCGGCAGGCGTGTGAGGGTCTGGGGGGAGTGTCGGCCGACGCCGTGCTCGACGAGGTCCGCCGCAACAGCTTCGACGGCATCAGCGCCGACGAGCTCGCGATCGCCCAGATCATGGCCGCCCGCACCATGGTGGAGGCCGAACCCAATTACTCCCAGGTCACCGCCCGGCTGCTGCTGGACCGGCTGCGCCGCGAGGCCCTGACCTACCTGGCCGGGTGGCCCGACGACGCCGACCAGGAGCAGATGCGCGAGCGCTACGCGCCCTACTTCCGCGACTACGTCGCGCGCGGCGTCGAGCTGGGCCAGCTCGACCCCGAGCTGGCGTCCTTCGACCTGGACCGGCTGGGGGCCGCGCTGCTGCCTGAGCGCGACATGTCCTTCGGCTTCCTCGGCCTGCAGACCCTCTACGACCGGTACTTCCTGCACCACGACGGGACCCGCTACGAGCTGCCGCAGGCGTTCTTCATGCGGGTGGCGATGGGTCTGGCGCTGCGGGAGGACGACCGCGAGGCGCGGGCGGTGGAGTTCTACCGGCTGCTGTCGTCGTTCGACTTCATGTGCTCGACTCCGACGCTGTTCAACTCCGGCACCACCCGGCCGCAGCTGTCGTCGTGCTTCCTGACCACCGTGGACGACGACCTGCACGGCATCTTCCACTCCATCAGCAACAACGCGATGCTGTCGAAGTACGCGGGCGGGCTGGGCAACGACTGGACCCCGGTGCGCGGCATCGGCGCGCACATCAGGGGCACCAACGGCCAGTCCCAGGGCGTCGTGCCGTTCCTCAAGATCGCCAATGACACCGCGGTGGCGGTGAACCAGGGCGGCAAGCGCAAGGGCGCGGTCTGCGCATACCTGGAGACCTGGCACATCGATGTCGAGGAGTTCCTCGACCTGCGCAAGAACACCGGCGACGACCGGCGTCGCACGCACGACATGAACACCGCGAACTGGGTGCCGGACGAGTTCATGCGCCGCGTCGAGGCCGATGAGACGTGGACGCTGTTCTCCCCGGACGAGACGCCTGACCTGCACGATCTCTACGGCACGGCGTTCGCCGAGCGCTACCGCGACTACGAGCAGGCCGCCGAGCGGGGCGAGATCAAGGTCTATCGGCAGGTCCGTGCGGTGGAGTTGTGGCGGCGGATGCTGACGATGCTGTTCGAGACCGGGCACCCGTGGATCACGTTCAAGGACCCGTGCAACCTGCGCTCGCCGCAGCAGCACGCGGGTGTTGTCCACTCGTCGAACCTGTGCACCGAGATCACGTTGAACACCAGCCGTGACGAGGTCGCGGTGTGCAACCTCGGGTCGATCAACCTCGCGCGTCACGTCACCGCCGACGGCATCGACCACGAGCGGCTCGAGCGCACGACCCGGACCGCGGTGCGGATGCTGGACAACGTGATCGACATCAACTTCTACACGATCCCCGAGGCGCGGCACTCGAACCTGCGGCACCGGCCGATCGGTCTGGGGTTGATGGGCTTTTCGGATGCGTTGTTCGTGCAGCGGATTCCGGTGTCGTCGCAGGCGGCGGTGGAGTTCGCCGACCGCAGCATGGAGGAGATCTCCTACCACGCGATCTCGGCCTCGGCCGAGTTGGCGGCCGAGCGCGGCAGGTACGAGTCGTTCGAGGGTTCGCTGTGGAGCCAGGGCGTGCTGCCGATCGACTCGCTGGCGCTGCTGGAGCAGGCCCGCGACGGCCAGGTCGAGCTGGATCGGACGACGACCCGGGACTGGAGCGCGTTGCGGGAGCGGGTGCGTGCGGTGGGCATGCGCAACTCCAACGTGATGGCGATCGCGCCGACCGCGACCATCGCCAACATCTGCGGCGTGGGGCAGTCCATCGAGCCGATCTACCGCAACCTGTACGTGAAGTCGAACATGTCCGGCGACTTCACCGTGGTCAACCCGCACCTGGTCGCCGACCTCAAGGCGGCGGGGCTGTGGGACGAGGACATGATCGCCGACCTGAAGTTCCACGACGGCTCGCTCGGCCCGATCAGCCGCATCCCCGGCGAGCTGAAGGAGCTCTACGCCACGGCGTTCGAGGTCGAGCCGCGCTGGCTGGTGGAGGCCGCCGCGCGCAGGCAGAAGTGGATCGACCAGGCGCAGTCGCTGAACCTGTATGTCGCCGCGCCCAGCGGCCGCAAGCTCGACGAGCTGTACCGGCTGGCGTGGCGCCAGGGGCTCAAGACCACCTACTACCTGCGGTCGACCAGCGCGACGCACGTGGAGAAGAGCACCCTGCGCGGCACCGACGGCAAGCTCAACGCCGTGCCCACCACCCCGGTCGCCCCGGCGGCGCAGGCCTGCTCGGTTGAGGACCCCGACTGCGAAGCCTGCCAGTGACCGATCCCGGTCGTGCCGGAACACGCGTCCGGCACGACCGGTCACCCGAACCGTTGAAAGGGGGAGTTTCCTGATGACTGCCGATTCCGTGACCGGGCCGAGTGCCACCGGGCTGGGTGAGATCGACCGCGACGCCGGCCGCGTGGACGTCGCCGAGAAGGCGATGATCAACTCGCGTGCCGACGTCAACCAGCTGCTGCCGCTGAAGTACGGCTGGGCGTGGGACAAGTACCTCGCGGGCTGCAACAACCACTGGATGCCCACCGAGGTGTCGATGCAGGCCGACATCGCGCTGTGGAAGTCCCGCGACGGCCTCACCGACGACGAGCGCATGATGCTCAAGCGCAACCTCGGCTTCTTCGCCACCGCCGAGTCGCTGGTGGCCAACAACATCGTGCTCGCGGTGTACCGGCACATCACCAACCCCGAGTGCCGCCAGTACCTGCTGCGCCAGGCGTTCGAGGAGGCCGTGCACACCCACACCTTCCAGTACATCTGCGAAAGCCTCGGCCTGGACGAGGGCGAGCTGTTCAACATGTACCGGGAGATCCCGTCGATCTCCGACAAGGACGCCTGGGCCCTGCGCTACACCCAGAACCTGGAAAACCCCGACTTCGAGACCGGCACCCCCGAAGCCGACCAGGCGTTCCTGCGCGACCTGGTCGCCTTCTACGTGATCTTCGAAGGCATGTGGTTCTACACCGGGTTCGCCCAGATCCTGTCGCTGGGCAGGCGCAACAAGATGGTCGGCATCGCCGAGCAGTACCAGTACATCCTGCGCGACGAGTCGATCCACCTGAACTTCGGCATCGACTGCATCAACCAGATCAAGATCGAGAACCCGCACCTGTGGACCGCGGAGTTCCAGCAGGAGATCCGCACGATGCTCACCGAGGCATGCGAGCTCGAGGTGGCCTACGGCCGCGACACGATGCCGCGCGGCATCCTCGGCCTCAACGCCGACCTGTGCGAGGAGTACATGCGGTTCATCACCAACCGCCGCTGCGCCCAGCTCGGCCTGGACCCGGTGTTCCCCGACATCGCCAACCCCTTCCCGTGGATGTCGGAGGCCATGGACCTGAAGAAGGAGAAGAACTTCTTCGAGACCAGGGTCATCGAGTACCAGTCCGGCGGCGCCCTCGACTGGGACTGACACCCCCACCCAGACTCCGCGGCCGGGCGCCACGGCTCCCACCAGCGCCCGGCCGCGGAACCCCGGCCCGCCTCGGATCGCGCCGCCGCAGTCGGCCTCGGGCAACATCGCCGCGGCCGGCCTTCGGGGCGAACCGCGTTTCCGAGGTGGGCCCGGGGCCACATTTTCCGATCCGTGCCGCTCGCGGATTCTCTCGCGTACGGTTTTGCGCAGGTCTTGTCCTTGCTCCACCAGGGGGAACCGTGATCATCTTCGGCACGCGGCGGACCGTGCATCGAGTGGCGAACCTGCTCCTGCACTGCCGCAACTGCAACCAGGTGTGCGCGACCACGCTGAACAAGGGCGTCACCAAGTTCACCCTGTTCTTCATCCCGCTCTTCCCCGTCCACATCAAGCACGCGCTGACCTGCACGTGGTGCGGTGCCACCACGCAGGTGCCGTGGGCCGAGGCCGACGAGCTGGTCAAGCAAGCCCAGCCGCAGCAGGCAGGCCCGGCTTCCCACGCCCCCGGCTACCCGCAGGCCGGTGGACACGCGTCCGCGCCCGGGTTCCCTTCGGCTCCAGGAGCCCCGCAGCAGCCCCCGATGGCCCCGCCGCCGCACCAGCAGTAGGCCGCGACCGGCCTACTGTCTCCGCGCCGCCCTCGCCTGCGTCGACGTAGGCGACGCGCGAGCGCACCGCACTGACAGATCGGCGGCCGAACCCTTCCGAGTTCGACCGCCGATCCGCGGTCGTCTGGACGGACGCGGCAGCGTCCCTCAGTAGCAGACCGCGCCTCTCAGTAGCAGACCGCGCCTCTCAGTAGCAGACCGCGCCCTCCGCCGCCGAGCGGACCAGCCGTGCGTACTTCCCGAGCACGCCCTGCCGGAACTTCGGCTCCCGTGGCACCCAGCCTTCCTTCCGACGCGCGATCTCGGCTTCGTCCACCAGCAGGTCGAGCGTCCGGCCCGCGAGGTCCAGCCGGATGGGGTCCCCGTCGCGCACGAACGCGATCGGCCCGCCGTCGGTCGCCTCCGGAGCGACGTGCCCGATGCACAGCCCAGTGGTACCGCCGGAGAAGCGGCCATCCGTCAGCAGCAGGACGTCCTTGCCCAGGCCCGCGCCCTTGATGGCGCCGGTGACCGCGAGCATCTCCCGCATGCCCGGACCACCGCGCGGCCCTTCGTACCGGATCACCACCACGTCACCGGGCTTCAACGAGCCGTCTTCGACGGCGTCCATCGCACCCTGCTCACCGTCGAAGACCCGCGCCGTACCCTCGAAGGTCGCCGAGTCGAAGCCGGCGCTCTTGACCACGGCACCTTCCGGCGCGAGCGATCCGCGCAGGATCGTCAGTCCGCCGGTCGGGTGCAGCGGGCTCGACAGCTTGTGCAGGACCTCGCCATCGAGTTCCGGCGGATCCAGCTCGGCGAGGTTCTCGGCCACGGTCTTCCCGGTGACCGTCATGCAGTCGCCGTGCAGCAACCCGGCGTCGAGCAGGGCCTTCATCACGACCGGCACGCCACCGATCCGGTCCACCGCGGTCATCACGTGCCGACCGAAGGGCTTCACGTCGGCCAGGTGCGGGACTCGGTCACCGATGCGGTTGAAGTCGTCGAGGGTCAGGGCGACCTCGGCTTCCCGCGCGATCGCCAAGAGGTGCAGCACGGCATTGGTGGAGCCTCCGAACGCCATGACAACGGCGATGGCGTTCTCGAACGCCTCCTTGGTCAGGATCTGCCTCGCGGTCAGTCCGCGCTCGATCATCCCGACCACCGCGCGTCCCGCTTCTCTGGCTCCCGCGTCGCGCCGCCGGTCGACTGAAGGCGGGCTCGCCGAGCCTGGAAGCGACATGCCCATCGCTTCAGCGGCGCAGGCCATGGTGTTCGCGGTGTACATGCCACCGCAGGCGCCTTCTCCCGGGCAGATGGCGCGTTCGATGCGGTCTACCTCGGCCTCGCTGATCAGGCCGCGGGCGCAGGCTCCCACCGCCTCGAAGGCGTCGATGATGGTGACCTCGCGGTCGTCGACCCGGCCGGGGAGGATCGACCCGGCGTAGACGAAGACCGCCGCGACGTCCAGGCGCGCAGCAGCCATCAGCATGCCCGGCAGGCTCTTGTCGCAGCCGGCGAGCAGCACGGAGCCGTCGAGCCGCTCCGCCTCCATCACCGTCTCGACGGAGTCGGCGATGACCTCGCGGGAGACGAGTGAGTAGTGCATGCCGACGTGACCCATCGAGATCCCGTCCGAGACCGAGATCGTCCCGAACTCCATCGGGAAGCCGCCGGCCGCGTGCACACCTTCCTTGCTCGCCTGCGCGAGCCGCTGCAACGACAGGTTGCAGGGCGTGATCTCGTTCCACGAGGACGCCACCCCGATCTGGGGCTTCGCGAAGTCGGCGTCCTGCATCCCGACCGCCCGGAGCATCCCCCGCGCCGCAGCACGTTCGAGCCCCTCGGTTACGTCAGTGCTGCGGGGCTTCAGACCACGCCCCGACGGTTCTGTGCCATCAGTCCTGGTGCTCACGCCCGCCACTGTAAACCCGGACGACTCGTCGGCTCTCGCCCACAACCACCCCAGCACCCCACAAGCCCAACAAGAAGGGGCGGCCCCGACCCGGGGCAGCCCCACACACCACAACACACAGGATCCGCCCCGTCAGACAGCTCCCCCGCCACCACACACCCCAACAAGCCCCAAAAACACGAAAATGGTGGGGTCACCCGAATACTCGGGTGACCCCACCTATGTTGATTGTCGGCGGTGTCCTACTCTCCCACACCCTGTCGAGTGCAGTACCATCGGCGCTGGCAGGCTTAGCTTCCGGGTTCGGAAAGGGACCGGGCGTTTCCCCACCGCTATCGCCACCGACAAACCCCACCCCACCACACACCCACGTGCAGGCAGGAAACCTCAAGGGTCCATCACAGACCATTCAATTATGTGTCTGATTGTTGTTTCAGACACCGTATAGTGGATGCGCAGCAACCTTTGTGAACAAGTCCTCGGCCTATTAGTACCCGTCCACTCCATCCATTACTGGACTTCCATGTCGAGCCTATCAACCCAATCATCTCTTGGGGGCCTTAACCCACAAAGGGGAGGGAGACCTCATCTAGGAACAGGCTTCCCGCTTAGATGCTTTCAGCGGTTATCCCTTCCGAACATAGCCAACCAGCCATGCCCCTGGCGGGACAACTGGCACACCAGAGGTCCGTCCGTCCCGGTCCTCTCGTACTAGGGACAGCCTTCCGCAAGTCTCCTACGCGCGCGGCGGATAGGGACCGAACTGTCTCACGACGTTCTAAACCCAGCTCGCGTGCCGCTTTAATGGGCGAACAGCCCAACCCTTGGGACCAACTCCAGCCCCAGGATGCGACGAGCCGACATCGAGGTGCCAAACCATGCCGTCGATATGGACTCTTGGGCAAGATCAGCCTGTTATCCCCGGGGTACCTTTTATCCGTTGAGCGACACCGCTTCCACCAGCCAGTGCCGGATCACTAGTCCCTGCTTTCGCACCTGCTCGACCCGTCAGTCTCACAGTCAAGCTCCCTTATACACTTACACTCAACACCTGATTGCCAACCAGGCTGAGGGAACCTTTGGGCGCCTCCGTTACCCTTTAGGAGGCAACCGCCCCAGTTAAACTACCCACCAGGCACTGTCCCTGAACCCGATCAGGGCCCGAGGTTAAGATGCCCAGAACGACCAGAGTGGTATTTCAACAACGACTCCACACCCACTAGCGTGAGCGCTTCCCAGTCTCCCACCTATCCTACACAAGCCGAACCAAACACCAATACCAAGCTATAGTAAAGGTCCCGGGGTCTTTCCGTCCTGCCGCGCGAAACGAGCATCTTTACTCGTACTGCAATTTCACCGGGCCTGTGGTCGAGACAGCGGAGAAGTCGTTACGCCATTCGTGCAGGTCGGAACTTACCCGACAAGGAATTTCGCTACCTTAGGATGGTTATAGTTACCACCGCCGTTTACTGGCGCTTAAATTCTCCGCTTCACCCCCAAAGGGGCTAACGGGTCCTCTTAACGTTCCAGCACCGGGCAGGCGTCAGTCCGTATACATCGTCTTACGACTTCGCACGGACCTGTGTTTTTAATAAACAGTCGCTTCTCCCTGGCCTCTGCGGCCACCACCAGCTCCCGCCGCACGGACGTTCACCAGCAATGGCCCCCCTTCTCCCGAAGTTACGGGGGCATTTTGCCGAATTCCTTAACCACAGTTCACCCGACCGCCTCGGTATACTCTACCTGACCACCTGTGTCGGTTTCGGGTACGGGCCATGCACACACTCGCTAGAGGCTTTTCTCGGCAGCATGGGATCACTCACTTCACCACCACGGCTACGCATCACCCCTCACCCCTATGGCATGCGGATTTACCTACACACCGGGCTACAGGCTTACACCAGTACTACCACTCACTGGCAGAGCTACCCTCCTGCGTCACCCCATCACTTGACTACCGCGGAATCAGGTCCCATGCACCAACCATGCTCGTCCGAAAACTCACACAGCCAGCGGATGGTTAGTCTCAACCGTTTCACCATGGACGCATATGCACGGGTACGGGAATATCAACCCGTTATCCATCGACTACGCCTGTCGGCCTCGCCTTAGGCCCCGACTCACCCTGGGCGGACGAACCTGCCCCAGGAACCCTTAGTCATCCGGCGGCAGAGATTCTCACTCTGCACTCGCTACTCATGCCTGCATTCTCACTCCCACACACTCCACACCAACCTTACGGCGGCACTTCACTGCATGCAGGACGCTCCCCTACCCAACACAACATCAGTCGCATTGACACGGCTTCGGCGGTGTACTTCAGCCCCGCTACATTGTCGGCGCAGGACCACTTGACCAGTGAGCTATTACGCACTCTTTCAAGGATGGCTGCTTCTAAGCCAACCTCCTGGTTGTCTCAGCGATCCCACATCCTTTCCCACTAAGCACACACTTAGGGGCCTTAGCCGGTGTTCTGGGCTGTTTCCCTCTCGACGACGAAGCTTCTCCCCCGCCGTCTCACTGCCACGCTTCACCCAAGGCGTATTCGGAGTTTGGCTGACGTCAGTAACCTGATAGGGCCCATCAGCCAACCAGTGCTCTACCCCACCCGGGAAACACGCAACGCTGCACCTAAATGCATTTCGGGGAGAACCAGCTATCACGGAGTTTGATTGGCCTTTCACCCCTACCCACAACTCATCCCCCAGGTTTTCAACCCTGGTGGGTTCGGGCCTCCACACGGTCTTACCCGCGCTTCACCCTGGCCATGGGTAGATCACCCCGCTTCGGGTCTGCACCACGCGACTCAACGCCCTCTTCAGACTCGCTTTCGCTCCGGCTACCCCACACACGGGTTAACCTCGCCACGCAGCAGCAACTCGCAGGCTCATTCTTCAAAAGGCACGCCATCACCCAAAGGCTCTGACGGATTGTAGGCACACGGTTTCAGGAACTCTTTCACTCCCCTCCCGGGGTACTTTTCACCATTCCCTCACGGTACTATCCGCTATCGGTCACCAGGAAGTATTTAGGCTTAGCGAGTGGTCCCGCCAGATTCACAGCGCCCTCCACGGAAACGCTGCTACTCGGGAACACCACCACACGCAGTGCATCGATTTTCGCCTACGGGACTCTCACCCACTCCGGCCAGGCATCCCAACCTGTTCAACTAACCAACACACACACGCTGAAGAGTCAGCAGCCTCCTCCAGCAGCGCCCCACAACACCGCACACGCAACCCCTGCCAGGTATCCCACATGCACGGTTTAGCCTCCTCCGCTTTCGCTCGCCACTACTCACGGAATCACCAGTGTTTTCTCTTCCTACGGGTACTAAGATGTTTCACTTCCCCGCGTTCCCCCCAACACCCTATACATTCAGATGCTGGTAACCCGACATCACTCGGGCTGGGTTTCCCCATTCGGACATCCTCGGATCACAGCTCGGTTGACAACTCCCCGAGGCATATCGCAGCCTCCCACGTCCTTCATCGGCTCCTGGTGCCAAGGCATCCACCATGTGCCCTTTCAAACTTGGCCACAAAGATGCTCGCATCCACTATACAGTTCTCAAACAACAACCAGAAGACAACACACAAGCGTGTTCCCTCAGGACCCAACAACGTGCCAACAACCTCCACACCAACACACACAACATTGGTGAACGGTCAGCGTTTCCACTAATCCTCCGAGCACCCACAACAGCACCACACACGGGCACTACGCTGCGGACACCCCACCGAACTCAGTTCGATGGAAGTGAATGCTGCTCCTTAGAAAGGAGGTGATCCAGCCGCACCTTCCGGTACGGCTACCTTGTTACGACTTCGTCCCAATCGCCAGTCCCACCTTCGACCACTCCCCCCCACAAAGGGTTGGGCCATGGGCTTCGGGTGTTACCGACTTTCATGACGTGACGGGCGGTGTGTACAAGGCCCGGGAACGTATTCACCGCAGCAATGCTGATCTGCGATTACTAGCGACTCCGACTTCACGGGGTCGAGTTGCAGACCCCGATCCGAACTGAGACCAGCTTTAAGGGATTCGCTCCACCTCACAGTATCGCAACCCTCTGTACCGGCCATTGTAGCATGTGTGAAGCCCTGGACATAAGGGGCATGATGACTTGACGTCATCCCCACCTTCCTCCGAGTTGACCCCGGCAGTCTCCCGCGAGTCCCCACCATTACGTGCTGGCAACACAGGATAAGGGTTGCGCTCGTTGCGGGACTTAACCCAACATCTCACGACACGAGCTGACGACAGCCATGCACCACCTGTACACCAACCACAAGGGAAACCCCATCTCTGAGGCAATCTAGTGCATGTCAAACCCAGGTAAGGTTCTTCGCGTTGCATCGAATTAATCCACATGCTCCGCCGCTTGTGCGGGCCCCCGTCAATTCCTTTGAGTTTTAGCCTTGCGGCCGTACTCCCCAGGCGGGGCGCTTAATGCGTTAGCTACGGCACAGGAACCGTGGAAACAGTCCCCACACCTAGCGCCCAACGTTTACGGCGTGGACTACCAGGGTATCTAATCCTGTTCGCTCCCCACGCTTTCGCTCCTCAGCGTCAGTATCGGCCCAGAGACCCGCCTTCGCCACCGGTGTTCCTCCTGATATCTGCGCATTTCACCGCTACACCAGGAATTCCAGTCTCCCCTACCGAACTCAAGTCTGCCCGTATCGACCGCAAGCTGAAGGTTAAGCCTCCAGTTTTCACGAACGACGCGACAAACCGCCTACGAGCTCTTTACGCCCAATAAATCCGGACAACGCTCGCACCCTACGTATTACCGCGGCTGCTGGCACGTAGTTAGCCGGTGCTTCTTCTACACCTACCGTCACCCGAAGGCTTCGTCGATGTCGAAAGAGGTTTACAACCCGAAGGCCGTCATCCCCCACGCGGCGTTGCTGCGTCAGGCTTTCGCCCATTGCGCAAGATTCCCCACTGCTGCCTCCCGTAGGAGTCTGGGCCGTGTCTCAGTCCCAGTGTGGCCGGTCACCCTCTCAGGCCGGCTACCCGTCGTCGCCTTGGTAGGCCATCACCCCACCAACAAGCTGATAGGCCGCGGGCTCATCCTGCACCGCCGGAACTTTCCACACACAGACCATGCAGCCATGTGTCCTATCCGGTATTAGACCCAGTTTCCCGGGCTTATCCCAGAGTGCAGGGCAGATTACCCACGTGTTACTCACCCGTTCGCCACTCATCCACACCCGAAGATGCTTCAGCGTTCGACTTGCATGTGTTAAGCACGCCGCCAGCGTTCGTCCTGAGCCAGGATCAAACTCTCCAACAATGACTGTCGAAAACAATCCCAGCAGACACTCAAACAACCCCACAGGGTCGGAGCGCCATACTCAAAGAAACCACCAAACCCCGACAAACAACCACAAAAACCCTGGTCATCCACGAGATTCAGGGGAATAAAATCTACACTAACCTAAATCATCGGCACGCTGTTGAGTTCTCAAAGAACACACCCACACCATCACCCCGACCCAATTTCAGGCCGCGAAGCTCCGGGGAGCATTTCCTCTCGCTTGTGTCCACCACTCTAGCAGCACTCAAATTCCGGCGTTTTCAGGGGGGTCACTTCCGCGTCCCCCGCTCGAACCCGACCAAAACCCTCGAGCCACTGCATGGAGTTGTGAACACCAGTCAAGCTAACAAAAGCTCACTTTGTGTTTCGAGGCCGCCCACTCTACCACCCCAAGGCAGGAGCTTGGTTCGCAACCCCCGTCAGTGCCCGGCCCGTTTCTGTCCGGCCCGTTCCGCTCTGACACGAAGAAATCTACAGCACCCTGAACACCTCCTGAACACCACCCCCCTCTAACAACAAAACACCAGGTCAGAGCCGATCTTGGTGGGGGCCACCCGATACGGGGTCGTAGCGGTGCGCAAGTTGCACGTTCGGGTGGTCATCTTCCGGTCGTCCGGTACGGGGGCGGCGCGCGGGTAGCCTCTTGATCCGATCCGTCGGAACGGGGGTAGCAGTGGACTCGACACCGATCTACACCGAGCTGCAGCAGACGCTGATCGATCCGGAAGCGAGCAACTGGGGCCCCAGCGCGCCCCCGGAGTTCGCGGCCGCGCTGACCGAGCGTGCTGAACGGGGCGGCGAGGAGGGAGCCAAGTCGTCCTCCAAGTCCGCGGCCGCCCGCGGAGGCGGCGGCCGCAGGCATCGCGCCGAGGACTGACCGGACTTCGCGACCGCACCGCTGCTTCCCAGGAGTCGCGGTGCGGTTGTGCTTCGCGCGCGCGTCACGCGCGGGAGGCGAGCCGGCGTTCGCGCTGGCGGACCGGGTCCGGGATCGGCGCGGCGTCTAGCAGGCGCCGGGTGTAGGGGTGCTCGGGCTCGCCGAGCACCCTCGCCGTCTCGCCCGCCTCGACGATGGTGCCTCGGTGCATCACCGCGACCCGGCTCGCCAGCAGGTTGACCACGGCCAGGTCGTGGCTGATGAACAGGCAGCCGAAGCCGAGCTTGCGCTGCAGGTCGAGGAGGAGCTCGAGGACCGCGTCCTGCACGGAGACGTCCAGGGCGCTGGTGGGTTCGTCGGCGACGAGCAGTTCGGGGTCCAACGCCAGGGCGCGGGCGATGCTCACCCGCTGCCGCTGGCCTCCGGACAGCTCGTGCGGGTGCCGGCCGCGCATGCCCGGGCTCAGTTCGACGGCTTCGAGCAGGCCGGCGACGCGGCGCTCCAGTGCCCGACCGCGGGCGGCGCGGTGCAGTCGAAGGGGTTCGGCGACGCTGTCGCCGATGCTCATGCGCGGGTCGAGCGACGACCCCGGGTCCTGGAAGACGATGCCGAGCTTGCGGCGCAGGGGACGCAGGCGGCGCGGCGGCAGGTGCGTGATGTCCTGGCCGTTCAGCACGACCCGCCCCGAGACGGGTTCGGCCAGCCTGGTCACGCAGCGTCCGACGGTCGACTTGCCCGATCCGGACTCCCCGACCAGGCCGAGGGTCTCCCCGCGCCCGATGCGCAGGGACACGCCGTCGACGACCCGGTGCCCGCCGTAGGCCATGGCGAGGTCGTGGACTTCCAGCACCGGGGCCTCGGCGGGCTCGGCAGCCGGGTCCGGCTTCTCGTCGAGGCGGGGCACGGCCGAGAGCAGCGTCCGCGTGTACTCGTGTCCGGGCTCCGCGAACAGCTCGTCGACCGGTGCCTGCTCGACGACCTCGCCGCGGTACATCACCACGACCCGGTCGGCCAGGTCGGCGACCACGCCCATGTCGTGGGTGATCAGCAGGATCGTCATGCCGAGCCGGTCGCGCAGGTCGCGCAGCAGGGCCAGGATCCCGGCCTGGACCGTGACGTCGAGTGCGGTCGTCGGTTCGTCGGCGATGAGCACCTTGGGCTCGCAGGCCAGCGCCATCGCGATCATCACCCGCTGCCGCTGCCCTCCGGAGAGCTGGTGCGGGTAGTGGCGCATGCGGCGGCGCGGTTCGGGGATGCCGACGGCCTCGAGCAGTTCGACGGCTCGGGCGCGTGCACTCGTCCGCGACAGGTCGGTGTGCATCCGGACGGCTTCGGCGATCTGCCAGCCGATGGTGAACACGGGGTTCAGCGAGGTCATCGGCTCCTGGAAGATCATCGCCAGTTCACCGCCCCGGATGCGGCGCAGCTCGCGCGGGGTGCGGCCGACGACTTCCGCGCCGTCGACCAGGATGCTGCCGGTCACCTCGGCGTTGGGTGGCAGCAGACCGAGGGCCGCCATCGCGGTCACGCTCTTGCCCGATCCGGATTCGCCCACCACCGCCAGGACCTCGCCGGGCTCGACCGCGAACTCCACGCCCCGGACGGCGTCGGTCGTACCGCTCTCGGTGCGGAAGCGCACCGAAAGGCCGGAGAACGCCAGCACCGTCATCGGTTCCCCTTCGGGTCCAGGGCGTCGCGCAGGCCGTCGCCGAGCAGGTTGAAGCCGAGTGTCGCCAGCACCACCGCCAGGCCGGGGAAGACCACCAGCCACGGCGCCTGGGCGAAGTAGGTCTGGGCCGCCGAGAGCATCACCCCGAGCGACGGCGACGGCGGCTGCACACCGAGCCCGAGGAACGACAGCAGCGCCTCGCCGATGACGGCCGCCGGGATCGCGACGGTGATCTGGATCAGCAACGCGTTCACCGCGTTCGGCAGGACGTGGCCGAACAGCACCGCACCGCCGCGGGCGCCGGCCGCGACCGCGGCGTCGACGTACGCCTCGTTGGACAGGCGCAGGGTCTCGCCGCGCACGACGCGGATGAGGTTGGGCACCTGGGACACGCCGATGGCGATGGCGGCGTTGAGCAGCGACGCGCCGAGGACCGCCGCCAGACCGACGGCGAGCACCAGGAACGGGAAGGCCAGCAGCGTGTCGGTGATCCGCGAGACGACGGAGTCGACGACGCCGCGGTAGTACCCGGCCACCAACCCGAGCGGCACGGAGACCACGAGCGCGAGCAGCACCGAGAGCACCCCGACCGTCAGCGAGGCGCGGATGCCGTGCAGGACACGGGAGAGCTGGTCGCGGCCGAGCTCGTCGGTGCCGAGCCAGGACGACGCCGAAGGCTGCTGCAACACCCGGTCGAAGTCGACCGCCGCCGGGTCGGTCGGCGCGATCAGCGGCACCGCGACCGCCGCGAGCACCAGCGCGGCGCAGAGCACCAGACCGACGACTCCGGTCCGGTGGCGGATCAGGCGTCGCAGCACCCGGCGGGAGCCGCTGACGGCGGCCGCATGCGTCACCGCGCACCTCCGCGCACCCTGATCCGCGGATCGACCACCGAGTAGAGCAGGTCTACGGCGAGGTTGACCGCGATGTAGCCGGCCGCGGTCACCAGCACGGCGGCCTGGATCACCGGGAAGTCCCTGGTGAACACCGAGTCCACCATCAGCTTGCCGAAGCCGGGCAGCACGAAGATCTGCTCGGTCACCACCGCGCCGGAGATCAGCGCGCCCAGTTGCAGGCCCAGGATCGTCATGACCGTGATCAGGCTGTTGCGCAGCCCGTGCACGCCGACGACCCGCCACTCACCCGCGCCCTTGGCCCGCGCGGTGCGCACGTAGTCCGAGCCGAGCGTGTCCAACATGGACGATCGCATCTGGCGCATCAGCACCGCGGCCAGGCCGCTGCCGAGCACGAACGCGGGCAGCACCATCCGTTCCAGGTTCTCCCACGGCGACTCGGTGAACGGCACGAAGCCCGACGCGGGCAGCACGCCCAGCCACACCGCGAAGACCAGCACGCACATCAGTCCGAGCCAGAAGTTGGGGATGGACAGGCCGAACAGCGACAGCCCGTTGCCCAGCCAGTCGAGCGGACCGCCGCGGCGCACCGCCGAGACGACGCCCGCGGCGAGCCCGACGAGCGCGGCGAAGAGCAGGCTGAGCACCGCCAGCTCCACGGTCACCGGGATGCGGCCGAGGATGATCTCGCCGATCGGCAGGCCGGTGGTGGCCGACTCGCCGAAGTCGCCCCGGACCGCGCGGCCGAGCCAGGTCGCGTACTGCACGGGCAGCGGCTGGTCCAGCCCGTAGGAGTGGCGGATCTGCTCGATCGCGGCGTCGTCGGCCTCCGGGCCGGCCAGCGCGACGGCGGGATCGCCCGGAAGCGCCCGCAGTCCGGCGAACACCACCAGCGAGACCAGCACGAGCGTCACCAGCGACTGCACGATCCGGCTGAAGGCGTAACCGCGCGGCATGTCGTCAGCTCCCGTGCGCCCGGTAGCCGGCACCGGCCATCCGCATGATCCCGTCCGGATACACCGCGATGCCGGCCAGATCCGCGGAGTGCGCGGTGTAGTACTGCTGGCGATAGAGGTAGATGACGTTGTTGCGCTCGTGCAGGTCCTCGACGACGAGCTCGTACAACTCGCGCCGGCGGTCGGGCTTCTGCTCGGCGGCGGCCTGCGCGATCAGCGCGTCGGTCTCGGGGGTGGAGTGGCCGCTGTAGTTCTGCGGGCTGCCCTCGGTGTGCATCACCGCGATGTTGCCGTCGGGGTCGGGGCGCCCGGACCAGCCGATCAGGAACGTCTCGAACCGGCCCTTCTTCGCCGCCGCGATGGCGCTGGTCGACTCGGTCGGGCGCAGCACGACGTCGAAGCCCGCCTGCGCGGCCATCGCCTGGATGACCTGGCCGGTGCGGTTCTGCGCCGAGTCGTTGGCCAGCATCAGCTCCACCCGCAGCGGGGTGCGCACGCCCGCCTCGGCGAGCAGCCGCCTGGCGCGTCCGACGTCGTGCGCCGGGCACGCCTGGGTGCGCGGGGTGGCGAACTCGCTGGTCGGCGGGATCGGCCCGCAGGCGGGCTGGTAGAGGCCGTTGAAGGAGATCTTGTTCAGCGTGGCGCGGTCGATGGACAGCGACAGCGCCTCCCTGACCCGCGGGTCGGACGCGAGCGGCCCGGGCACCGGGCCGGGCGACCCGCCGGCGTTGGCGATGTTCACCGTGATGCCCATGTACTGCACCGAGGGCGTGTTGAGCAGCACGACGTCGGAATCCCTGGCCAGGATCGGCACTTCCGGCGGTCCGGCCTCCCATACGACGTCGAACTCGCCGGAGCGCAGGTTGGCCAGGCGGATGTTGTCGTCGGGGACCGCCCGGTAGACCAGCCGGTCCAGCATCACGTGGTCGCGGCCGTAGTAGAAGTCGCTGCGCCGCAACACGATCCGGTCCTGGGCGACGCGTTCGGCGAACTCGAAGGGGCCGACGCAGACGGGGTGGTCGGAGAAGTTCTCGCCGAGCCGGTCCAACTGCGCCGGCGACATGATCATTCCGGCGCGGTCGGCCAGCACGCTGGGCAAAGGCGCCGACGGCGCGGTCAGACGCAGCCGGACGGTCGCCGGATCGGCGACCTCGACGGAGGCGACCGCGGAGAGTTCCACGCGGCGGGATGAGCCGTCGAGCTCGCGGTGGCGGTCCAGGCTCCTCTTCACCGCGGCCGCGTCGAAGGGCGTGCCGTCGTTGAACCGGACATCCGGGCGCAGCCGGATGGTGAGCTCACGTCCGTCGGCGGACACCCGGGGCAACTCGGTGGCCAGCTGCGGCACGATCCGGCCGGCCTGGTCGACGTCGTAGAGCTTCTCGCACAGACCGGCGAAGACCTGCCTGCCGGCCAGCGTCGTGGCCAGGGTCGGGTCGAGGCGGTCGGGTTCCTGGTCGAGGGCGATGACCGCCTCGCCACCGCGCACCGTCGGCGCCTGCACCGAAGTGCGCAGCTCAGCGGCGGTGCGCTCGACGTCGACCAGCGGGGCGCATCCGGTCGTCGCGCAGACGGCGGCCAGCACGGCCGCCATCGCGTACCGCCCGGACCGCTCTCGCAACACCGGCCTCCCGATTCGTTGATCGACGAAACGGTACGGCGGCGGTGCCGGCATGTCCATGCTTCGTGACCGGCCCGGAACCTTGCGGACCGGGACGGCGCGCGGCGGGCGGAACTACCGCGGGGTTCACCGGGACGGGTTCACGGGCCCGGCGGAAATCCTTCGGCGATCAGTCCACTGCGGAGGAGAACTGCGGTAGCGAAACCGCGGGAACCGGGGATTCCTGCTGCCCCGGCTCTTCCTTGGCCAGTTGCAGCGCCGACAGTTCCCCGGCTTCCTCGGCGGGTTCCTCGACAGTGGCCGCGGCCTCCTGCGCCTTCTGGTTCAGGTGCTCGCGGGTGCGCTGGGCGGCGCCGCGGATCTGCTCGGTGAGCTGGCGGTTCGCCTGCCTGGTCTCGCGCTCCTCCCGCTCCTGCGCACGGTCGCCGCGCGGGGCGGGCTGCGGCGACCTGGCGCGCTCGATGTAGCGCTCGAAGACCGCACGCAAGCGCTGCGCATTCCGCTCGCTCAGGTCGATTTCATAGGTCACGCCGTCAAGCGCGAAAGTGACGGTGTGCTGGGCTGGGGACCCGTCGATGTCGTCGACGAGTTCGACCTGAATCCGCTCGGCCATGATCACCTGTCTCGGGAACGTGCCCCGCCTCGATCCGCGACACTTGCAGGGGAGACTCCTGCGACCCTGACCACGTTGTAGCACGTGGGATCGCTGTTGTCTCGTACTTCAACGATAGAACAGCACCTCAGACGGCCGATAACCGCCGTGCGGGTCACGTGCGCGGTGCGCCACCACCTCGTGCCCCACTGCCAGCACACCGTAGCCAACGCGTTCGAAATCGAGAAAGTAATCTGAAGCACAGTGCCGGGCTTGCCGCGCGGTGCGTGGCGGACGCGAGTGGAACATTCTCGCAACAATCGTTTATTGTTCGCTCGATCTTCGCCGTAGGGTGTTGCGAAGACGACGATAAACGATCCGGAATCGAGGGTTACAGTGGCGCAGAAGGTCACCGTTCAGCTTGTCGACGATGTCGACGGTTCGGAAGCGGAGTCCACGGTCGAGTTCGGCCTGGACGGGGTCAGCTACTCAATTGACCTGTCCAAGGAGAATGCCGCCAAACTCCGCGACTCGCTGGCGTCTTACGTGGCCAGCGCGCGTCGCACCGGCGGGCGCAAGCGCTCCGGGGGCAAGGCGAACAAGCCCGCCTCCGCGCCCAGTGCCGCCGACCGCGAGCGCAACCAGGCCATTCGCGAATGGGCCAGGGAACAGGGCATGCAGGTTTCCGACCGCGGCCGTATTCCGTCCGAGGTGGTCGAGGCCTACGACAACGCTCAGTGAGTGCTCTTCGCGGGTGGCCGGCACCCGGCCCGCATTGAAACCGGCCACCCGCGCAGCCTTCACCGGACTTACTGTTCGTGATGGCTCGAGAAGCCGTCGGTAATTGCCGCGGCGCACGCCCGGGGCGGGCGCGGCGCATCAAACAGAGGCCAGAAAGTCCGCAATCTCCCGCCTGGTCGGCATCGAACTGCTGGCCCCGTTCCGCTGCACCGACAGCGCCGCCGCGGCCGAGGCCCGGCGGAGTGCTTCGCGGATACCCGCGCCCTCGCCGAGGGCCACGCTGAGCACGCCCGCGAACGTGTCACCCGCGGCGGTGGTGTCCACCGCCCGGACAGGGAAGCTCGGCATCTCCACGACCTCGCCGCCGCGGCTGCCGTAGACCGAGCCGCGGCCACCGAGCGTGATCACGACCTCCGGCACCAGCTCCAGCAGCGCCGCCAGCGCCCGCTTCGGGTCCTGCTCGCCCACCAGCGCCTCGGCCTCGTGCTCGTTGGGCACCAGCAGGTCCACGTTGGACAGGACGCCGTCGGGGAGCTCGGCGGCCGGTGCCGGGGTCAGCACCACGCGGACGCCGTTGCGGCGCCCCGCGGCGGCGGCCGCGGCCACCCCCTCGAACGGGATCTCCAGCTGCAGCAGCAGACTTCCCGACGCCGCGATCAGCTCCTCGTCGCCGGACGCCAGACCATCCACAGTGGCGTTGGCCGACGGGACCACGATGATGGAGTTGCCGCCGTCGTCGTCGACGGTGATGTGCGCGGTGCCGCTGCGGCCGTCGACGGTGCGCAGCGCACTGGTGTCCACCCCGGACCCGGCCAGGTTCGCGCGGATCTGCTCGCCGAACTCGTCGCGGCCCACCGCGCCGATCATGTTCACGGCCGCTCCTGCCTTGGCCGCGGCCAGCGCCTGGTTGGCGCCCTTGCCGCCGGGGACGGTGGTGAACTCGCGGCCGAGCACGGTCTCCCCCCGTCCGGGTGCTGTGCCCACGTAGGCCACGAGGTCCATGTTGCAGCTGCCGAATACGGTCACAGTCGTCGTCACGCCGCACATCATCGCTGATGAGGGCGCTCGCCCGGTGCCCCCGGGGCGTGGCCGCGGGGCTGGCTGATCAATTCCCGTCGCCGCGGCCGATCAGTGGGTCCGTGCCGGACACCGGACGTACGATCGCCCCAACCGCCCGAGGAAGAGAGCGAGAAGCGGTGGACTACGTGGTGACGGCGGAGCTCGAACCGCCGGTCGATGCCAGCGACCTGGACCCGTTGCAGCGGGAGGGGGTGGCCGCGCTCCTGGACCGCCAGCTGGCGCTGGTCGAGGGCGTCTCCGGGCCCGCGGAGGCCGACATCGACGTCCTGGACTACCGCATCACCGTGCACCCGAACGGAGCGAGCGTCGTGCTGGCGCTGGACGCCCCCGGGCTGCTGCCCGCCGAGGAGGCCGCCGCGATGGTGCTCAACGAGCTCATCGGGGAGAGCGAGCTGCTGGTCGGCTGGAGCGTGGCGCACTCCGAGGTCCGCATCACCGAGGACGAGTTCAACCAGAGCCTGGCCGCAGCCGAGCGGGTCGGCCAGGACGCGGGTGACACCGGGCTGGAGGCCGCCGTCGAGGAGGCGCTGGAGAGCGCGGGCGAGGAGGAGGCCTCGCTCGACACCGAGCACTGGCGGCTCAAGCTCGACGAGCTGGCCGGCGGGCTGCGGGCCTTCGACCTCGACGTGTTCGGCACCAACTCGCCGCAGACCGCGCGGCTGGCGGCGGGGGCGCTGATCCACGCCGTGCGGGTGGTCACCGACGAGATCTTCTACGACGAGCTGGCGCTGGCGGTCAACAACGCCTCCGCCGACGACGCGGTCGGGCTGCTGGTGCTGGAGGAGCTGCCGCCCTGCTACGAGCACCGCTACGACGCGTGGTTCGCACGGGCGTTCCTGCTGTCCTCGGCGGCGGTGGCGGCCCGGCTCACCGAGCCGTCGTGGACGCCGCCGCGCACCGTCGCCGAAGCGCTGGCGCTGCGGCTGTTCATCAACGAGGCGCAGGTGCTGCTGGAGGCCGCCGAGCTGATGAGCTGGGAAGACGGCGAACCGGTGTTCGCCTCCTTCGCGGGCAAGGCGTTCGCGGGCACCGACCACGAGGACCTGTACCTGGTCGACCTCATGGCGCTCGGGGACTCGCCCGACGCGATGAGCGCGCGGTTGGAGGAGCAGTTCCGCGAGCGGGGGCTGACCTTCGACCAGTGGTTCGAACCCCGGGACACCGGCACCGGCATGCACCCGTACCTGCACCGCACGTTCGACGACTCGACCGACCTCTGACGCCTCCGGGCGGCCGTAGGCGTGTGCAGCGGGGCCACGACACCAACGGGGGGTATCGCACACCGGTTCGGTCGTTCTGGTCGACGCCGCACGGCGGGTAGCCGGCGCTACCGCTCGGCGAGCGGACGGCGGCGCAGGTCCGCGGAGGTCACGTGCGGCGGGGCGTAGTCGATGTCGGCGGGGTTGAGGTCCGTGCCGGGCGCGACGGTCTCGTCGATCCGGTCGAGCACCTCGTCGTCGAGGGCCACCTCGGCCGCCCCGAGCACGTCCCGGAGCTGCTCGGCGGTGCGCGGGCCGAGGATCACCGACGTGACGGCGGCGTGCGAGGCGGCGAAGGCCAGCGCCATGTGCGTCAACGAGACGCCGACGGCACCTGCCAGGGCCAGCAGCTCCTCGACGGCGTCGAGCTTGCGCTGGTTGCCCGGCAGGCCGAGGTCGAACTTGTGCGCGATGAGCCGCCGGAACTCGTTGAGCTCGATCTCGGTGCCGCGCCGGTAGCGCCCGGTCAGCCAGCCGCTGTTGAGCGGGCTCCAGGTGAGCACGCCCATGCCGTACTTCCGCGCGGTCGGCAGCACCGACCGCTCGATGCCCCGCACGAACACCGAGTACGGCGGCTGCTCGGTGTGCAAGGCGATGTGGTTGCGCCGCTGCGCGACCCACTGCGCCTCCACGATCTGCTCGGCGGGGAAGTCCGACGAGCCGATGGCCATGATCTTGCCCGCGCGCACCAGGTCGGACAGCGCCGACAGGGTCTCGTCGATGTCGGTGGCCGGGTCGGGGCGGTGGATCTGGTAGAGGTCGATGCGGTCGGTGCTACCGCGGGTCGGGGCACCGGTATCGAGCCGGGTCTAGAGCCTGCGAAGTCCTTCGAGGACGCGGCGCTGGACATCCAACGGCGGAGCGGTGAGTGCATTCCGGTCTGGTGTGGACGCTCGTGCTTGCGCTTCCAGGAGCTGCCAGACGGTCGTGCTGCCGCGAGCATGCCGGGGACGGTGGCTTCGACGGAGGAACTGGCTCCAGATCCAGACGTGGAGCACGGCGAGGCAGACCAGAGCGGTCCAGACGGGCAGCATCACTCGGTCTCCGCTATGCGGACGATCGGCGTCATGTCGTTGCGCAACCGCATGTAGTGAAGGAGGGCGAAAAGGTCCTCCAGGGCTGAGACACCGGCGTCGAGGTCCGCGAACTCGAGTTGCCCCGCGCCGATGTGGAAGGCGAGATCGCCGAGGAGCAACTGCGCTCTGCGGAGCAGCGTCGCCGGCGTTCGGGTTTCGACGCTCATCGCGCTTCCGAACGGGCGAGTTCGGCCAGCCACCGCCCGGCCGCTTGTCCAGACTCGCGTGCCGTGCTCCAGCGGCGGGAACCCAGTGGAACGGCGGATGTCCGAACCGTGATCCGGGTGGGCAGGCGGGACGTGCTGACGAAGCGGGACGCGCCGACCTTCACCGCGATCCTTACCGAGAACGTCCTCCGCGAGCCGATCGGCGGCGCCACGGTCCATGCGGAGCAACTGCGGCACCTCGTCGCGATGGCGGAGCTTCCCAACATCGAGATCCTGGTAGTGCCGAGCAGAACCACGGAGTGGAATCCGAGCCACGCCGGTAGCTTCATCCACTTCCAGTTCGCCAAGGGCGCGCCGATCGTGTACATCGAGCACTTCAGCTCCCTGACACTGCTGCACACACCCAAAGAAGTGAGAGCGTTTCAGAACGCGATCGCTACGCTTCGGGATGTGGCGATGAGCCCCGCCGACTCCGTGAAGCTCGTGGCGGGGCTGGTAGAGGCAGCAGAAGGAGAGCGTTCCGATGACCGCACACGATCATCCGGTGAACTGGCGAAAGTCCAGCCGTAGCGCGACGGGCAATGCTTGCGTCGAGGTCGGGCGGGTTGGTGGTGGTGCGGCGGTGCGCGACACCAAGAACCGCGCCGCCGGGCACTTGACCGCTACCAACGACCAGTGGCAATCGTTTCTCGCCGCCATCAAGACCGGCCGCTACGACCACTGACGACCCCCGACGCACGAAGGCGCCTCCTCCCGCTTCGGCGGGCGGAGGCGCCTGCAGGTGCGCTCAGTCCTGGTTGCGCAGCGAGTACGGCGGCACGGTGCAGCCGATGAGGCTCGCGTCGTCGATCGTCTCCGGCCGGTAGGAGCTGTTCGGGAACGACTCCAGCATGACGTTGGTCGGGTCGTCGATCGGCTCGACGCGGCCGAACAGGAACGCCCACTCGTGCTCGTCGGCACCGAAGTACGACACGGTGTCGAAGATCGAGCGGAACCGGTTGTAGGCGCGGATCAGCGTCTTGTTCCGCCACACCGTCGGGCAGCCGGCCTGGACCGCGACGACACCGCCCGGCGACAGCACGGTCTGGCACCGCTGGATGAACTCCAGGCCGTAGAGCCGGTTGTGCTGGCCGTCGGTGTCGTCCTCGCGCTCGTCGGGCAGGTCGACCACGACGATGTCGTAGCCCTCCGGCGGCGCCTGGTCGAGGAACCCCCAGCCGTCGGCGTAGTGCAGCGCGATCGGACCGTCACCGTTCTCCACCCCGGGCAGCTCCTCGGCGGTGTAGCCGTAGGGCAGGTGCTCGGCGCAGACCTTCACGCACTCGCTGTCGATGTCGACGTGGTCGACGCGGGTCGCGCCCGCCTGCACCGACATCTTGCTCGCCACGCCCTCGCTGGAGCCGATGATCAGCACCCGCTGCACCTTCTCGGCGAGCAGGAACGCGGGGACCATCATGGCCTCGTGGTAGACGAGCTGGGAGAACTCGGTGCTCTGCCGGTCGTCGTCGCAGAACAGCGAGATCCCCTGGTCGGTGCGGCCGATCACCACGTGCTGGAACGCGGTGTCGCCCTCCCACAGCACCTCGTCGATCCGCCACAGGCGCCGCATTCCATCGCCCATCGGCTCCTGGATCCACCGGTGCCCATCGAGTTCGATCAAGGTGTGCTCCTCCTTCTTGGAGTCCGGGCGGCGATCACGACGCCGGGTAGTCGTGGCCGCGGTGAATGGTCTGAGTATTCACCGCCGTGGGACTGAGCGCCTCGGCGAGCAGTGCCACCGCCTGCTCCGGCTGCGCGGTGTGCCCGCAGGTGAAGACGTCGATGAAGATCGAGCCGTTCTCCGGGTAGGTGTGCATCGAAGCGTGGGACTCCGACAGCAGTGCCAGCACGGTGACGCCCTGCGGCTCGAACCGCTTGGCGATCATCTCGCACACCGTGGCGTGCGACCGGTCCAACGCGCTTCGCAGCGCGTCCCTCAGGAACTGCTCGTCGTCGAGCAGATCCGGATCGACGCCCTCAAGTTCAGCGAGGACGTGCTGGCCGGTGAACAGACCGACCGGCTGCAGGGTCCCGGTGTCAATCGACATCTATCGACCTCCCATCGTTTCGCAGATTCCGCTTGTGGGGAAAACTCGGCAATGCCCTGATCAGGCGAGTTCGTCGGCGTCGATGCAGTGCGTGGGCAGCGGGGCGATGCCGTTGAAGCACACCGACGAATAGCTCGCGGTGTAGGCGCCCGCGCTGAGCAGGTCGACCCGGTCGCCGCCGCGCAGCGTCAGCGGCAGGTCGTAGCGCGTGTGCTGGTACAGCACGTCGTCGCCGTCGCAGGTGGGGCCGGCCAGCACGACCGGGCCGCACTCGTCGCCGTCGCGGGAGGTCCGCAGCCGGTAGGTGATGGCTTCGCCCTCGGTCTCGGCGAGCCCGTTGTAGCGGCCCACGTCCAGGTAGACCCAGCGGCGGTCGTCGCCCGCCGACGCGGTGACGAGCACGACCTCGCTGCGCAGCACCCCGGCGTCGCCGACGACCTGCCTGCCCGGCTCGATGAGCAGTTCCGGGCGCCGCGCGCCGAAATGCCGGTCCAGCGACCGCTCGATGTGCTCGGCGTATTCGCCCAGCGGCGGCGCGGACTCGGTGTAGGAGGCGGGCAGTCCGCCCCCGAGGTTCACCATCCGCGGCGTGACGCCGTGCTCGGCCAGGCCCTCGAAAACCTCGCGGGCGGCCCGGATTCCGTGCTCCCAGGCCGACGGGTCGAGCTGCTGCGATCCGATGTGGAACGACACGCCGTAGGGGTCGAGGCCGAGCTCGGCGGCGCGGCGCAGCAACCGGACGGCGGTCTGCGGCGTGCACCCGAACTTGCGGCCGAACGGGGTGCGCGAGCCCTTGTTGTCGACCAGGACGCGGCAGAACACCTGCGAGCCGGGAGCCGACTCGGCGATGTTGAGCAGGTCGGCCTCGCTGTCGGTGACGAACAGGCGCACGCCGAGCCGGTGGGCGCGGGCGATGTCGCGGGGCTTCTTGATCGTGTTGCCGTAGGAGATCGACTCCGGGCTCGCGCCCTGGGCGAGGCAGAGGTCGATCTCACCGGGGCTGGCGACGTCGAACGAGGACCCGAGGGCGGTGAGGGTGGCGACCACCTCGGGGGCGGGATTGGCCTTGACCGCGTAGCAGATCCTGGCGTCGGGCAAAGCCGAGCGCAGCGCCTGGTAGTTGCGGCGCACCGCGGCCAGGTCCACGACCAGGCAGGGCGTCTCCGGCGCGGTGCGGTCCAGGTAGTCGCGAATCCGGTCCTGGACACCGGATTCGGCGGCGCCGCTCGGGCGGTCCGTCACATCGGTGGTGGCGGACAGATCGGTCAATCCCGTTACCTCCGTCTCGGGGGTTCGTGGGTCGTCGATGACTGCGCCGAACGGTCCCCTGGCCGTTCGCCGACCAAGCACGGTACCTGGCGTGGAAGCGGATTTCGAACTGCCGGCCGCACCGGCCAGGGACAGCTGGAACGATTGTGATGACTCCCACGCGGCGCAACGAAAACCACGGCATGCGCGACGGTCGCGCGGCTGCCGGGGAGCAGGCGCTCAGCTCGCGGGGTGGTCCAGCACCAGCGCCAGGTAGAAGTCGACGCGCGTGGGGAAGTCCGCCAGGTCGCGCCCGGAGATCTCCTCGATGCGCTGGATCCGGTACCGCAGCGTGTTCACGTGCACGTGCAGCTGCTTGGCGCTGCGCGACCACGAACCCGAGGTGTCCAGGAAGACGCGCAGCGTGTGCACCAGGTCCGAGTTGTGCACGCGGTCGTACTCGGTGAGCCGGGACAGCAGCCTGGCGCGGTACGAGCGGCGCAGCTCGTCGGGTGCCGAGGCCAGCAGCACCTCGTGCGAGGCCAGCTCCGCCCCGGTCGCCAGGCCGGCCCCGCCGCCCGCGCCCGCCCGCGCACGGCGCTGCCTCGCGAGCCGCCGGGCGTAGCCCGCCTCCTCCAGCGCTCCGCGCAGGCCCGTCACCGGGCTCACGTCGCTGAGCCCCACCGTCACCATCCGATCGCCGAGGCCCGGCTCGACCTCGGCGATGATGCCGCGCAACAACCCTTCGAGCGCGAGCAGGTGCTGCTCGTCGTCGGCGAACACCGCCGAGGCGCCTTCGCGCAGCGGGACCGCGACCGAGGCGACGCCGGTCGCGGCGGCGATCTCGCGCAGCAGGGCGGTGGAGGCCGCCCGGTCTCCCGCGTGCAGCTCGACCGCTCGCAGCGGCTCGCCCGCGGGCAGTCCGGCGGTCTCCAGGCGGACGGCGACCTCCGCCGGGGTCATCGCGCCGTCGAGCAGCCTGCCCAGCGCCGCCTCGACCGAGCGGCCTGCGATCTGGCGGGCCTCGTCCACCCGCGCGCGCAGCAGTGCGACGACGGTGCCGAGGTCCGCGGCGATGGCCTCTTCCTCGTCACCCCACATCTCGCGGTCGCCGCGCACGGCCACGAACCAGCGGGCGGCGGGGGGCTCGGTGTCGGACTCGACCGGCCACACGGCGAAGCCGTCGTCGCCGGCGCGGGCCGTCCTGGGCAGCCGACCGGACCTGAGCACGTCCTGGACCAGCGCGTGCCGCAGCTCCCCGGTCAGCTCCGCCGTGCCGCCGACGACCCATCCGGCGCAGGAGAGCACCCAGCAGTCGGCGCCGAACTCGCCCGCGGCCATCGACAGCACCCGCTCCAGCCCCGCGCCGGAAGCCGCGGCCGAGACCAGCTCGCGCCGCGGCGCGGCTCCGCGGCGCTGCACCCGCTCGGCGAGCACGTTGAAGCTGAGTGCCAGCGGTACCTCGAGCACCGGCACGCCGTGGCGCTTGCAGGCGTCGACCAGGTCGGGCGGCGCGTGGCCGAGGCGGGCGGTGCCGCTGGCGAGCCCGGCGACACCGGCGTCGGCCAGCGCCGCGACGAACTGCTCGGAGGTCTGCGGGCCGGTGTGCCACACCAGCCCGCTCAGCACGAGCTCGCCGCCCTCGAGGTAGCGGCGGGGGTCGAGCAGGTCGGTGATGTAGACGCCGCGGACGGGGCGGTCCACGTACTCCTCGCCCGCGAGCAGCACCAGTCCCAGCTCGGGGTCGGCCAGCAGATCACGCAACAGCACCGGCGCACCCAATCGAATCGCGCGAAACACGCTCGCGGCACGTTTGTAGGAACATACTAAGCACCCCGATCGGCACGCAGTGTTTTTCAGCACTTCCACCGCTAGTAATCACCCCAACGTCGGATGTGTACTGACTCACACCTTTGAACGGCCGTGACAGGGAGCAATACCGTGGATTTCCTCCGCCCGGCCTCCTGGCGTGAAGCACTCGAAGCCAAGGCCACACATCCCGACGCGACGCCAATCGCGGGCGGGACCGACGTCATGGTCGAGATCAACTTCGATCACCGGCGTCCCACCACGCTGCTGGACCTCACCGGCATCGACGAGCTCGCGAGCTGGAGCGAGCACGACGGCAGGCTGCGCATCGGCGCCGGCCTGCCCTACACCAGGCTGATCAACGAGCTCGGCGAGCGGCTGCCGGGCCTGGCCATCGCGTCGCGGACGGTGGGCTCGCCGCAGATCCGCAACCGCGGCACCCTCGGCGGCAACCTCGGGTCCGCCTCGCCCGCCGGTGACGGCCACCCGCCGCTGCTGGCCTCCGACGCCGAGATCGAGGTGGAGTCGGTGCGCGGCACGCGGATGCTGCCCGCCACCGAGTTCTTCACCGGCGTCAAGCGCAACGCGCTGGCCGAGGACGAGCTGATCGCCGCCGTGCACATCGCGCCCGCCACGGGCGCGCAGCAGTTCTCCAAGGTCGGTACCCGCAACGCGATGGTGATCGCCGTGTGCACCTTCGCGGTGGCGCTGCACCCCGAACAGCGCCGCGTGGGTACCGGGCTCGGCTCGGCGGCCCCGACGCCGCGCCGAGCTCTGGCGGCCGAGGAGTTCATCGCGGGCGAGCTCGACGGCCTGTGGGAGTCGCCGCGTCCGCTGGCCGACTCCGTGCTGGAGCGCTTCGGAAAGCTCGTCGCCGACGCCTCCTCGCCCATCGACGACGTCCGCGGCACCGCCGACTACCGCCGTCACGCGCTGTCGGTGATGGCGCGCAGGACCCTGCAATGGGTCTGGAAGGACCACTGCTCCGGGAGACAAGAATGCGCCTGAAGTTCACCGTCAACGGCCAGCCGCAGGAAGCCGACGACGTGTGGGAGGGCGAAAGCCTCCTCTACGTGCTGCGCGAGCGGCTCGGCCTGCCCGGTTCCAAGAACGCCTGCGAACAGGGCGAGTGCGGTTCGTGCACCGTCTACATGGACGGGGTGCCCGCGTGCTCGTGCCTCATCGCCGCGGGCCAGGCCCAGGGGTGCGAGGTGCGCACCGTCGAGGGCCTGCACGAAGGGGAGAAGCTCGACCCGGTGCAGGAGGCCTTCATCGAGGCGGGCGCCGTGCAGTGCGGGTTCTGCACGCCGGGCCTGCTGGTGCAGACCCACGACCTGATCGAGCGCAAGCCCAACCCCTCCGACGCCGAGATCCGCGAGTCGCTGGCGGGCAACCTCTGCCGTTGCACCGGCTACGAGAAGATCATGGACGCGGTGCGGCTCGCCGCGCAGCGGAAGGCCCAGCGGGCATGAGCCGAGTGGTCATCGAGGGTGGTGCCGTCGTCACGATGGACGGCGGCACCGCGGCAGGCGACGCCGCTGGGCTCGCAGGGTCGAGCTACGGCACCGAAGACCTGCTCGCAGGGTCGAGCTACGGCACCGAGTACGCCGAGGGTCACGTGGTCGTGGAAGACGACCGGATCCTGGCCGTCGGGCCCGGCTCCGCGCCGGAGCAGGACGTCCCGGTGCACCGCGTCGACGCCACCGGCTGCGTGGTGACGCCGGGTCTGGTCAACACCCACCACCACCTCTACCAGTGGGCGACCCGCGGCTACGCCGCGGACTCCGACCTGTTCGGCTGGCTGACCGCGCTGTACCCGGTGTGGGCGGGCATCGACGAGGAGATCACCCACGCCGCGGCGTCGTCCGGGCTGGCGTGGATGGCGCTGTCGGGCTGCACCACAGCCGCCGACCACCACTACGTCTTCCCGCGCGGCGGGGGCGACGTCTTCGGCGGCGTCGTCGCCGCCGGCGAGCGGGTCGGCGTCCGGCTGCACGCGGTGCGCGGGTCGATGGACCGCGGGCGGTCCCAGGGCGGGCTGCCGCCGGACTCGCTGGTCGAGGACCTCGACGAGGCGCTGACCGGCACCGAGGCCGCCATCGACCGCTTCCACGACCCCTCGCCCGGCTCGAGGGTGCGCGTCGCGGTCGGCCCGTGCTCGCCGTTCTCGGTCAGCTCGGAGCTGATGCGCCAGGCCGCCGAGCTGGCACGTCGCCGCGGCGTACGGCTGCACACGCACCTGGCCGAGACCGTCGACGAGGAGGAGCAGTGCCGGGCCGAGTTCGGCTGCTCCCCCGCCGAGTACGCCGAGCAGCTCGGCTGGCTCGGCGAGGACGTGTGGCTGGCCCACACCATCCACCTGTCGGACAAGGCGATCGCCCGCTTCGGCGAGACCGGCACCGGTTCGGCGCACTGCCCGAGCTCCAACGGCCGCGTCGGCGCGGGGGTCGCGCCGGTCCGCCCGCTGCTCGACGCTCGGGTCCCCGTCGGTCTGGGGGTCGACGGGGTCGCGTCGAACGAGGCGGGCGGCCTGGGGCACGAGATGCGCCAGGCGCTGCTGACCGCCCGCGCCCACTACGGCCCGACCGCGATCTCGGTTCGCGACGCGCTGTGGATGGCCACGCGCGGCGGCGCGAAGTGCCTCGGCCGCGACACCGAGCTCGGTGCGCTGACGCCGGGCAGGCTGGCCGACATCGCGGTGTGGCGGATCGACGGACTGGGGCACGCGGGCATCGAGGACCCGGTGGCCGCGCTGGTCCTCGGGCCGCTGCCGAAGCTGGAGCGGCTGCTGTGCGGCGGCGACGCCGTGGTCCACGACGGGCACCTGACCAGGACGTTCGAGTCCGATCTCACCCACGAACTGCGGCGGGCCAGTGCCCGCATCCGCCACGAGGAGGCCCTCCGATGAGCAATCCGGCTCCGGCTCGCAGCCCTCAGGACCTCAACGACGCCATCGCGGGCGGGATCGGCGAGTCCCCGCTGCGTCCCGACGGCGCGCTGAAGGTGCGCGGCGAGTTCGCCTACTCCTCCGACCTGTGGGCCGAGGACATGCTGTGGGGCGCCACGCTGCGCAGCCCGCACCCCTACGCCCGCATCCGGTCGGTCGACGTGGGTCCGGCGCTGAAGGTGCCGGGCGTGTACGCCGCGCTCACCCACGAGGACGTGCCCGGCGACAACCTCTACGGCCTCAAGCACGCCGACCAGCCGGCGCTGGCCGAGGACGTGGTCCGCTACCGGGGAGAGGCCGTCGCGCTGATCGCCGCCGACCACCCCGAGACCGCGCGGCGGGCGCTGGAGCGCATCGAGGTCGACTACGAGGTGCTCGAGCCGGTGACCGACGCCGAGCGCGCGGCCCACGACGACACGCTGCCGAAGCTGCACGCCGACGGCAACGTGGTGCGGCACCAGAAGATCCTCAAGGGCGACCCGGACGCCGAGGCCGAGGTCGTGGTGTCCGGTGTCTACACCGTCGGCATGCAGGACCAGGCGTTCCTCGGCCCGGAGTCGGGGCTCGCGATCCCCGCCGAGGACGGCGGCGTCGAGCTGTACCTGGCCACCCAGGACCTGCATTCGGACCTGCGCCAGACCGCGCGGGTGCTGGGCCTGCCGCCGGAGAAGGTCCGGATGACCATGTCCGGTGTCGGCGGCGCCTTCGGCGGCCGGGAGGACCTGTCCATCCAGGTCCACGTGTGCATGCTCGCGCTGCACACCGGCAAGCCGGTCAAGATGGTCTACAACCGCGAGGAGTCCTTCTACGGCCACGTGCACCGCCACCCGGCCAAGATGTACTACGAGCACGGCGCCACCCGCGACGGCAAGCTCGTCTACGTCAAGGCCAGGCAGTACTTCGACGGCGGCGCCTACGCCTCGAAGACGCCGGTCGTGGTCGGCAACGGCACCACGCTGGGCGCCGGTCCGTACGTGGTGCCCAACGTGGACATCGAAGGCTGGGGCCTGTACACGAACAACCCGCCGTGCGGGGCGATGCGCGGGCTGGGCGCGGTGCAGCCGACGTTCGCCTACGAGTCCCAGATGGACAAGCTCGCCGCCGCACTGGACATGGATCCGGTGGACCTGCGCATCAAGAACGCGATCAGCCGGGGCGAGACCATCCCGACCGGTCAGGTGCTGGACTACCCGGCCCCGGTGGCCGAGCTGCTGGAGCGCCTGCGCCGCATCCCGCTGCCGCCGGAGAACCGCACCGAGCCGGTCGACATCCGCGACATGCCGGGCGGGGCGTCCAACACCACCCACGGCGAGGGCGTCAAGCGCGGCATCGGCTACGGCGTGACGATCAAGAACATCTGCTACGCCGAGGGCGCCGACGACTTCTCCACCGCGCGAGTGCGGCTGCAGGTCGTCGGCGGCGAGCCGATGGCGATGGTGCACACCGCCGCCGCCGAGGTCGGGCAGGGCCTGGTCACCGTGCAGCAGCAGATCGCGCGCACCGAGCTCGGCGTGGAGCTGGTCAACATCCACCCGAACGACACCAGCGTCGGTCCGGCCGGCTCCAGCTCGGCCTCCCGCCAGACCTACGTCACCGGCGGCGCGGTCAAGGTCGCCTGCGAGGCGGTGCGCACCGCGCTGTTCGAGCTGGTCGCCCAGCGGTACCAGGAGCGCCCGGAGCACCTGTCGCTCAACGGCGGCAAGGTCGTCTCGTCGGCGACAGGGGTGCTGGCCGACATCTCCGAGGTGCTCGGCGACGACGTCATCGAGGAGACCCGGGAGTACCACCACCGGCAGACCTTCCCGATGGACGAGACCGGCCAGAGCTCGCAGGTCCAGGTGCAGCACGCGTTCTCCGCGCACCGCGCCGTGGTCGACGTCGACACCGACCTGGGGCTGGTCAAGGTCGTGCAGCTGGACTGCGTCCAGGACGTCGGCAAGGCGATCAACCCCGACGCGCTGATCGGCCAGATCCAGGGCGGTTCCGCGCAGGGCCTCGGGCTGGCGGTGATGGAGGAGATCAAGGTCGACGCGGGCAACATCCGCAACCCGTCCTTCACCGACTACCTGATCCCCACCATCCTCGACATGCCGCCGATGACGGTGGACGTGATCGAACGCGGGGACCCGAACGCGCCCTACGGCGTGCGCGGTGCCGGTGAGCCGCCGACCATCTCCACGACGCCCGCGGTGGTCTCGGCGATCCGCGCGGCGACCGGCAAGGAGCTGCCGCACACCCCGGTCGCGCCCGAACACATCATCTGACACGTGGGCGGGGTGGTGCCGCACCTTTCCGGCGGCATCACCCGCTCCCCCGATCCGGAAATGCCCCGCGGTCGTTTCCGGCAGCCCCGGGCGCGTTGCGCGCAGCGCGGAACGCGCCCCCGATTCCAGGAGTGAACAAATGACAGTGGACGTACACGTCGCGCGGGAAACCGACTGGATGGCCAAGGCCATCGAGCTGGCCACCCGCAGCGTCGCCGACGGTGGCGGACCGTTCGGCGCGGTCGTGGTCAAGGACGGCGAGATCGTCGCCACCGGCCACAACCAGGTGACCACCAACCTCGACCCGACCGCGCACGCCGAGGTGGTCGCCATCCGCAACGCCTGCCAGGCGCTGGGCACCTTCAAGCTCGACGGCTGCCTGCTGGTGACCTCGTGCGAGCCGTGCCCGATGTGCATGGCCTCGGCGCTGTGGGCGCGGATGGAAAGCGTCGTCTACGCCGCCGACCGCGACGACGCCGCGGTGGCCGGCTTCGACGACCGCGCCTTCTACCGGCTGTTCAGCGACCCCGACTCGGTGTGGCCGACCCCGGTCCGCCGCATCGAGATGCCCAACCGCAACGAGGCGTTCGACGCCTGGCGGCAGAAGGAAGACCGCGTCGACTACTGACGCCTGAAGCGGTTCAACCCCGAGCAACCCGACCACCGGGCATCGCCGAGACGACCGGGTCGACGCGATGCCGCGCGAGCGGATTCTCCCTTTCTCCGATTCCGAGCAAAACGATCCGCTCGAAGGCCGAGGCAAAACCTCTTCCGGCCCCTTTCTCACACATCACCAAACGCCCCACCAACATTCGGCGTTCACTTCCGCATGCGCGGAAACCGCCGGAAAGCAGTCCGGGTGGCCTCGGAGCCCGCATCCGCTCCGAGCTCACGCGGGGGCGCCCACCGGCATGGGAGGACTCATGACCCAGCAGCTGAGCCAGGAAAGGCCAGCCGACCCGGATTCGGCCAGATCACCGGTCGACCGGTTCTTCCAGATCACCAGGCGCGGTTCCACGATGTCCCGCGAACTCCGCGGGGGTCTGACCACGTTCGTCGCGATGGCCTACATCGTGATGCTCAACCCGCTCATCCTCGGCTCGTCCACCGACGCGACCGGCGCGGCGCTCACCAGCGAGCAGCTCACCACCGCCACCGCGGTCACCGCGGGCGTCATGACGATCCTGATGGGGATGATCGGCAACGCGCCGCTGGCGCTGGCCGCGGGCCTCGGCGTGAACGCCGTCGTCGCGTTCACCATCGCGCCCTCGATGACCTGGGCCCAGGCGTTCGGCCTGGTGGTCCTCGAAGGCGTCCTGATCGTCGTCCTGGCCGTCAGCGGGGTCCGGGAGAGGATCATCAACGCCATCCCGGCACCGCTCAAGACCGCGCTCACCGTCGGCATCGGCCTCTACATCGCCCTCATCGGCCTGGTCAGCGCCGGGTTCGTCACCCGCAAGCCGGACGCGGCCGACACGACGGTGCCGGTGCAGATGGGCGAGGGCGGCCACCTGCTCGGGCTGCCGATCGCGGTGTTCTGCTTCAGCCTGCTGCTGATGATCGTGCTGATGGCCCGGCGCATCCCCGGCGCGATCCTGATCGCCATCGGGGTCAGCACGGTCCTGGCGATCGTGCTGAACGCGGCCCTCGGGCTGCCTGCCGACGCCTGGGGCACCATCGCCCCCGAGATGCCCGAGAGCTTCGTGGCCAGCCCCGACTTCAGCCTGTTCGGGCAGGTCGACCTCTTCGGCGGGTTCGTCTCCGCGGGCGGCATCGCGGCCACGGTCTTCCTGTTCACCCTGGTGCTCTCCGGGTTCTTCGACGCGATGGGCACCATCACCAGCGTCGGGAGCGAGGCGGGGCTCTCGCGCAACGGCAAGATCGAGGGCATGGGCCGCATCCTGGCCGTCGACGGCGTCGCGGCGGCGGCGGGCGGGCTCACCGGCTCGTCGCCGAACACGGTGTTCCTGGAGTCGGCCACGGGCGTCGCCGAGGGTGCCCGCACCGGCCTGGCCAGCGTCGTCACCGGCGTCCTGTTCTGCCTGACGCTGCTGTTCACCCCGCTGGCCGCGGTCGTGCCCGCGCAGGCCGCCGCGCCCGCGCTGGTCGTGGTCGGCGGGATGATGATGGGCCAGGCCCGCCACATCCCGTGGAGCGATCCGGACTTCGTCATCCCGGCGTTCCTGACCATCGCCCTGATCCCGTTCACCTACATGATCACCAACGGCATCGGGGCCGGGCTGGTCGCCTTCACCGTCATCAAGCTCGCCAAGGGAAAGCCCAGGGAGATCGGCTGGCTGGTCGGGGTCCTCTCGCTGGTATTCGTCGTGTACTTCGGCGTAGAAGGAATAGAAGTCCTGTTCGGGGTGAAGTGACCCGGTGGCTCCGCGAGCCGCGCGCTCGCGGAGCCGCCCGGGCCGGGCCCCGCACGAACCCAGGAGGCACCATGCGTGACATCGCAGAGCAGCTGCTCGAGTGGGCCGACGCGGGCGAGCGCTTCGCGGTCGCCTCGGTCGTCGGGGTGCGGGGCAGCGCGCCCCGGGCCCCCGGCGCGGCCATGGCGGTGCGATCCGACGGTGCGGTCCTGGGCAGTCTTTCCGGTGGGTGCATCGAGGGGTCGGTGCACCACGCGGCGCTGGAGTCGCTGGCCACCGGCAACCCCGTCCAGCAAAGCTACGACTACGACCCGGACGACCCGTTCGCGGTCGGGCTGACCTGCGGCGGCCAGATCGACGTGCACATCCAGCCCGTCGACCCGCGCCGCGACGGCGCGCTGCTGGCGGCCCTGCGGGCCGCGGTGGCCGACGAGCCGGTGGCGCTGGCCCGGGTGCTGGCCACCGGCGCGACGGTCGCGGTGTGGGCCGACCGCAGCGCGGGCTCGACCGCCGACCCCGACCTCGACCAGCGGGTTCTGAGCGAGGCGCGGGCGATGCTCGCCCAGGACGTCACCGGCCGCCGCGAGGTCTGCCAGCCCACGCCGTCGGGCGGCACCCTCGACCACGACGTGTTCTTCGAGTCCTGGACCAGGCCGCCGCGGATGCTCGTCTTCGGCGCCATCGACTACGCCGGCGCGCTCGCCCGGCAGGGCAAGTTCCTCGGCTACCACGTGACGGTCTGCGACGCCCGCGCGATCTTCGCCACGCCCGTCCGGTTCCCCGACGCCGACGAGGTGGTGGTGCAGTGGCCCCACAAGTACCTGGCCGACTGCGACGTGGACGGGCGCACGGTGATCTGCGTGCTCACCCACGACGCGAAGTTCGACGTCCCGGTCCTGGAGGAGGCGCTGCGCGGCCCGGCGGGCTACATCGGCGCCCTCGGGTCGCGCCGCACCCACGCGGACCGGCTGCGCAGGCTGCGGGAGGCGGGACTGACCGAGGCGGAGCTCGCCCGGCTGCGCTCCCCCATCGGTCTCGACCTGCGCGCGAGCACCCCCGCCGAGACCGCCGTATCCATCGCGGCCGAGATCATCGCGCTGCGATCCGGGGCCAGCACTGCCCCGCTGACCAGCACCAACGGCCCCATTCACGCTCATGGGTGAAGGGGTCGCGGGCGTGGTGCTCGCCGCCGGGGCGGGCCGCCGCTTCGGCATGCCCAAGGCGCTGGTCGAACACCGCGGCGAGCTGTTCGTGGACCGCGCGGCGCGCGTGCTCGCCGAAGGCGGGTGCGCGCCGGTCGTGGTGGTCCTCGGCGCGGCCGCCGACACCGTCCGGGAACGGGCGGACCTGACCGGCGTCACGGTCGTGTTCAACCCGGACTGGTCCACCGGCATGGGGTCGTCCCTGCGCGTCGCGCTCGACGCGCTGGCCAGGACGACCTCGGCCGACACCGTCTCCGCAGCGCTGATAACGCCGGTCGACATGCCGGGAATCGGCCCGTCAGCGGTGCGGCGCGTCGCCGCCCACGCGAGTCACGCCCGTCTCGCGGCGGCGACGCACCAAGGGCGCCGGAGCCACCCCGTGCTCATCGGCCGCGACCACTGGTCCGGTGCGAGCGAGTCCGCGGTCGGTGACTCCGGCGCCCGCCAGTACCTGCGCGACCACGAGGTGACTCTCGTGACCTGCGACGACGTTTCGGAGGGCTTCGACATCGACCGCCCGGAGGACCTCGACCGGCCATAGGCCGTAAAGTCGGGTGCTCAACGCGTGTAGTTGACCGATGCACCGCCGGGATCGTCGAAGCACCGCGGCACGGGGTCCCGGCTGCGACGTCGCACGACCGCCGAGAACGCCGGACGCGGAGGCAACATGGCAACGGGACACATCACCGCCAACTACGTACCGGATGGCGACGACTGGTCCATCACGGTCAGCACGGACCAGGAACGCAAGACCGCCAGCGCGCCCGGGCTCATCGCCGCCAGGGACAAGGCCGACCAGCTCATCGAGAACCTCGCCCCCAACTCGCACGGACGGGTCGTGATCCACCTGCTCGACGGCGACGGGTTCGCCTTCAGCACCGCCTACCTGCAGGCCAGGCACGGGCTCTCGGACGAGGCGACGCGGCAGGCGGCGGCCGCCGCCGACGGCGCTCAGCGCCGCTCGCGCAGCCGCGCGGCCCGGTGAGCAGGGCCGCGCCCGCGACGCCTGCGGCCGGGGGAACCGAATGGCGCAAAACACGCCCGATCGGGGTTCTGTCTCTAAGATGTCAGCCGTGAACGCGCCCATGAGCAGTGCACGCGACGAGCAGCCGGGTGTCCCCCGGATGGGGTCGGCCCGGCAGGTCGCCGCCGGACGGGGCAGGCCGCGCGACGCCAGCCGCGACGCGGCGCTGCGGCAGGCCGCCATGGAGGTGCTGGCCCAGGTCGGCTACCGGGCGCTGACGATGGACGCGGTGGCCGCGCACGCCCGCGCAGGCAAGGCCACCATCTACCGGCGGTGGGAGTCCAAGCTCGACCTGGTCATCGACACCTGCAACCAGCTCGTGCAGCGCAACATCCCGGAGCCGGACCAGGGTTCGGTGGAGGCCGACCTCGGCGAGTTCCTCACCGCGTTCGCGACGTTCCTCACCGGCCCGGTGGGCAAGGCCGCGCAGGCGCTGGTCGGTGAGCTGCCGCACGAGCCGGAGCTGGCCCACGCGTTCCGCGAGTCGTTCCTGCTGCCGCAGCGCGACGTGCTGCGGCGCATCATCGAGCGGGGCGTCCAGCGCGGCGAGATCCGCGCGGACGCGCCGGTGGACACCGTCGTGGAACTGGCGGGCGCGGGGCTGATGTACCGCCTGATGCTCATCGAGGAGCCGCTGGACGCCCGCTTCGTCGACCGGATACTGCACGAGGCCCTGCTCCCGCTACTGCGCTGAGCCGCGTGCCTGCTGAGGGTGCGGCCGCGGACTGCGGGCCGTCGTCGGCGGGGGGCCGCGGCTGTCGTGGATCCGCTGTTCGGGCCCCGGGGCTGAGCCTTGGTTCCGCTGTGGCTCTCGGGCCGCCAGCGCCGCCCCGGACCCCGCCCTGCCGTCCGTTCGTCCTGGCGGCTGTTCGTCGTGGGACCGGGACGCGGTCGTGAGTGCGGGCGCGGTTCGACTTCGCCGCCGGCACTCACGACCGGGTTCAGCGGAAAAGCCTGCGCACCACGACGATGGTGACCAGAGCGCCGACGCCGATCAGGGCGTAGCGCACCCTCGGGTCGTTCAGCTTCTCCTGCACGCTGGCCTTGCCGGACTCGACGAAGCGCTTCGGGTTCGCCTTCGTGCCCAGCTCGTCCAGGGTGGCGGCCAGCGCGTCGCGCGCCTGCTCGATGTCACGCTGGATGGCGTCGGGATCACGTGCCACGTGTCCTCCTCAGTTTCACCGGCTGGTGACACGGTAGATCACCCCTCCGGCCGGCTCCCACCGGCCGTTGGCCGTGTCGCCGACCGCACACCTGTCGGGGCCGCGCGCGGCCACAAGCTAGGCTGTGCCGAAGCGGGGGCCGTAGCCCAATTGGCAGAGGCACTAGGTTTAGGTCCTAGCCAGTGAGGGTTCGAGTCCCTCCGGCCCCACGATGATCCTGTTCGATGCCCTTCGGGCATCTTCCCGGGATCGTGATGTCGATACGGGGCCGAGCCCCCGTAGACCCCCACGGTGCGGGGAGCGCGTTCTGCGTGCTCCCCGCTCTGCGTTTCCTCCCGGTCCTGCTCTCGGACCAGCACTTCGTCGGTGTTCGTGTTGCGAAGCGTTAGGCCCACCCAGTCACCGGTATCGGCGTCAGCCCGCCTCCAGGCCTGAGCGACGACGCGGACCGCGAGTTCGGGATCGTCGGCGCATGCGGGGTGCTCGTCCTGAGCCCTTCTCTCGAGCAGTTCCGCGATTTCGCCGAGCAGCACGCCGATCCGCGGGAGTGGCACTTCGAACCCGCTCCGGATTGGCCCTTCGCTGATGCCACTCGGCGGTGGAACCTCAAGGGCAGTCGTCGGCAGCTTCCCCGCCCCCCGAAAGGAACAGCCATGTTCACCGGCCTGAGCGCCTTCCCCCTCACGCCCACCGACGAGAGCGGTGTCGACGAGAAGGCGTTCGCCGGGCTCGTCGCCCGGCTCGCCGAGGCAGGTGTCGACTCGATCGGCGCGCTCGGCTCGACCGGTGGCTACGCCTACCTCACCCGCGAGGAACGCGCTCGGGCCGCGAGAGCCGCCGTCGACGCCGCGGGCGGCGTGCCCGTCGTGGTCGGCATCGGCGCGCTGCGCACATCGCAGGTCCGCGCCCTCGCCGAGGACGCCCAGCAGGCGGGCGCGTCCGCGCTGCTGCTCGCCCCGGTGTCCTACCAGCCCCTCACCGACGACGAGGTTTTCGGGCTGTACGAGGACATCTCACGCGAGGTGTCCGTTCCGCTGTGCGTGTACGACAACCCGGGCACGACGCACTTCACGTTCAGCGACGAGCTGCACGGCCGCATCGCCGCGCTGCCGAACGTCGGTGCGGTGAAGATCCCCGGCATCCCCGCGGACCAGGCGCCGGACCGGATCGCAGCGCTGCGCAGCACGCTGCCCGGGCACGTCGCGGTCGGCGTGAGCGGCGACGCGCTTGCCGCCGGGGGCCTCAGCGCAGGGGCCGACCTGTGGTTCAGCGTCATCGGCGGTCTGCTGCCGCAGCAGTGCCTGGCCATCACCCGCGCCGCGGCCGACGGCGACGCCGACCGGGCCGCGGCCCTGTCCGAACGCATGGAACCGCTGTGGGCGCTGTTCCGCCGCTACGGCAGCCTGCGCGTGACCTCCGCCGCCGCCGAACACCTCGGTCTGGTCTCCCATCCGAACCTTCCCCGGCCGCTGCGCGGTCTCGACGCGGCAGCCCGCCGGGAGGTGGCCGACGCGCTCGAAGCGCTGTGACCGACGCACCTTGCCCACCCCACCGCCGCTCAGTTCAATGGCGGGCATGGACGACCTGGCCGCGGGCCGGTTCCTGTGGTGGGGTGGGCCGAGCAGGTTCGGCGCTGGGCGCCCGGCCCCGGGACCGGCGATCGCATCGGCGACGCCGGAATCGAGCGTGCTGGCTCAACCGGGGTTGAGCACAAGCGCTCCGGAACGTGACGCGCGTCGCGCGCCGGACCCTCGTCGCCCCTCGTGCAAGGCCGGCTGCGGATTCGCTCAGCGGCTCCCCGACGCCGAGTGTCCATAGAGGAACGTTCGCACACCGGCCCGGACCGCGGCCTCGACTTCGTCGTCCCCGCCGGTCGACGTGCCGGTCAGCAGACCACGCGTGGCGGCCGTGCCCGTGGTCAGCAGCAGGAAGTGCTCCGCCGCCCGGTCGGGGTCGTCGACGTGCAGCAGTCCGCGTCGGCCGAGCTCGCCGATCCCACGCGCCAGCGCGCGGTGCACCCGGACGGGGCCGACCTCCTGCCAGGCGCCGGCGAGTCCGCGCGGCAGGTGCTCCTGCTCCGCCCGCATCTGGCGCACCATCGCGAAGTGCGAGGCGTTCTCGGCCTTCGCCGACACCCACGCACGGGCGAGGCCGGTGAACGCGGCCTCGACGTCGCTGACGGCGCCGAGGTGGCTGTCGACGAGCCCGGCGAGCGCTTCGGCGACCCGCGCCGCGCTGTCGCGCACGACGACGGAGAACAACTCCGCCTTGCCACCGAAGTGGTTGTAGATGGTGCGCGTGGACACCGCCGCCAGCGCGGCGATCCCGTCGATGCTCGCCCGCTGGTAGCCGTGCGCGGCGAACGTGCTCCGCGCCGCCTCGAGGATGGCTTCGCGCTTGGCCACCAGACCGCGCGGCCGGCCTCCCGCCGTCTGCGTCATACCCGACATCGTCGCACCCGGTCAGCGGGGTGCAGTATTCGTTTTACTTATTTGCAGTGATCGTTGTACTTTGCTGGCAACGGCGACTTCCACCGACTGCGAGGACGACATGCGCACGACCTCTCTGGGCACGACCGGCCCCGCTGTTCCAGTGCAGGGCCTCGGCTGCATGCGGCTGCTCCGGCCATCCTCGCCATCCGCGCCGGACGGCGAGGCGGAGGCATACGCGCTGGTGAACAGGGCTTTGGACCTGGGCGTCACGTTCCTGGACACCGCCGACCTGTACGGCGACGGCTACAACGAGGAACTCGTCGGCCGCGCGATCCGGCACCGCCGCGACGAGGTGGTGCTCGGCACGAAGTTCGGAGCCGTGCGCAATCCCGACGACTCGTTCACCACGCGCGGCGACGCCGCGTACGCGCGTGCCGCCTGCGAGGCCAGCCTGCGGCGGCTCGGCACCGACGTCATCGACGTCTACTACCTGCACCGGCGCGATCCCGCGGTGCCCATCGAGGAGTCCGTCGGCGCGATGGCGGAGCTGGTGGCCGAGGGCAAGGTGCGCCACCTCGGGCTGTCCGAGGTGACCGCCGAGGAGCTGCGCGCCGCGCACGCGGTGCACCCGATCGCCGCCCTGCAGAGCGAGTGGTCGCTGTGCCGGCGGGAGATCGAGGCCGTGGTCCCGACCTGCGTCGAACTCGGCGTCGGGGTGGTGCCGTACTGCCCGCACGGGCGCGGACTCCTGCTACCAGGCGCGGATCGCCAGGCGGAACGGCTCGGCGAGATCGCCGCGGAGCTTGCGACGTTACCGGCCGCATTGCGGGAAATCGCCGACGAGCACGGTGTCCGGCCGGGACAGGTCGCGCTGGCGTGGGTGCAGCAGCGCGCCGTCGAGTGGGGACTGCCGGTCGTCCCCATCCCAGGCACCACCCGGCAACGGCATCTGGAGGAGAACATCGCGGCCCTCGACATCGCCCTGAGCGCGCAGCAGCTCGCCAGGCTCGACATCCGCATCGGGGAGGCCGTCTGAGCAGAGACCACACGCGACCCGCGCCGCTCGCTGGGGCACCAGCACGTCCCTGACGCCGGTAACAGTGCCACCGAGATGTCGGTCCTCGATCACCTGCAGGTGCTCGAATGCCGGCCGTGCTCGAAGTTGCCGGCGGGTGCCCGAATGCCGCTTCGTCCTGGGATGTCGGGAGGTCCTGCGATGCTGCCGCCATGAGCGACTTCCCGGAAACAGGCGCCCACTTGTCGCAGACGTGGGCTGAGGACGACCGTCGCGAGCCTCCCCGCATCGCCGACGAGGTCACGACGCTGACGTCCTTCCTCGACTGGCACCGCCGGACGCTGGAGCTCAAGTGCGCGGAGCTGCCCGCACGGCAGCTCGCCGACAAGGCCGTACCGCCGTCAGCGCTGAGCCTGCACGGACTCGTCCGGCACCTGGCCGGGGTCGAGCGGTGGTGGTTCCGCATCCAGTTCCGGGGCGAGGACCTGCCGATGCTGTACTACTCCGACGACGACCCGGACCAGGACTTCGAGTCGCTGCACGGCGATTTCGCCGAGGCACTGGCGAGCTGGCGAGCCGAGTGCGACGCCTCCCGCAAGGTCGTGGCCGAGGCTGCATCACTGGACGAGACGGGCACCCGGAGGTCCACCGGTGAACCGATCTCGCTGCGGTGGGTGCTGGTGAACCTGATCGCCGAGTACGCCAGGCACAACGGTCACGCGGACCTGCTGCGCGAACGGCTCGACGGCGCGACCGGCCACTAAGCCGCCGACGAGTCGGTGTGCCGAGGCGCCAGCAACCTGTGAGGGTCGGCGCCCGACGTTCGGAGGCATTGCTGTCCCCGCTCGGCAGCGTCACCGCGTGGTCCCGCTGCTGGACCTCGCTCGGTCACTGCTCGAACAGCCTGCGCAGAACCGGACGCGCCGACGCTTCAGGATCGCCGTTGGCGCTCTCCGACAACGCTCCGGTGATCCACAACGAGGCGAAGCCGTGGACGAGCGACCACGCGGCGAGTTCCGTCGTGCGCTCGTGCTCCCCCTGCACCTGACGGACCCCCTCCTCCAGGACGTGGCCCGCCCGGTCCCGCGCGGCGGTGACCCCGGGGTCGTCGGTGCGGTAGAGATCCGGCTGGAACATGACCTCGAAGTGCGCCCGGTGGTCGACGGCGAAGCGCACGTACGCGAGGCCGACGTCGACGAAGTCGTCCCCGGCGTCGGCCAGGGCGTCAGCCAGCAGCCCGAACCCTTCGGTGGCGAGGTCGGTGAGCAGACCGGTCTTGTCGCCGAAGTGGTGCGCCGGCGCGGCGTGCGAGACGCCCGCCCTGCGGGCCAGCTCGCGCAGGCTCCAGCCGGCGGGCCCGGACTCGGCGATCGCCGCCGCAGCGGCGTCGAGGATCGTTCGACGCAGGTCGCCGTGGTGATAGCTGATGGCCGCCACCTCATCTCGCCGTTCGTGTGGCGCCAATCCTGACACCGCGAACTAGCCACCGACAAGACGTGCCATCCGGTCGGGCCAGTGGGCCGTGGGCGTCGAGCCGGCGAGCCGCAGGCAGGCGATGCCTCCGGGCGCGGCCGATCGACAGGACCCTACGCGCCCGATGCCGTCAGCCTGCCCGCGCCAGGGCAACCATCGGGATGACGCGATCGTCCCGGCGTCGGAACTCCGCGAAACCCGGCTCGATCCCCACCTCCGCCGCCACAACTCGTCGTGTTCGCCGGGAACACCTGCTCGGCCCGAGCTTCGTAGCGGTCGCCGCGAAGCTCGACAGTCACTTGTGGATGCGCGACGACGTTGTTGCACCAGGCGGGACTTTTCGGCGCACCGCTGTTCGATGCGAACACTCCCGGCGCCCGACACACCGCCGGCGAGTCCGCACCCGACACACCGGTCGCAAGTCCCCGCCCGACACACCGATCGCAAGTCCGCACCCCACACCCCCGCGTCGGGTCCGCACCTCAACACGCCCGCGGCGAGCCCGGACCCCACACGCCGGCAGCAAGTCGGGCCGCAGCCGACACACCGTCGGCGAGTCCGCATCCGACGCACCGCCGGCGCGTCCGCTCCCAACACACCAACGCTCCGACCTGCGCCCGACATACCGACGACAGGTCGCGAACGCCCACCGCCCCGCCGAGTCACAGCAAGGCCGACACGCCGACGGTGAGTCGGCAAGCCTCCGAGCGGCAAACCCCCTCCAAGCCTCCGAGTCGGCAAGCCCCCAAGCGGGTCCAGTCAGCCCCCTCGTCGGCAAACCCCTCAATCGCGTCCAGTCAGCCCCCACCCCGCCAATTCCGCCCCTCGCCGGTTCGGCCCCTTCCTCCTGGTCCGCGTCGGGACTATATTCCGAACAACTTTCACATTTGGAGGGGTCGGCATGACGGTTCCGCGCTTTCCCGATGGCTTCGTCTGGGGCGTCTCGACCTCGGCGTTCCAGATCGAGGGGGCTACCGCCGAAGGCGGCCGGGGACCGTCCATCTGGGACACCTTCACCGCCACCCCCGGCAAGGTCGCGCGCGGGGAGGACGCGCAGGTGACCGCCGACCACTACCACCGCTACGCCGAGGACGTCGCGCTGATGTCGCAGCTCGGGGTCGACGCCTACCGGATGTCCTTCGCCTGGCCGCGCATCCAGCCCACCGGTTCGGGCCCCGCCAACGCCGAGGGCCTGGCGTTCTACGACCGCCTGATCGACGCCGTCTGCGAAGCGGGCGTCGACCCGGTCGGCACGCTCTACCACTGGGACACCCCGCAAGCGCTGGAGGATGCGGGCGGCTGGCTCAGCCGCGACACCTCCGCCCGGTTCGCCGACTACGCCGCGCTCGTCGGCGAGCGCTTCGCCGACCGGGTGAAGATGTGGATCCCGCTCAACGAGCCGATGGTCATGTCGATCTTCGGCTACGGCATCGGCGAGTACGCGCCGGGCCGGGCGCTGCTGCTCGACGCGCTGCCGACCGCGCACCACCAGCTCCTGGCTCACGGTCTGGCGGTGTCCGCCCTCCGCGCCGCGGGCGCCACGAACATCGGCACCGCGAACAACCACAGCCCGATCTGGGGCGAGGGCGAGGCGGCCGGTTTCCTCGACGCGCTGATCAACCGCCTGTTCGCCGACCCCATCCTGCTCGGCAGCTACCCGGAGGTGCTGCACGACCGGCTGCCGGACGGTTTCGCCGACGACCTGCCGGTCATCTCCGCCCCGCTGGACTTCTACGGCGTCAACTACTACGAGCCGATGGCCGCGGCCGCCCCGACCGCACCTGGCCCGCTGCCCTTCGAGCTGCGGCCGGTCGAGGGCTACCCGATGACCACGAACGACTCGCCCGTGGTCCCCGACGCGCTCCGCGAGCTGCTGGTGACCATGCACGAGCGCTACGCGGGGATGCCCCCGGTGCACATCACCGAGAACGGGTGCAGCTTCGACGGCATCCACGACCAGGAGCGCATCGACTTCCTCACCGGACACCTCACCGCACTGCGGGAAGCGATGGACGCCGGAGTCGACGTCCGCGGCTACTTCGTCTGGTCGCTCATCGACAACTTCGAGTGGTCGAAGGGGTACGTGCCCCGATTCGGGCTCGTCCACATCGACTACGACACGCTCACCCGGACCCCGAAGGACTCCTTCCACTGGTACCGCGACCTGATCAAGCGATCGCGATGAGCACCGACGCGCTGGCCGAGCCCCGCAGGCCGGTGCGGGCGGGCTGGACGGCGCTGCTGTTCGTGGCGAACCTCGGTCTGTGGCTGGCGTTCTATGCGCCCATCCAGGTGTTGCTGCCGCAGCAGGCGGAGGCGCTCGCCCCTGCGGGCAAGGAAGTCGTCTTCGGTGTGGTCACCGGGATCGGCGCCGCTGTGTCGGTCGTGGCCAACCCGCTGGCGGGCATGCTCTCCGACCGCACGACCTCCCGCCTCGGCCGCAGGCACCCGTGGACGCTGGGCGGCGCGGCGGCGGGCGCGGCGGGGCTCGCGGTGCTGGCCGCCGCGACCGACGTCGTGGTCATGACGATCGGCTGGTGCCTGGTGCAGGCCGGTCTGAACGCGATGCTGGCGAGCCTGGTCTCCGCACTGCCCGACCGGGTTCCGGTGCCGCAGCGCGCCCGCATCGGCGGGCTGGTCGGGATCAGCCAGATGCTCGGCACCGTCGCCGGCACGCTGGTGGTGACGGTGCTGATCAGCGGCCTGACATCCGGCTACCTCACCTGCGCGCTCCTGGTGCTCCTCGCGGCAGCCCTGTTCGTGGCCTTCACACCCGATGCGGTGCTCCGCGCGAAGCCCGAAGGCGGAATCGGCGCGGCGCTGCGACGGCTGTGGGTGTCACCGCGCGAACACCCCGACTTCGCTTGGGGCTGGGGCTGTCACTTCATGATCAACCTGGGCAACGGCTTCGGGACCCTCTACCTGCTGTTCTTCCTCGGCGACGCGGTGCACCACCCCGCCCCGGAGACCGGGCTGCTGGTGCTGATGGGTCTATACGGCGCGGCGCTGACCGCCGGAGCCGTGCTGGCCGGCGCGGTCTCCGACCGGTCGGGCCGCCGCAAGCCCTACGTGCTGCTCTCCTGCGTGCTGATGGCCGTAGCGGCGCTGTTGCTCGCGGTGTGGCCGACGTGGGCCGCAGCGCTGCTGGCCGCGCCGCTGCTGGGCGCGGGTTTCGGCATCTACTGGGCGGTCGCGCTGGCGTTGCTGACCCAGGTGCTGCCCGCGGCGGCGAACCGGGCGAAGGACCTCGGCGTGGTCAACATCGCCAACTCGCTGCCGCAGGTCGTCGCGCCCGTGCTGGCCACCCCGATCCTGGCCCATCTCGGCGGGTACGCGGGCCTGTTCACCGCCTCCGCCCTGGCCACGGTGGCCGCGGGGGCGCTGGTGACCCGGGTCCGCGGCGTGGCGTGACCGCCCCGCGAACACCGGGCCGCCGCTACTCCTGGAGCACCGCCAGGACGTTGCCCGCCGGGTCGCGGAACCAGGCGATGTCCGGCCCCATCTGCTTGGCCTTCCCCCGGAGGACGCCCTTGTCGTCAACGCCGAAGTCCTCGTAATGCTCGAAGCGCACTCCCCGCGCGCTCAGCTCGTCGACCGCCTTGTCGATGTCGTCCACCGGGAAGTTGAGGATCGTGAACGACGCCGCGGTGTGCTGCTCGCCCTTCGGGTAGACCAGCACCGGCCGTTCCCCGGCGATGTGCAGGGTGAGCATGCCGTGCTCCTCGGTCACGCGCAGCCCGAGGACGTCGCTGTAGAACCGCTTGGCCCTGGGCACGTCATCGACGGAGAACCCGCTGAATGCCTTGGTGTCGGTGAACATCTGCGCCTCCGCGTCACTCTTCGCGCTCGGCGAGGTGGTCCTCGTCCAGCTGGATGATCTGGATGTAGTTGCCGTCCGGGTCCAGCAGCGTGCCGAACAGCCCGTGCTCGCGCTCCTCCAGTTCCACGAGCCACGACACGCCCATCCCGGTGAGGTGGTCGGCGACCGCGCGAGCGTCGTCGACGTGGAAGTCGAGGATGACCCGCCCCGGCTCCGCTGTCCTGTCGGCGACGTCGTCGCGCCGGTCGACCAGCACTCCGAAGCCGCCGAAGTCCATCCACCCGTACTCGTCGGTCTTCGGTGCGAACGCCTCGGCGTACCAGGCCCGCAGCCGTTCCGGATCGGTGGTGCCGAGCAGGATGCTGCCCAGTTGGATCGTGGTCATGGTGCACTCCTCCGGTCGGTGGTCAGATAGAAGCGCCCGCGCGTTCCGCGGCCGGGACCTGCGCTGTGACGGGTACGCGCCGCAGCACCACGGCCGCGGCCACTCCGATGCCGATGACGAGCACACCGCCGACGCCGGCGACGACGTTGAGCCCGGCGGTGAAGGCTTGCCTGGCGTGGTCGAGCACCTCGGCCGCCAGCGGTGCGGGCAGCCGAGCGGCCGCGGTCAACGCCCCGGCCGCGCCCTCGCGGACGGCGTCGGCCGTCGCCGCCGGAACGCCGTCCGGGACCGCCACCTGCGCCCGGTAGACCGCGGCGCCCAGGCTGCCCATCGCGGCCACGCCCAGCGCGATGCCCAGCTCGCCGCTGGTCTCCGACACCGAGGAGGCCGAACCGGCCTTCTCAGGCGGCGCCGAGCCCACGATCAGGTCGACGCCGAGCGCCGCCTGGGGCCCCATGCCGATCGAGGTGACGATGAACGCCGCGAGGAGGACGACCAGTCCGCCGGTCGCCTCGACGCCGGTGAGCAGCAGCAGTCCCGCCCCGGCCAGCACCAGCCCGCCCGCGATGAGGTTGCCCGGCCGGACCCGGCGGGCCAGCCGCGGTGCGAGCAGGGTCGCCGCGATCACCGCCAGGTTCTGCGGCACCAGCCACAGACCCGCCTCCAGCGGCGAGAGACCGCCCACGATCTGCAGGTACTGGGTGACGAACAGGAACACCCCGCCCATCACGACCCCGGTGACCAGGCCGATCAGCACGGCCGTGGTGAACACCGGCTGGCCGAAGAGCCGCATGTCCAGCAGCGGACTGCCCAGGCCGCGCTGGCGCAGCACGAAGACCACGCCGACGCCCGCGCCTGCCGCGATGGCCGCGGCGGGCGCAGTCGCCCAGCCATGGGTCGCCAGCTCCTTCAGGCCCCAGACGGCGGGCAGGATCGCGCCCAGCGAGAGCACCACGCTGACCAGGTCGAGCCTGCCCGCCGCCGGGTCGCGGTACTCGGGCAGCAGCACCGGACCTGCGACCAGCAGCACCAGCATCACCGGCACCCCGAGCAGGAACACCGAACCCCACCAGAAGAACTCCAGCAGCACGCCGCCGACCACCGGGCCGACCGCCATGCCGCCCATGAAGCAGCTCATCCACACCGCGACGGCCACGCCGCGCTGCCTGGGGTCGCGGAACATGTTGCTGATCAGCGCGAGGGTCGACGGCATCAGCGTCGCCCATCAGCGCGCGGGTGGCGATCAGCGCCTCGGCACTGGGTGACCACGCGGCCAGCGCGGAAGCGATGCCGAACGCGGCCGCTCCGGCGAGCAGCAGCCTGCGCCGTCCGATCCGGTCGCCGAGCGTGCCCATGGTGACCAGAAAACCGGCGATCATGAACCCGTAGCTGTCGGTGATCCACAGCTGCTGGGTGGCCGTGGCGCCGAGGTCCGCGCTCAGCTGCGGCAGCGCCAGGTACAGCACGCTCATGTCCAGCGACAGCAGCAGCGTCGGCAGGGCCAGGACCGCGAGGCCGGTCCACTCCCGCCGACCGGCCCGCACGCCGGCTCCGGCCGCCTGGTCATCGCGCACTGGTCGCCTCCTCCGATTCCACGGCGACGGCTCGCCTCACTTGCATCATTGCATCATCTACTTGTTAAAAGCAACCAGAGTCCAGCTAGTCAACCGGTGGTTAGAATGGCGGCATGGGAAGCCGGACCTACGGCCAGTTCTGCGGACTCGCACGCGCGCTGGAGATCGTCGGCGAGCGGTGGGCGCTGCTCATCGTGCGGGATCTCGCCGTGGGACCGAAGCGCTTCACCGACCTGCGCCAGGGCCTGCCCAAGATCCCGACCAACGTCCTGTCGACGCGGCTGAAGGAGCTGGAGCAGTCCGATGTGGTCCAGCGTCGCGTACTGCCGCGCCCCGCGGCAGCCGTGGTCTACGAGCTCACCGAGTACGGCCGCGGCCTCGAGGACATCGTGATCCGGCTCGGCCTCTGGGGAGCCCAGGCCCTCGGCGAGCCGCGCCAGGACGAGATCGTCACGCCCGACTCGATGATCATGGGACTGCGCGCGACCTTCCTCCCCGAAGCGGCGCGCGGGCGGCGGGCGGGCTACGAGCTGCGCCTCGGCGATGTCGTCGTCCACGCCCGGGTCGACGACGGCGAGCTGGAGCTCGGCGAGGGCGAGCTGCCCGGCGCGGACCTGGTCATCGAGACCGGCCCCGCCGTGCGCGCCCTGCTGGCCGGCGAGCTCACCGCCGACGAGGCGATCGCCAACGGCAGCGTGCACCTGACCGGCGACAGCGGCCTGCTGACGACCTTCGCCGAGATGTTCCGGATCCCGCGCTCAGCCGCCCGGCTCTCCGCCTGAAACAGGCTCCCCGAGCCGCCGCGCCACACCCCGAACGGGCGACGAAACCGCCGTATCACAAGGTCGCGGGGGCCGCCGCTCCACTGTGGTCTGATCTCGTTAATTTCCCCCTATTAGTTGGCCAGACGAGTGAAAAGCTCACTGGACTGATAAAGCACTGCGCCCGGTCGGTCGATGTCAATGGTGCGCCACTTCTCCCCGCGGAGGGAGGCCGAAGTCCCGCGTCCCGTCGTCGACCGAAGGACGACCGGTACACCAGGCAACCGGAACCGCTGCTCCACGGGATGACCACCGATCTCCGCCGCAATGCGTCAGACCGTGTTCAGCGCGCACGTACACAATGGAGGCATCGGTGGCAGTTCTATGCACCCCTGCGGTCGCGGTCCCGGAGCACGTCATCACGGTCGAGGAGACCCTCGACCTGGCCCGCCGCGTCCACGCGGACCACCCGCAGCTACCGCTCGTCCTTCGGCTGATCAGCAACACCGGCGTGCGCGAGCGCCACCTGATCAGGCCGATCGAGGAAACCCTCAAGCACCCGGGTTTCGAGGTCCGCAACCGGATCTACGAGGAGCAGGCCAAGCAGCGCGTGCCCGCCGTGGTGCGAGAGGCCCTCGACAACGCCGAGCTGGGGCCCGAGGACATCGACCTCATCGTCTACGTCTCCTGCACCGGCTTCATGATGCCGTCGCTGACCGCGTGGCTGATCAACTCGATGGGCTTTCGCATGAGCACCCGGCAGCTGCCCATCGCGCAGCTCGGCTGCGCGGCGGGCGGCGCCGCGATCAACCGCGCGCACGACTTCTGCACCGCCTACCCCGACGCCAACGCGCTCATCGTCGCCTGCGAGTTCTGCTCGCTGTGCTACCAGCCGACCGACGACGACATCGGTTCGCTGCTGTCGAACGGCCTGTTCGGCGACGCCGTCGCGGCGGCGGTGGTGCGCGGGCACGGCGGCACCGGGGTTCGCCTGGAGCGCAACGCCTCCTCGATGATCCCCGAAACCGAGGACTGGATCTCCTACGCCGTCAAGGCCACCGGCTTCCACTTCCAGCTCGACAAGCGGGTGCCCAAGACGATGGAGCCGCTGGCGCCCGCGCTGCGCGCACTGGCCGAGGACCACCGCTGGGACGTCGCGGGGCTGGACTTCTACGTCATCCACGCGGGCGGCCCGCGCATCCTCGACGACCTGACCAAGTTCCTGGGCGTGCCGTCGGAGGCGTTCCGGCACAGCAGGGCGACGCTGGCGCAGTACGGCAACATCGCCAGCGCGGTCGTCCTCGACGCGCTGCGGCGCATCATCGAGGAGGGGCAGCTGGACTCCGGGGCACGCGGCATGATCGCCGGCTTCGGTCCCGGCATCACCGCCGAGATGTCCGTCGGCACCTGGGTTCCGCACGACGTCCTGCTACGCGACGAGCGCTCGACCACGTCCGCCCCGGGAGGCAACCGATGACCGACCGCTGCCCCGCCCGCCTGTACCACCCCGAGGACCTGCCCGGGATGACCTTCGACCCGGTGTTCCTGGAACTGCTGCGCGACGAACCGGTCGCCCGCATCCGGATGCGCTACGGCGAGGGCGAGGCGTGGCTGGTGACCCGCTACGAGGACGTCAAGTTCGTGACGTCGGACCCGCGGTTCAGCCGCAAGATCATGGGCAGGCCGTTCCCGAAGATGACCAGGCACCACATCCCGATGGACCGGGCGGTCAGCTTCTCCGACCCGCCCGAGCACGCGCGGGTGCGCCGGGTGGTCGCCAGGGACTTCAGCCCCGGCTCCGTCGAGCGGCTGCGCCCGACCGCCGAGAAGATCATGCACCGCTGCCTGGACGAGCTGGTGGCCGCCGGGCCGCCCGCCGACCTGGTGCGGCACGTGACCTCGCCGTTCCCGATGGCGGTGCTCGGCGAGCTGATGGGCATCCCGGAGTCCGACCGGCCGTGGCTGATCGAGTGCTCGTCCCAGGTGCTGAGCATGGCGCCCGACCAGGCCGCCGTGGACCGCATCAACGGGATCAAGGCGGAGGTCGCCGAGTACTTCCTCGCACTGGTCGAAAGCCGGCGCGCGGACCCGCGCGACGACGTGGTCAGCACGGTGGCCGCGGCCCGCGAACGCGGCGACCTCGACGACGAGGAGGTCGCCGCGATGACCGTGCTGCTGGCGCTCAACGGCTGGCACGCGGTCCGCAACAACAGCACGAACATGGTCTACGTGCTGCTGACCGACCCGGAGCTGCGCTCCCGGCTCAAGGCCGACCTCGGGCTCGTCCCGACCGCGGTCGAGGAGCTGCTGCGCTACATCCCGCACAAGCGCGGGATCGGACAGCCGCGCATCGCCACCGAGGACGTCGAGATCCGGGGCGTGCGGATCTCCAAGGGCGACGTCGTCTACGTCTCCTACGTCGCCGCGAACTGGGACGAGGACGTCTACCCCGAGCCCGACCGGGTCGACCTCGACCGCCCGGAGGTGCCGCATCTGGCGTTCGGGCACGGCCCGCACTACTGCATGGGCCCGATGCTGGCGCGGATGGAATCGCAGGTGCTGCTGTCATCGCTGCTGACCCGGCTGCCCGACCTCGCGCTGGCGGTGCCGCCGGAGCAGGTGGCCTGGCAGCCCAACGCGTTGATCCGAGGGCCGCTCGAGCTCCCCGTGACCTGGTGACCCGAGCCGGCCCGAGTGCAGGAGGACCCGAACCCATGACCGGACTCATGCTGCCCCCGGGCAGCGGCAGGCGGCTCGTCACCGGGGCGCAGGACGTCACCTTCAAGGTCACCGGCGAGCACTCGCGGGCGGCGTCGAGCTTCGAGGTCGTCGTCCCGCCCGGCTTCGACGTCGGCGCGCACGTGCACACCCGCAGTGAGGAGCTGTTCTACGTGCTCGACGGCGAGCTCGACCTGCTGGCGTTCGAGCCGGTGACACGTGGCGGCGAAAACTGGCGGGAGTGGGAGAGCGACACGGGGCAGCGGGTGCTGCGGGCCGGGCCGGGCAGCGTCATGTTCGTCCCGCCCGGCTGCCCGCACGCCTTCGCGAACTCCAGCGGCGCACCGGCGAAGATGTTCTTCCAGTCCTCGCCGCCGACGCACCACGAGCGGTACTTCGAGGAGCTGATGGAGATCCTCGAAGCACCGGGCGGGGTGGACCACGGCGCGGTGGAAGACCTGCGGCGGCGCTACGACATCGAGCAGCTCACGCCGCTGAAGTACGCACCGCCCGTCGCTTCGCAGCCCACCTCGTGAGCAGGTGGGCCGCGCCGTGCACGCCCCCGAGCGTCAGCGGGAGCATCACGGCGCCGCTCACCCAGGTGCGGGTGTCGTCACGCCGCACGCCGGCGCGGCCGAGCCGCCGCCACGCCCACAGCGAGTACGGGAGCACGATCGTGGGCGCGGTGGCGACACCGGGCGTGTAGCCGCGGTGCAGCGCGGTGAGCGCGAGGTGGCCGACGCCGTGGACACCGAAGCCGAACAGCGCGGACTGGAAGAACGGTGACCGGCCGCCCGTGCGCGCACCACGAGCCGACGCGGCGAGGATCACCGCGCCCATCAGCACGATCGCGGTGCGGGCGTGGGCCTGCGAGACCTCCTGGCGCAGCCACACCGGCACTCCGCTCCCGGTGGTCGTGCCGCCGGGGTTCGCGGCTTCGCTTTCGTTGGCGTTACCCGCGCCGTCCACGGCGGCTTCGCCTTCCCAAACGGTCGCACTCTCCCCGCGCCGCTGCGCATTGCGCTTCGACCAGCTCGACATCGTGAACCACTCCTCGACGTCGTTGGCCAGCCAGGCCAGGAACAGCCCCCAGGACACCGGATTCCCCACCACTGCCGCCTCCAATTTCGTTACATTATGTACCGAAAATATCATCGTCCTGGTGAGCGACGAACACAAGAGCGAGGCGGGGTCCCGCCAGGGACGCGGGCGAGGTCGTCCGCGCAACGCCGAGGTGGACCGGGCCGTGCTGGCCGCCGCCGTAGACCTGCTGGCCGAGCACGGCTTCGGGCAGCTCACCGTCGAGGCCGTCGCGTCCAGAGCGGGAGTCGGCAGGCCGACGGTGTACCGGCGCTGGCCGACCAAGGAGGACCTGGCCGTCCACGCGCTCATCCACTCCGTGCCGCCGCTGTCCGCCCCGGAGACGGGCGACGCCGCCGGAGATCTCTGCGAGCTGGCGGTCGGCTTCGTGACGGAGGTGTCGAACTCCCCGCTTGGCAGCGTGGTCCTCGGCGTGCACGCCGAGTGCGGGCGCCGCCCGGAGCTCGGGAACCCGCTGCGGGAGCACTACCTCCAGCCGCGCGACGCGGTGATCACCGACATCGTCGAACGCGGGAGGCGCGAAGGCACCATCCGCGGGGACGTGCCCGCCGGCACCGTCCGAGACCTCGTCTTCGGACCTCTGGTCTACCGCTGGCTGATCACCGGCGAGCCCATCGACCGCGCGACGGCGCTGGCACTGGTGTCCACCGCCCGGCGAGCTGTCGCCCCCGACGGCCGCTAGACCTTCCCCGCCTTGACGTTGTCGATGACCGTTTCCGCCGCCCGCTGCACCATGGCGCACGCGTCTGGGGAAGTCGCCTCACCGGCACCAGCGGTCCAGTAGTCGATCTCGAACGACGAGTCCGTGGCCGTACCGACGGTGACCGTGCACGCGAACGGACTCCGCTGCTGGATCCGGGAATTCAGCACTGCCGGGTATCCACGCACCCGCACAGGATCGAAGTACAGGTAGGGCATGGTCTTGTGACTCGCGTAGAGCTCGCCGAGCGGCTTGGGGCTCACGTGGTCGCCGTCCTCGGTCATGTCGATCTCCAGGGAGCGCTCGCCGTCTCCACTGCGCACGGCGCATCCCCCAGCGGCGAAGGTGGGCCGCGGGTCCTGTAGCCCGAGCGCCGGCAACTGGTCGCCGGTCAGCAGATCGCACGCCGACGCCCGCGGCATCGTGATCTCCAGCGGCACGCCGATACGCGGACCGCTCTGGGATTCGGAGCCCCCTGCAACCCAGCCGCCACAACCGGCGACGAGGAGCACGGAAAGGACGATGCAACCGTTCTTGAGAACCTTCACGACTCGGTCCACCATCCGCATCGAACGCGTCATTTCGGATTCCGGTTCACGACGACCCAGCTGGACGTGTGCCCGACCTCGCCGCCAGGCATGCTCGTCACGTTCGAGACGAAGGACGAGAGCGCGTCGACCGCACGGATGATGATGTCGGCCACCGCGACGATGTTCACGCCTGGAACCCTCATCAGCGCGCCGACACACCGATTCCCACCAGCTCACCCGCGCATTGGCCCATGAAGGTCAACGCACTGGCGTAGCTGTTGAACACGGTGCGAATGAACCCGGCGAGCAGGGTGCCCATCTCCTTCATGACTCAGTGGTTGGTGTCGAGGATCGAGACCATGTTGCTCGCGTAGCGGTCGAACTGGGCGAACGCCGGTCCTTCCCAGAGCCCCGCGAGGTTGTTCTTGGCGTCCTGGACCGCCACACGTGAATTCTCCATCGTCGACCGCTCGGCCCACTCGTCGGCGAGGAGCCTGGCCTTCTCCGCATCCCCGAACAGCTGTTTGTTGATGATTTCGAGAACCCTGAGCGCCTCCAGGCCCACGCTACCGAAAGGCGTGAGCCGGATGACGATCTCGGCGGCCTTCCTGATCTCCCGCTCGGCCTCCTCCGGGTACGGCGCCTTGAGCCCCCATCAACCATTCCGAGCGCATGTTCTCGGCGAGGATGCCCCACTCCTGCTGCGCGTAGTCGAACGCCATCTGGGCGCGCCGGAGGGCCTCCGGTACCACCTTGAACTGCTCGCCCACGGTTCAGCTCCCCTCGCTTTCCGGCACGAGCCGTCAGGCGTAGTGCTCGGGCGGCGGTTTCGCCGCGTTGAGCTGTTCCTGCGTCGCGCTCTTGGCCCGGGCCTCCGCCTCGCGAATGGCGAGCACCACCTGGCGTCCGAGGGAAGCACCGTTGGTGCCGCCGACTCCCCGCCTGTCGATGTCCACCGAGACGAGCTGGCCGCCGCCCTGGACTGTCACCGTCCCCAAACCACCCGGGATGGGAATCCTGGTGTGCTGGCGCCCGGCGTCGCTCGCGGCATTCCTGATCTCCTCGACGTCGGAGTCGATCTGCTCGGCAAGCGCGTGCAGCGCGTTGTACATGTCCACGTTCGCGTCCCCTACTCCTGAAGACCGCCGAAGAGAGGTACCTCGTTCTCCAGGTCGTCCGGGTCGCGCCGCACCGAAACACCGCGGTGGGGGCGCAGCGACGTGCCCTCGTCCTGCGGGCGCCCGGCAGCTGCGGGGCGGGCGGCGGCGGGGTAGCGCGTCGTCGGGTGTCCAGGGGCCCCGGGTTGCGGTGCCCGCTCTTGCGGCATCGGGCCACGCGGACCTGGCTGCGCCCCAACGGCGCCGGGTCCGGCGGCCGAGCCCGGACCTGCTGCCGCGTCGCGCAACTGACCGAGGGCGGCGTCCGCCGCCTGCGCGCGAGCGGCACCGATGGCCTCGACGATCGCCGGACCGACGATCTCCGGATGCCCGCTGTGCAACGCGCGGTCATCGACCTTGACGTCGATCAGACCGCCGTTGCCGTCCACTTCGGCCTGCGCGGCGCCGTTCCGGGAGCGCATCACGAACCGCTGCTCCGCCAGTGCGGTGTCGAGTGCGTGCATCGCGTCCCGCATCCACGAGACGTCCTGGGCTTGCCGAGGAACCGCTCGAGATCGGTCTTGTCCATTCCTTCCCCAGTGCATGCACCAGCCGGTGACGCGTTGCCGCATCACACCGCCCCGCGCTCACCTTCGCTGGCGACAGCGGGGATCCAGTTCGCATGTTGATCTCCGGTCGCGGAGCCTAGCCAGCCGACCGCGCGCAGGGGGCGGATCAGGTGAGTTCGCACCCACCCCTCACCGCTGCCACCCATATGGCCCAACGCACTTCCGATCCGCGAGAACGGGCGGCGCCCCCGGCCTCCGGGGAAGCAGGGGGCGCCGCTCGGGTGCGGGTCAGCGGTGGGCGGGGAACTCCACCACCTGCTGGTAGGTCGGGCGGTTCTGCCAGCTGATCTTGTCCTGGCTGATGCCACCGATCTTGTTGTGTACGAGGGAGTCCGCGCACCACTGGTCGCCGGGCTCGCAGTCGGCGTCGCCCGGGTAGGTCTCCTCGGCCGGGACCGCCGCGGCCTGTTGCAGGGTGTCCAGCAGCACCTGCCTGCACGACGACAGGTCGCCGCCGCCGCAGAGGGGCTGCCCGAAGCCGCCCTCGACCGGGTCGCCGAGGACTCCGCGGATGTCCTTCGACACCTGGCCGAACCACCCGTGCTGGAACGCCGACCCCTGGTGGCCCTGTCCGAAGTGCAGCCCGGGCTTCCCGTTCTGCCAGCCCGAAGGTGACTCGTTGATGCCCATCACGTCGGTGAGCGCCCGGTACGCGGCCGAGCCGAGCGCCGGCTCGAACTGACCGCGCACCAGCAGCGGCCACCACGCGTCCATCAGCTCGATCGCCTCGGCGTGCGCGTACTGCCGGCTGCCCGGTTGCGTCTCGGTCCGCTTCCCGCCGTCGGCCGCCCAGCCGCGGAGCTGCTCGACGAGCGCCGCGGCCCCCGGGTCGTCGACCGGGGCGCTGTCGATCACCCTCAGCAGGTCCGGCAGCACCCGTTCGGCGCGGAGGTCGGTCACGCCCGCGTCGGCCATCGCCTGGGTGAGGTTCACCCGGTCCACCTTGCCGCCCCCGGCGATGAGGCCGCGCACCCGGCCGTCGAGCAGGTCGCCGCGCTGCACCGCGGTCATCTCCAGCTTGGCCGCGCTGGTTCCCGGGGCCTGCTTGTTGTTCCAGCTGATGTAGTAGTCCTGGTTCACCGAGTTCGGGTGCTGCTCGAAGGGCGCGTAGTCGGCGTTGTTGGTCGCCGCGTCCCAGCCCTTCCACTCGAACGCGGGGTCGGAGACGACCGGCATGCTCGGGTCCACAGTGGCCGGACGGACGAGGTTGTCACCGGAGTTGAAGTACGCCGTGTCGTCGGCGTCGGCGTAGAACCAGTTGAAGGTGTAGTTGACGTCGTGCGCGGCGCGCTGGAAGGACTCCGCGGAGCTCACCGCCGACGGGTCGTTGAACTTCTGGAAGCCGATGATCGAGTCGACCTCGTGCATGAACGTCGACCGGGCGGTGGTGTAGGCGACCGGCTTGCCGCCGATGGTCGCGCGATGCGTCACCGGCCCGTACCGGGTTCGGAACGACACCAGGCGGTAGGAACCGGCCGGGGTGTCGTCGCCGAGGTTCGGCTTCCACTCGTTCTTGCGCTCCACGGTCTGCATCGGCAGGCATTCGCCGCGGAACAGGTAGTGGTCCGACTCCTTGGTCACCGGCCCGCCGCCCGGCTCGCACAGCTCGACGGCGTAGGTGTCGATGATGTCCTGCGCCGCGGTGGTGGCGCTCCAGGAGTAGTCCTGACCGCGGCCGAGCAGCGTGTAGAAGCTCAGCCCCGCGAAGGACGCGCCCTTGGACGAGATGCCGGGCCCCTGCAGCTCCTGCAGGGTGAGCAGCTGTGGCGCGAAGTATCCGGTCTGGGGCCCGAAAACGGCCACCGGGTGGCCGCTCTCGGTGTGCGCCCCGGAGACCATCAACGCGTTGGACATACCCCGGGGACGCGAGAGGTCCGCCGGCGCCACGCCGTCGTCGAAGATGCCCCGCAGCGCCTCCGCCGGGTCGCGGATCTCGCCTGCCTGCGCGGGCGGTTTCGCGGCGGCGTCGGGCTGGGTGTCGGGCTCGTCGCGCGTCGCCGAACCGGTCTCGTCGAACACGAGCTGCTGGGCGGTCACCGAACCGGGATCGGGCATCGCCACGCCCTGCGGGTTCTCCGGCGACACCGCGTACGGGAAGCTGCGTCCATCATGGACGGTCGAGATGGCCTCCGGGTCGTTCTCCGCCCGGAACGCGCGCCACACCTCCTCGCCGCGCTGCGGGCCGAACCGCTCGTGCAGCGCCATCTTCGCCACGGCGTTCTGCACCTCGTTGCCGCCACCGCCGCCGAACTGCGCGCCGACCAGCGAGGCGAGCACGACGAGGTCGGTCGGCCGGAACGGCTCGATCTCGCCCTCGTTGGTGATCGCGTCGACGTGCCCGGTGGCCACGTACTCACCGGGGAAGTACCGGCCGTGGTAGGACTGCGCGATGTAGGCGTTGATGCCCTCCAGGTAGGCGTAGGCGTCTTCGAGCGCCTGCCTGCCGCGTTCGCCCTGCTGCGAGACGTTGATGATCTGCGCCCACAGCTCCTCCTCGGTGTAGGGAGAGGTGGCGAAGAAGCCTTGCTCCAGCGCTCGGTTCGCCTCCGCGCCACCGGCGAAGGGCGTGACCTGCCCGCGTCCCGCGCGGCGCATGACGTCCATCAGGAACAGCTTGTCCTCGGCGGTCGAAAAGCCCGCACCGAAAGCCGTGCCCGCGCGGGTGGTGCCGTAGACGTGCGGGATGCCCGCCTTCTTGTCCCGGACGATCGTGACGTCGGAGCGCGGCTGGTAGCGGCGCTCGACCTGGTCCTCGGGCACGCCGAAGGAGTTGTCGTTGAAGAACTCGCCGATGGTGCCGGTCGTCAGCTCCTGGTAGCCGGGGACCAGCGACTCGTACTTGCCGATCTGGTCGTCGGAGTGCTTCGGCCGGGTGCCGAACAGCATGTGCGCGGCCAGTTCCACCAGCGTGGCGTTGCCGTTCTGGCCCGGCGGCAGGACGTGGTGGCACTGACCGCCGCAGTAGTCCTCGACCGGCGGCGGCGCCGGTTCCGCGGTCGAGGCCGGGGCGATGAGCAGCGAACCGACGACGGCCCCCGCGCTGAGCGCGGCCACGAGTCGCTGACGTCGAGACATGCGCAGGTCCTCTCGTTGGTGACCTGGCGCACGTTAATGAACGACGGTTAAAAACGAAATGCATTCACGTTCGGGTTACTCCGAAAGTCGCACGCCTGCGCCGGGAGGCCGTGGACCTCGGCGACGCGACCGGTACGTCACGACGGCTCCATGGCCTTCCAGCGGTCGTTCTCCAGCGACAGCGCGTTCCACAGCAGGTTCAGCGGGTGGTCGTCGTCGTAACCCGGGCGCTCGCCGCGGCGGGTGAACGCGCCCACCAGGACCTCGAGCTTCGGCTCCAGGTCGTTGACCAGCTCCACGGTGCGCAGCCCCTGGCCCTCCGGCATCCTGCCGTCGTCGGCGGCCTCGCCGATGCCCTGGGTGACGAGCATGCACGCCTGCAGCAGGTCCGAGCGCAGCAGCTCGAACCCGTAGCGGACGTCGTCGATCTCGGCCGCGATGTCGAGCCTGCCGCGGTACTCGGCGCCGAACCAGCCGCCGAGGAATCCCGAGATCAGTCCGCTGGCCGGGATCACCAGCGGCAGCGTCGGCAGCTCGCTCGCCCCGACCGACGCGCCCAGCAACGGGCTCTCCGGCAGGTTGGTCACCAGCGACAGCCCACTTCGGCGCCACTCCATGACGTCGTAGGGCGCCAGGCCCTCGTCGTCGCCGGAGCGGGCCAGCGCGCTTCCGCAGACCAGGTCGACCTGCTTGTCCCGCAATGCGGTCAGCAGGTCTCGGGTCCGCAGGTGCACGATCTTCAGCTCAATTCCGCGTTCCTGGAATTCGGCACCGATGTGCTCGGCGGCATTGGCGAGGAAACCGAGCGTGAAACGAGTGGTACCGACAGTGAGCGTCTCGCCGAGAAGGCGGCGGGATTCGTCTATTCCGTCGAGCCAGTCACCCAGCGTCCTGCGCGCTGTCTCGACGAAGGCCAGCCCGCTCCCGGTGAACAGAACCTTCTTGCCGCGCCCCTGCTTGATCACCAGCGCCTCACCGCACAGCCTGCGGAAGTTGCGGTTGAGCGTGTCGAGCTGCTTCTGCACGCTGGACTGCTCCCTGCCCAGTGCGCGTGCCGCGGCCAGCGCGGTGCCCTCCTCGTACACCACGAGCAACGTCCGCAACTGGTCCATTGTGGTGTCCAGCAGCGGGGCGGAGATCTGCAGCAGCCTGCTCCTGCCGTCCCCTGACGGCAGCCTGAGGGGTCCGGATAACGGCATGGTCTTCTCGCTTTCGGGTCCAGCGGACTCGGAGTGTAGACCCCCGGACTGATCCCCACGTCAGATCAAATTATCTGGGGAATTGTTTCCCGAAGCCCTGGAAAGCGTTGCGGGACAATGCAATGATCTGCGCTGCCCGAGAGCGGTTGATGTCGAAACGATAACGGTCGCGCCGATCACGGGTCCAGGCAAGGCCGTCCCGCGTCTGGAGTGTTGTCGCGGACGGCCGCCGCGACGTTCCTTTGCCGAGGAGCACGCGAAACCGCATCGCCGCGCGCCAGTGCGCAGTGGCGCGAACCGTCGTGGGCTCCAGCGATCACTTTCCCGGTGATCGATGCTGCCTGCTGCCGTCCGGCACGCGGGCCGGCGCTGTTGTACCCACCCCCTCAAGGAGAAGTACCGAAATGACCTACGCACAGACCGCTCCCGGCTACTCCGGTGCGCCCGTCCAGCCCCCCGCGCGACCGCTTGCCCTGCTGCTGCTGAAGATCTTCGCCGGGCTGTCGGCGGTGCTGCCCGCCGTCGCCGCGATCATCGCCTTCGTCGGCGGCCGGCCGATGGCCGAGGCCCAGCTCGTCGAGAACGTCGACGAGTACGCACCGGAGATCGCCCAGCTCACCAACAGCGAGGAAGTCGCCAACGGCGCGGTGGAACTGCTCAAGAGCATGGGCGAGTGGGAGTACTACGTCAGCGCCTACGAGGCCTCGCTGTACTTCTTCTCCATCACCGAGATCGTGGGCGCCGCGGTGCTGCTGGTGTGGACGTTCCTGGCCCGCCACACCTGGGCGCGGGTGCTGATCACGCTGTCGGCGCTGGGTGGCGCGGCCTTCCACCTGATCTTCATCGGTGCGGCCATGCCGCCGAACTCGATCGCGGCCGTGCTCATGGCGACCTGGCTGTTCAACGTGCTGGCGATCGTCTTCTGCTGGCTGCCGCCGGTCACCCGCTACGCCAAGGCGATGAAGCTCGCTCGCTGACCGCACGACCAGCGACGGGTCCGGCCACATCGGACCCCGAGCGCGGCCGGTGCCCGCCGCCGGGAGTCCGGCGGGCACCGGCCCTCACCGCGCGGGGATCACGGACATGATCGCCTCCGTGCGCGTGCGGGCCATGCTCATGAAATCGCCGTTCGGCAGGGTGTGCAGGTGGTTCTGCTCCACCGCGTCGAGGATCCGCCTCGCCGCCTGCTCCGGCTCGACCGCGTTGGCCATCGCCGCGGCCCGCATCTCCTTCGCCTGCTCCGCGGTGAGGTGCGGCGGCAGGTCGACGTCCTCGACCGTCCGCTCGTCGAACAGGGCGGCGGCCATCGGGGTCCGCATCACCCCGGGGCAGGCCACCGTGACGCCGATCTCGGCTGTCGCCACGGTGTCGAGTTCTTCCCGCAGGCTCTCCGAAATCGCCACGATCGCGTGCTTGCTCGCGCCGTAGGCGCTGCCGAACGAGGGCACCGCGATCCCGGCCAGGGAAGCGATGTTGACGACGTGACCGCGTCCCGCCTCGATCAGCTTCGGCACGAACGCCCGGATCCCGTGCACCACGCCGAAGAGGTTGACGTCGACGACCTCCCGCCACTCCCGGGCACCGGTGGCCCAGATCGGCTGCGAGCCGCCGGCGATTCCGGCGTTGTTGACGACCAGGTCGATCCGTCCGAAGTGGTCGGTGGTCCGCTCGGCGAGCACGTCGAGCGCGCTCTGCTCGCGCACGTCGGTCGGCACCGCGAGCACCTTCCCGCCACCGGATGCAAGCTCCTCCGCGGTCGTTCGCAGAGCGTCGGCGTCGATGTCGGCGAGCACCACCGACACCGCCTTGTCGACGAGCTGGGCCGCGAGCGCGCGGCCGAGCCCCCGCGCGGCTCCCGTGACGACCGCGACGTGCCCGCTCTCGATGATCACGATGTCTCCTCCGGCGCCGGTTCCGATGCTTCCACCATCCGGATTTCCGCGGCGGCGCGCCAGAGCGGGCCCGGCGCCACTCGCGCGGCGACGGGCCCGCAACCGTGCGGTCAGGCGGACTTGAGCTGCTGGCGCTGCCTGCCCAGCCCGTCGATCTCCAGCTCCATCACGTCACCGGGCGCCAGGTACGGGAACCGCCCGGACATCGCCACGCCCTCCGGGGTGCCGGTGTTGACCAGGTCGCCGGGTTCCAGCGTCAGGTACTGCGACAGGTGGCGGATGATCTCGGCGACGCCGAAGATCATGTCCGCTGTGCTGGAGTCCTGCCGGACCTCCCCGTTGACCCACGTCCGCAGGCCCAGCGCCTGCGGGTCGCCGAGATCGGCCGCGGGCACCAGCCACGGCCCGACGGGGTTGAACGTCTCGTGGCACTTGCCCTTCGACCACTGCCCGCCGGACTGCTCGATCTGGTACTCGCGTTCCGAGACGTCGTTGGACAGCACGAACCCGGCGATGGTGGGCAGCGCCTCCTCCGCGCTGGCGAGGTAGCGGGCCCGGCGGCCGATCACCACACCGAGCTCGACCTCCCAGTCCGTGCGCGTGCTACCGCGCGGGATCAGCACCTCGTCGTAGGGACCGACGACGGTGTTCGGGTGCTTGAGGAACAGGATCGGCACCTGCGGCGGCGGCGATCCGGACTCCGCGGCGTGCGCGGCGTAGTTCTGGCCGATGCACAGGACCGCGCCGGGACGCGCGATCGGGGCGCCGACCCGCAGGCCGCTGCCGTCGGCGGGGTCGTGGACCTCGGGCAGCGCGCCTTCGGCCAGCGCCGCCCGCGTCCGCTCGAAGCCGTCTCCGCCGAGGAAGGCGGCGTCGATGTCGGTGGTGATCTGGCCCAGGTCGAACAGCCGGCCCTGTTCGTCGGCCACGTGGGGTCGCTCCGACCCGGACGGGCCCAACCTCAGAAACCTCATCCTTCTCCTTCGTCTCGCGATGGGCGCCGCACGGCCGGTCCTGGCACGGCCGGGAGGGAGTGCCCAGCGGCACCCCCGAGACCAGGACTGCCCGGCGGCATCCCAAGACCTTCCCCGGAGGGGCCCCGCGCTGGCAAGAGCCGACCGGACTACGGGACTCGGACCAGGCCCAGCGGAGGCTGTACCCAGCCGTTCTACCGGCGGAGCTGCTGCTCGACGCTGTCGACGACGGCCGACAGCGGGGCGCGGGTCTTCTCCGCCCAGTCCGGGCCGCAGCGCGGGGTGGGAGCCGACACCGACATCGCCGCGACGACGTCGCCCGAGTGGTCGCGGACCGGCATCGCCACGCAGCGGCAGCCGATGATGTACTCCTCGTCGTCGACGGCGTAGCCGCGCTGCCTGCTCCGCTCGATCTCGGCCAGCAGCTCCGGCAGCTCCCGGACGGTGTGCGCGGTGAACCGCTGCAGCTCCAGCCCCGCGTAGCGGCGCCGCAGGTCGTCCTCGGTCAGACCCGACAGCAGCGCCTTGCCGAGCCCCACGGCGTGCGCGGGCAACCGCATCCCCACCGCCGAAACCAGCTTCATCGGCTGCGGCGACTCGGCGATGGCGATGTAGACGTTCTCGGTCCCGTCCAGGCGGGAGAGCTGGATGGTCTCGCCGGTCTCCTGGGCCAGCCGCTCCATCAGCGGCAGGGCGATGCCCACGATGTCGCGGTGCCCGGTGTAGCCCTGGCCGACCGTCCACGCCTTGAGTCCCAGCCCGTAGGTCCGGGTGGTCGGGTCGAACTCGGCGAAACCGCGCAGGACCAGGGTGCCGAGCAGGCCGTGGACGCTGGAGAGCGGCAGGTGCAGGTTCTCGGCGATGTCGCTGAGCCGGTGCCTGCCCCTAGACAGCAGCTCCAGGATCCCCAGCGCGCGGTCGGCCGACTTCACCACGGTCTGTCCCGTGCCCGCCTGTTCGGGGGAGGTCGACTCCGCCATCACGCTGTCCTGCCTCCTGTCCCGGGCACGAACACCCGCTGGTTTCGAACCGTACAGTGCACGCCCGGATCTCACCCGTAGACCGCGATCGCCCCCACGACCAGGTCCCAGAACCGCTCGACGTCGAGTTCCAGCGCGACGTCGGCGTTGGCCTCCCGCCCGGTGCGCCCGGCGAGGTCGACCACGGTGGCACCGGCCGTCCAGTCGCCCCGGGTCTCGATCTCGACGTTGACCCGCTGGGCGCGCACCAGCGTCGGGTCGACCACCCGCGCGACGGCGACCGGATCGTGCAGCGGCGGCCCCTCGAACCCGAACAGCTCGCGGTAGGTGGCCGCGAAGAACCGCATCAGCTCCACCGACATGTCGCCGACAGCCGTGCCGAGCGCCCGCAGCCGGTCGACGATCGCCGGCGTCACCAGCGCCTGGTGCGTCACGTCGAGCCCGCACATCGTCAGCGGCAGCCCCGAGCCGAACACGATGCGCGCCGCCTCCGGATCGGTGGAGGCGTTGAACTCCACCAGCGGGGTCACGTTGCCGCGGCCCGCGCTGCCGCCCATCCACGAGATCTCCCGGATCCGGCCCGCGACCTCCGGGTGCGCCAGCAGCAGCGTCGCCACGTTGGTCAGCGGACCCGTCGCGATGAGCGCCACCGGCTCGGCCGACTCGATGATCGTGCGGCGCAACAGCTCCACCGCGCCGAGTTCCAACGGCCGCGCGGTGGGCTCGGGCCACTCCGGGCCGTCGAGCCCCGACTCGCCGTGGACGTCGGCCGCGACCCGCAGCGGGCGCGTCAGTGGCTTGGCCGCACCGGCGGCCAGCGGCACTTCGGCCAGCCCGGCCACGGTGAGGACCCGGCAGGCGTTGAGCGTGATCTTCTCCAGCGACTGGTTGCCACCTACGGTGGTCACGGCCCGCAGGTCCAGCGCGTCCGAGGCGCCCGCCAGCAGGATCGCGATCGCGTCGTCGTGGCCGGGGTCGCAGTCCAGCACCACCGGGATCGTCATCGGGTTCCTCCCGCCCCTGGCGTCGTGAGCACCTTGCGCGCGACGGCGTGCCCCTCGACGCAGGCGGCGCGCGGGTCGGCGCCGAGCAGCCAGGCGGTCAGGAATCCCGCCGCGAAAGCGTCGCCCGCTCCGGTGAGGTCGCGGACCATGGGCACCGGTGGCACGTCCACCTCGACCGCTGGCTCGTCCGGTGCGAACACGGTGGTGGGGCGACCGCCGTCCTTCACCACTACCACCACGTCACGGCAGGCGCGCTCCGGCAGATCGAGCACTTCTGCCTCGGCCCGGTTGGCGAGCAGGAAGCGCGGGCGCAGCTCGGCGACCAGTTCGCGGAAGCGGCCCGGGCCGTAGCGGCGCAGCAGCCCGGTCGACGAAGCGTCGAGCGACACCGTCGCACCCCGCCCGCGGAGCCGCCGCGCGAACTCGACGACCGCCGAGCGCATCGGCTCGGTCGTGAACGAGTACGCGGTGAGGTGCAGGTGCTCCAGGCCGGCCGCCCACGACTGGTCGATCTCGGTCAGCAGGCCGCTCGCCCCGCGGTGCGGGAGCATGGTGCGCTCACCGTGCTGGTCGATCAGGACCACGACGGTGCCGGTGGTGCCCCGCCGCTGCACGCGCACCTCGACGCCGCCGGTCGCCAGCTCGGCGACGAGCCGGTCGCCGGTCGGGTCGGCCCCCACGCAGCCCAGGAACCGGGTCGGGTACCGGTCCGCGGCGAACGCCGCCACGTTGGCCGCGCTGCCACCGCGGGTCCGGAACAGCTCCACGTCGGTGTCGGTGGTCTCCCTGATCGGCTCGTTCAGCCAGACCACGACGTCCTCGACCAGGTCGCCCAGCACTCCGAGCATCGTGGTCAGCCCGCCATCGCCCGCGCGATCGACGCCCCCAGCGCGATGTTGTTGTGGTAGACGTCGATGTTGACCTCGAGGCTGCGGTCGCCGGTGGCCCGCCGGATGTGGTCGAGCAGGAACGGCGTGGAGTCGTGCCCGCTGATGCCCTGCCGCTCCGCCTCCTCCCACGCCTCGGCCAGCACCCGCCGGTGCAGCTCCGGATCGAGCTGTCGCTCGGGAGGGATGGGGTTGGCCACCAGCAGCGCCGATCGCAGCTCCAGCGCGTCGCGCGCCTCGGCCAGCTCCGCGACCTCCTGCGGGGTGTCGACCGAGTGCTCCAGGTCGTGTCCGGAGTCGGCGACGTAGAACCCCGGGAAGCGCCGCGTCCGGTAGCCGACCACCGGGATGTTCAGCGTCTCCAGCCGTTCCAGCGTCGCGGCGAGGTCCAGGATGGACTTCGCACCCGCGCTGACCAGCACCAGCGGTGTCGATGCCAGCGTCACCAGGTCGGCGGACTCGTCGAAGGTGGTCGCCGCGCCGTGGTGCACGCCGCCCAGACCGCCGGTCGAGAACACCCGGATGCCGGCCTTGCGCGCCAGGAAAGCCGTCGCGGCGACCGTCGTGCCGCCGCTGGTGCCCCGGGCGACCGCGACCGGCAGGTCCCGCGTGCTGATCTTGACCGCTGCCTCGTCGGCGGCCAGCTCCTCGATCTGCTCCCCGGTGAGGCCGACGGTCGGGGTCCCGGCGACCACCCCGATCGTCGCCGGCACCACCCCGGAGTCCCGCAACTGCCGCTCGGCGTCGAGGGCGACCGCGAGGTTGCGCGGGCGGGGCAGGCCGTGGGTGACGATCGTCGACTCCAGCGCCACCACCGGACGTCCCGCGTCCAGCGCCTGGCGCACCTCTGTCGAGATGACCGGAAGCGAAAGGGGCATGACACCTCCTGGTTGGCTCTCCGGTCGGAGATTACGCGCCGGATCGCGTGGAGTGATGGTCCGAAAGCGCGGGGTTGTGACGACCGATCGTGATCGGTTTGCGGCGAATTTCGTGCGGGTTCCGGTGTCGTGTCGCGGGCCGCAGCGTCCGCGTGGCCGCGCTGTGGTGCGCCTGCCCGGGGCTGTGGTGCGACAACTTGAGGCTGTGGTGCGGCGGCCGAATGGGGCGGCGGCCGTGTCCTGGCGGCCGAACGGGGCAGATGCGGTGGCGTGACGGCCGAACGGGGTCAGATTCCGTGTCTTGGCGGCCGAAACGGGCCGGTGCGTTGGCGTGCTGGGCTTCTGCTGCGATGCCCGTCCGCGGCCGGCAGCCCGCGTAGGCTCGACCGCGATCCCGACCGGAGGAGGCGATGCGAGGTGCGGGGACTGTTCGCGCTGGCGGCCGCGACCGATACCGCAATGGCGCTGCTGGGCAGGTCGCGTGCGCGGCGGGTCACCAAGACCGCGCTGATGCCGGTGCTGGCCGCCGAGCAACGCCCGGGCGCGACGGGACCGCTGCTCGGACTCGCCGGGTCGTGGGCGGGTGACATCGCCCTGCTGCGCGACGACGACCGCGCCTTCCTCGTGGGCCTCGGCTCATTCCTCGGCGCCCACGTCGCGTACGCGGGCAGCTTCGCCGCCCGCGGTGGCAGGCCGAAGCTGCTGCACGTGCTCCCGGTAGCGGCGTGCACGGCGGTCACCATGCGGACCTTCGGCAGGATGGCCGGTCCGCTGCGCCGCCCGGTGCAGGCGTACGCGGTCACCATCGGCACGATGGCCGCGACGGCGACGGCGCTGCGCGGTCCCGGATCCGGCCGGGTGGTGGTCGGCGCGGCGACGTTCGTCGCGTCCGACACGCTGCTCGCGCTCGCCCGCTTCGCGCTGGCCGAGAAGTGGCACCGCGCCGCCGACGCGGGCGTGATGGCCACCTACACGCTCGGCCAGTGGCTCATCCACGACGGCCTCCGCAGGTACGACGCCGCGCAGCGGTGACTGCTGAACTGCGTTTCGCAGCAACGGGCGTTCGCGCTGCCGGGAAAATTCGCTCCGCGATCGCTGATTCCGGCCCCGGACAGCAGAAAGGGGCGGACCCCGCAAGGCCCGCCCCGCACGCGGTCCAGATCAGCGAGCGCTGACCGCACCGGCGTTGATCTGCTCCATCAGCACGTCGTAGTACGCGCCGACGCGGGCGTACACGCCGGGCTTGCCCGGACGGGCGCAGCCCTCGCCCCAGGAGGTGACGCCGATCAGCTTGTTGTCGACGACCATCGGGCCGCCCGAGTCACCCTGGCAGGTGTCCACGCCGCCTTCCGGCACACCGGCGCAGACCATGGCGTCGGGGTTGTACTCGCCGTAGGCCTGCTTGCAGGTGTCGTCCGAACTGACCGGGACGGTCGCCTTCTGCAGGTGGTCGGCCTGCTGGCCGCCCTCGCTGGTGTTGCCCCAGCCGAGGATGGTGGCCTGGGTGTCCGGCGCGTAGCCCGCGTCGTCGGCCTTGGCCAGCTCGATCGGGGCCTCCTGGACCGGGGCCTCCAGCGTCAGCACCGAGACGTCGAAGCCCTGCGCGGCGTCCTGGTACTCGGGGTGCACCCAGACGTTGGTGACCTTGGAGACGGTGCCCTCGCTGGAGCTCATCACGGTCCGGCCGCTGACGACGTTGATGTCGGCGGGCTGCGAACCGACGGTGCAGTGCGCGGCGGTGACGACCTTGTTCGGGGCCGCGAGGGTGCCGCCGCAGAACTGCTGCCCGTCCGGGGTCACCAGCGCGACGGTGAACGGGTGGTCCCCGACGTTGGCGTCCTCGCCGCCGACGATGAAGGTACCGAGGTCGTCCGAGGGCGGCGCCGGCGTCGCGTTGGCGACCGACGCCGCGGCGAACGCCGAGAGGGCGACTGCGGTAACCCCGGCCAGCCGGGCCAACCGACGTGAGCCACGGATCATGGTGCTCTCCTTGTCTGTCGTGCCCCGGAACCCATCCCGCACCGGGGCCCCAGAACCTGCGGAGGCTGCTACGCACAGCAACCGATCGACCGAACCATAATCGGCGGGACACGGCGGCCAAAAGCTCGAAAAATTGCCGTTTACCAGTAGATAAGCCATAAAAAGCGCAGTTCGCCACACTGGCCGGAGACGTCGCGCGCGAGTGTTACCAGCGGCGGGACACAACCGGAAACCTGTTGCGGGACGGCGGAAAGTAACGGTCGGGCAGGGAACGGCATCGGCCCAAGTGCGCCCATGCGGACTACTCCGGCGCCGCCACACATCTACCGCGGAGCGGCCGCGATTCCCGCCTCGCGCAGAAGCCATTCGCGCGCATCGGAAAGCGACCGCTAAGTCCAAAGTAGGAGCGTTCGGATTCGAAGCCGCGCGAAAGCACTGCTCTGCGGCAAGCACCAGCGGCACGCACGCGATGCAGCGCCCCGCTCCAGCGCAAGCACCGCCGATCCGAGGCGCAAGCGTCACCCGAGCCGAAGCAGGCGTCAACACCACCCGAGCCAGAGCGGACACGAGCACCACCCGAGCCGGAGCGGGCGCGATCGTCACCGGAGCCGAGGCGGGCATTTGCACCACCCGAGCCGGAGCAACCGCGACCAGAAGCCGGGTGGGAGCGAACGCTTTCCGCCCGCTCAGAGGTGTCTCCGGCGCGCCCCGATCGCACCGGAGACACCTCCAATCCGCTGCCGTTCGCGCCGACCGCGGGTTGGCCGCGGTCCCCGTACCGCGGCAGGCACGTTCCCGAGGCCCCGACAGCCACACGTGGGAACGTGCCACTTCCGGTCTATCTGATCCCGGATGGAATATTCCAGAGCCGTTCGGCCGAGCCGCCCGACTGGATCATTGAACTGGTCGGACTACAACCTTCGGACGGGTCATTCTTCCGCATTCCGAAATGAGCCGGACGGCCGCGGGCCGCTCATCACCGCCATCCCGATTCGCCGCGCACCGCGCGTGAGCAGGCATTTGACCATCCCTGCGGGCACCGCCCGCGAACGGCCACCTGGTCCGACCACCAGAGTCCGAAGTGGACGAGCTACTCGACCCTCAGCGCGACACGAGCCCCGCGTCGTACGCCAGCAGGCCCGCCTGCGTGCGGTTGGTGCAGCGCAGCTTCGTCATGGTCCGCGACACGTGCCCCTTCACAGTCGCCTCCGAGAGGAACAGCCGTTCGGCGATCTGCGCGTTGGAGAGCCCCTCCCCCAGGCACGCCAGCACCTCCCGCTCGCGCTCGGTGAGGTCGCTGACCAGGGCGCTCGCGCGCTGGCCGTGCTCGTCGGCCGACGCGGCCACCAGCCTGCGGGTCGCTTCGGGCGAGAGCACGGTGTGGCCGTCCGCGGCGACTCGCACCAGGCCGATCAGGTCTTCCGGCGGCGTCGACTTGACCAGGAACCCGGACGCGCCTGCCCGCAGCGCGCGGAGCACGTACTGGTCGGCGTCGAAGGTCGTCAGCGCCACCACGGCCGGTGCCTCGGGAAGCTGGGCGATCCGCTCGATCGCGGTGAGGCCGTCGACGCCGGGCATCCGCAGGTCCATGAGCACGACGCGGGGCCGCAGCCGGACCACCGCCTCGACCCCGGCGGCGCCGTCCTGCGCGTCCCCGACGACCTCGACGTCCTCCGCCGAGCCGAGGATCGTGCGCAGGTGCGCGCACACCATCGGCTCGTCGTCGACCACGACGACGCGGATCGGATCACTCATCGGCGGCCTCCGCGGTCGGCACGTACGCCGGCAGTATCACATCGACCTGGAACCCGCCGTCGGCCATCGCGCCCGCCCGCAACGTGCCACCCACCAGGTCGACCCGCTGGCGCAGCCCGAGCAGCCCAGTGCCCGAGCCGCTGCCCGCCAGATCGGCGCTGGGCTGGTGCGGCGATGCGGTGTTGCGGACTGTCAGCCGCACCCGCTCGCCGTAGACGGCGTCGACCCGAACCTGCGAGCCGGGGGCGTGCTTGTAGACGTTGGTCAGCGCTTCCTGCACGACGCGGTGCGCGGTGCGGCCGACCGCGGGGGAAACGCGGGCGTAGTCGCCCTCCTCGACCAGCTCGACGGGTACCCCGGCCGCCTCCGAGCGGCTGATCAGGTCGGCGAGGTCGGGCACCGCGGTCGTCTCCGGATCCTCGTACTCGGGCTCCTCCTCCGGCGCCCGGCGCAGCACCCCGACCAGGTCACGCAGCTCGGCGAGCGCCTCACAGCCGCTGGCGCGCAGTTGCTCGGCGGCCTCCCGGGTCTGCCCGTCCTTGGCCGCGACCCCCAGCGCCCCTGCCTGCAGCACCATCAGGCTCACCCGGTGCGTGACGACGTCGTGCATCTCCGCCGCGAGCCTCGCCCGCTCGTCGGCCCTGGCCTGCTCGGCGAGCAGGTGCTGCTCCCGTTCGGCGCGTTCGGCCCGGTCGCGCAGGGCTCCCTCCAGCCTGCGGCGGGCCCCGACGTAGAGGCCCAGTACGGCGGGGAAGGCCGTGAGCAGGAACGCGCTGGCGAGCAGCTCCACCGGCGGGTCGTTCCAGAGCCTGGCCGCCAGGAAGATCACCAGCGCGATGAGGTTCCAGCCCACCAGCCGCTTCAACCTGGTGGCCGGGTAGACGACGACGCCGTAGACCACGCACGGCAGCTCGCCCGGGATCCACGGGTCCGCGTAGTCGTTCAGCGGCAGCAGCGGCCCCGGTCCGTAGCTCACGAGCAGCACCTGCGCCAGCGTCAGAGCACTGAAGAAGGACATCAGCAGCAGCGGAAACCGGCGCCTGGCCAGCAGCAGGAGGCACGTCAGGTCCGTCAGCACGGCACTGACGTCCCGGCCGCCGATCCACTCGTAGCTCTGCGGGGGGATCTGTTCGGGGAACAGGTGCAGCAGCAGCCGCCCGACCACCTCCAGGGCGGCGACGAGGGCGATGTCGAAAACGGCCTCGCGCCTGGAGTTCCAGAGCAGCCGCCAGAGGGGGCGCTTCACATGGCACACGGTAGTCCGGCGTGGGGCGCTGACCGCCGGAAACGCTCCTTCCGGACCGCCATCTCACTACGAAAGTCGCAGTCCGTTCGCGGAATGCAGACCTTCGACGCCCCAGGTCACGACGTTGCGCCGTAGCAGAGGCATCTCCCGCGACGGTTTGATCGGAAGCGACCTTTCGACGACTGGGGGACAGATGAACCAGACGACGGTGGAGCCGGCGGCCACTCCCGGCGAGCCCGGCACCTCGCCACCGGCGCACGCGCGGCTGTGGCCGCCGGGCTGGTGGCCGGTGCTCTCGATCGCGGCGGTGGTCGCGGCCGTCCACGTGGCGATCAGCCCGTTCGGCGGCTACTGGATCGACGAGGTCTACATGCTCGCCGTGGGCAGGTACCACCCGGACTGGGGGTATGCCGACCAGCCACCGGTCGCTCCGCTGCTCGCCCGCGCGATGGACTGGATCGCGCCGGACTGGCTGCCGCTGCTGCGGCTGCCCGCCGCGCTGGCGTCCGCGGCCACGGTCGTGCTCACCGCGTTGATCGCGCGCGAGCTCGGTGCCGACCGCAGGGCGCAGGTCATCGCCGCGGCCGCCGCCGCGACCGGGCTTTGGGCCGCGTTCGTCGGGCACTGGGTGACGCCCTACACCCTCGAGCCACCGCTGTGGCTGCTGATGAGCTGGCTACTCGTCCGCTGGGTCCGGCTGCACGGCGAGGGACGCGCCGACGACCGGCTGCTGCTCGCGCTGGGTGGCGCGGCCGGAGTCGCGGCGCAGACGAAGTTCCAGGTCTTCGCCTTCGCGGCGGCCCTGCTCTGCTCGGTCCTCGTGTTCGGCCCCCGAAGCCTGCTGCGCCGGCCGATGCTGTGGGCGGGCGTCGGTATCGCGCTGCTGGTCGCGTTCCCCACCCTGCTGTGGCAGGCGGCCCACGACTGGCCGCAGTTGCGGATGGCGGGCGCCGTCGTGAGCGAGTCGCCGATGCTTTCCGGTGGCAGGATCGGCACCGCGCGCAACATGGTGCTGTTCGCCGGGGTCGCCGGTGCCTTCCTCCTGTGCTTCGGGGTGTGGCGGCTGCTCACCGCCGCCGAGCTGCGCGCGTACCGGTTCTTCGGCGTGTCGGTCGTGCTGCTGTACGTGCTGTTCCTCGCCACCGCGGCCCGCCCGTACTACCTGGTCAGCATCTACGGAGTCGCGCTCGCGGCGGGCGCGGTCGGACTCCAGCGCCGTCGGGAGCGCGGGCGCACGCGGCTGCGGTGGGTGGCGTGGCCCGCGTTCGCGCTGTCGGCCGCCGGCGCCTGCGCCATCGCCATGGTGTCGGCGTTCTCCGCGCAGGCGTGGGCCCAGTTCGGCCTGGCCGGCGACCTGACGAAGGAGACCGCCGCCGCGTACCAGTCGCTACCTGCGGAGATGCGGTCGCGCACCGCGATCCTGGGCAAGACCTACATCCAGGCCGCCATCCTCGACGTGAGCGGAACGCATGCCGGGCTGCCGAACACCTACAGCCTCCACCGCGGCTACGGCTACTTCGACCCTCCGGGTGAGGAAACCGAACACGTGCTCTACGTCGGCTCCGACCTCGGCGGTTTGCCCCGGTACTTCGCCCGGGTGGAACAGGTCGGGTCCGGCGAACAGCCCGTGTGGCTGCTCACCGGGAAGCAGGAGCGTTGGGAGGTCATCTGGCCAAGGCTGCGTCACTTGTGACTTCCGTCCCCGCTGCCGGTACCGGATGCATGCGCCGCGGGACGTGGTTCGGCGCCACACCTGTGTTCCGACGTTCCCTGGCGGGCGCTCCACTCCAGCTCCTGCTGGAGCCGGGGCGGGTCCTCAAGCGGGGGTGGGATTGGGCGGTCGGGTCGGTTCAGGGGGTGCGACCCGACCGCCTACGTCCAACGGCCGGTCGGCATATCGCTCCGGCTGTACCGGAGCTGTGGAGCCCGGTGCCACCTCCGGCGGGCACTGGCAAGTCGCCCGCGCCAGACGCTGCGGCGTCTGTCCACCCGGGCTCGTGTACGTGAACCACGGTGAACGCCCGCCTCCCGCTGCAACAATGACCTGAGAAACCACGAGAAAGTAGGCCATGGTGACCGCCGAACCGACCGGGCAAGCCGGAGAACTGCGGCTGCGCCCGCCCCGCCATCGCGTCGACCGACGTGCCGTCTCCTGCTGGACCGTGCAGGCGCTGCTGGCGGTCGCCGTGCCGGTGGTGGCCCTCGCGGTCGCTGCCTTCTTCATCACGCCTGCCCGCTTCTGGCTCCTGCTGGCGCTGGCGGTCGTCGCCGTCCTGGGCATCGCGTACGTGCTCGTGATGCCCAGGTGGCGCTACCGGGTGCATCGCTGGGAGACCACCGACGACGCCGTCTACACGGCCGCGGGCTGGATCAGCCAGGAATGGCGGGTCGCGCCGATGTCCCGCATCCAGACCGTGGACACCGTGCGCGGGCCGCTCCAGCAGATGTTCGACCTCTCCAGCGTCACCGTCACCACCGCGTCCGCGGCCGGGCCGCTCACCATCGAAGGTCTCGACCGCCAGGTCGCCGTAGACCTCGTCCAGCAGCTCACCGCCACAACCCAGGCGACGCCGGGTGATGCGACATGACACCCGCGGACCACGACCACTCTCCGCCCTCGCACCGCTCGGCCACGCCCCAGCAGCCGACGTCGTCAACGCAGTCGGGTAGCCCCGACGACCTCACCGCCGCGTGGCACCGGCTCGACGCCAGAACGGTGTTCGTCACCGTGATCCTCGTGCTGGCCCCGCTGATCCCGACCCTGGCGGTCATGCTGGTGTCCCGGGCGAGTGCGGGAGCGCTGCTGACCACCGCTGGAATCTGGGTCGCCATCGCCTTGCTGCTCTGCGGCGGCGCCGCCTACGACTGGTACGTCACCTCGTACCGGGTGACCGACGAGCGGTTCGAACTGCGCAAGGGCGTCCTGTCGCGCAGCCACCGCTGGATCCCGCGGGACCGCATCCGCGCGGTCGACCTCACCTCCGATCCCGTCCACCGCGTGTTCCGCCTCGCCGTGGTCAAGATCGGCACCGGGCAGTCCAGCGGGGAGAACGCCGAGCTGAAGCTGGACGCCATCCCGGTGCACCGCGCGGAGGCCCTGCGACGGGAACTACTGCACTCGCCGCAGCGCCAGTCGACGGCCTCGCCCACCGCGCAGGTGACCGACGGCCTGCTCGCCGCGCTCAACCCGGCGTGGCTGGGCTACGGCGCGCTGACGGTGTCGCTCGCCGCCATCGTCTGGGGTGCGATCGCCTCGGCGTTCGGGTCGTTCCGCGAAGTGCTCGTCGAGTTCGGCGTGTTCCAGACCATCCTCGAGCAGCTGGAGCGGTTCCCGCTGTGGATGACGATCAGCGGCGGTGCGCTGGTGGCGCTGGCCACCGGCATGCTCGGTGCGCTGCTGCTGTCGGTCGAGATGTGGTGGGGCTTCCGGCTGACCCGCGAGCACGACACGACGCTGCGGGTGCGTCGCGGTCTGCTCACCACCCGCTCGGTCTCGCTCGAGGAGGGCAGGCTGCGCGGTGTCGAGATCTCCGAACCGCTGGTGCTGCGCTGGGCGGGCGGTGCCCGCACGAACGCGGTCGCGACCGGCCTGAGCGCGGCGAAGGACGGCAAGGGAACCGAGAACAAGACGTTGCTGCCGCCGGCGCCGCTGGCGGAGGCGCAACGGGTCTCGGCCGTCGTGCTGCGCGAAGCCGAGCCGCCGGCGAACGGTAAGCTGCGGGCACACCCGCGCGTGGCCCGTCGTCGCCGCGTCACGTGGGCGCTGTTCGCGCTGCTGCCGCTCGTCGCAGCACTCGCGGTGTTCGCGGCGCTGGGCTGGATACCGATGTGGACAGTGCTCGCGGTCGCCGCCGCCGGGGCGGCTGTCGCCTTCGCGGTGGGCTCCGACGCATACCGCAGCCTGGGCCACCGGCTCGGCGACCGCTATCTGGTCGTGCGCCGCGGCACCGGCGTCCGCCGGACGGTGGCCCTGCAGCGCGACGGAATCATCGGCTGGCGCGTCAGGCAGTCGCTGTTCCAACGACGTTCGGATCTCGTCACCGTCGCGGCCATCACCGCCGCCGGATCGGGCGCCTACAAGATGCCCGACGTCCACACATCCGACGGTCTCGGCGTCGCCGCCGAAGCCGTACCAGGCTTGCTGGAACCGTTCCTCGAGGGGCGAACCTCTGGCAACTGAAGACCTTCCGGCGCCTGACTGCGCATTGTTGCTCCGCTCGCCGGACTCCACATTCGTGCTCCTTGCGCCGGAACCCGCATCGGCTCGGCGGCGGGTTCCGGCGTTCGCTTTCGGAGTCTGCTGCGACGTTCGTGCATCCGGCACGTGGCTTACGCCGCCGGTACGTCGTCATCGGTGGGCTCGATGGCCGACTTCCCGCCCGCATCTGGCGAATCCGGTTGCTACCAAGACAAAGCGCCGGAGCGCGTACGCCGGTGTCCGGGTAGGGCTCCGCTCCCCCGAACAGCGGAGCCACCACGGCGGTCAGGCGTCGAAGATCCCGCGCTTCACCCCGCTGACGAACTCCTGCCACCGCCGGGAAGCCACCGTGAAGTGACCTCCGGCGCGGTTCTTGGTGTCGCGGACACCGACCCGCTGGGCGCCGAATCCGACCTCGACGCACTGCCCCTGACCCTGGGTCCGGGTGCTGGTGCGCCAGTCGGTGATGTATTCCATCTACAGCTCTCCTATGCGCTCGTTGATGAGTTGAATAGACCCCTCAGGGTCTATCGCATGTGCGCGTAGATGGTCCATCATCATCACGTAGTTGGACAGCTCGATCTCCCTTTCGAGGTAGAGACCACCCACGTGGGTTTCCAAATAAACTACGTCGGGGTCCACATGATTGGAGTAGCGCAGTATCACGAATGGACCAGCCTGCGCCGGATGCGCACCGGCGTCCAGCGGCATCACCTGCAGCGTCACATTCGGCTGCTCCACCAGCTTCAGCACGTGCTCCAACTGCCTGCGCAGCACGCCCGGGCCACCGACGCAGCGCCGCAGCGCCACCTCGCCCACCACGACCCACAGCTCCAGCGGGTTGGGGCCGGTGACTCGCTGCTGCCGCTTAATCCGCAGATCGACTCTTCGGGTTATCTCCGACTCGTCCGCCCGAATGAGTGTCGCTTTTGTCAACGCGAAAGCATATTCGGGCGTCTGCAGCAGCCCCGGAATGGCCTCGGACTCGTAGGTGTGAATTGAGGAAGCTTCGGCTTCCAATCCCACGTAGGTCTCGTACCACTCCGGGAGCACATCGCTGTAGGAGTGCCACCAGCCGCGCTTTCGCGCGTCGCGGGCGAGGTTGATCAGCTGGTCCCTTTCAGCTCCCTCCACGGCGTAGAAGTCGAGGAGCGCGGACACGTCGCCGACCGACGGCGAGCGCTTCGCGGTCTCGAACCGGCCGATCTTGGCCTGGGTACATCCGAGGTGGGCGGCCGCCTGCTGCTGGGTGACCTCGGCCAGGGCCCGGAGCCTGCGCAACTCCGCGGCGAGGCGTCGACGGCGCACGGTGGGACTCACTGTCATGATCCCAGTGTCCACCCCCGCCAACCCTGCGTCACCATCGAGTCACCCTTCGCCAACTACGGCACGATAAGTGATCAACAAGCGTGCGGCGAAGCGCTACCAACCGAACGGCGCAGCCGTAATTTCCGTCACTACGGGAAATCGGGCGCCTCGACTCCGACACATCGGACCGATCCACCCCGACATCTCGGACTGGTTCACCCCCGGCACATCGGACTGGTTCAGCCGCGGCACAACGTTGTCCAGGCTCAAAGCTGCACATCGGACCTAGTCACCGCGGCACGGCACAGGATCACCGCGGGACGTTGCGCAGGTTGCTCCGAGCGAGCTGCACCATCTTCCCCACTCCGCCGGAAAGCACCGTGCGGCTGACCGCCAGCGCGAAGCCCTTCACCTGGGTTCCGGTGATGCGCGGCGGGATCGACAGTGCGTTGGGGTCGGTGACCACGTCGACCAGCGCAGGGCCCGGCCGCCGCAGCATCTCCCCCAGCGCGTCGCGCACCTCGCCCGGTTTCTCCACCCGCACCGCCGGGATTCCCGCGGCCGAGGCCAGCGCGGCGAAGTCGACCTGGTCGTGGTCGGTGCCGAAGTCGGGCAACCCGTCGACCAGCATCTCCAGCTTCACCATGCCCAGCGACGAGTTGTTGAAGACCACCACCTTCACCGGCAGCCGGTGCGTGCGCAGGCTGAGCAGGTCGCCAAGCAGCATCGACAGCCCGCCGTCGCCGGCCATCGCTATCACCTGGCGCCGCGGGTCCGCGCACTGCGCGCCGATGGCCTGCGGCAGCGCGTTGGCCATCGAGCCGTGCACGAACGACCCCAGGACGCGACGCCTGCCGTTGGGCGAGATGTAGCGCGCGGCCCACACGTTGCACATCCCGGTGTCCACTGTGAACACCGCGTCCTCGGCGGCGACGTCGTCGAGGATGTCGGCGACGTACTCGGGGTGGGTCGGCACCTGGTTCTCGACGTTGCGGGTGTAGGCGTCCACGACCCGCTCGAGCAGGTCCGCGTGCTCCTTGAGCATCCGGTCCAGGAACGAGCGGTCGGTCTTCTGCCGCACCAGCGGCAGGACCGCGCGGATCGTCTCGCCGACGTCGCCCAGCACGGCGAAGTCCAGCGCCGTGCGCCTGCCCAGGTGCGTGGGCTCGATGTCGACCTGCACCGTCCGGGCCTGTGGCAGGAAGTTGTCGTACGGGAAGTCGGTGCCCAGCAGCACGACCCTGTCGGCCTTGTGCATCGCCTCGTGGCAGGCGCCGTAGCCGAGCAGGCCGCTCATCCCGACGTCGAACGGGTTGTCGTACTGGATCCACTCCTTGCCGCGCAGGGCGTGCCCGACCGGCGCGTTGAGCTTGCCCGCCAGCCGCATGACCTCGCTGTGGGCGCCGCGCGTTCCCGCGCCGCAGAACAACATCACCCGCTCGGCCCGGTTCAGCGAGTCCGCCAGCTCCCGGATCTGGTCCTCGGGCGGTACGACGGTCGGCGGCTCGCAGTCGACGGTGCCGGTCCCGGTGGGGTTGGCCACCTGCCGCTCGGCGATGTCACCCGGCAGCACCAGTACCGACACCCCGCGCCTGCCCGCGGCGGCCTGCATCGCGCTGCGCAGCAGCCGCGGCATCTGCTCCGGCTGCGACAGCAGCTCGCAGAAGTGGCTGCACTCGCTGAAGATCTGCTCGGGATGGGTCTCCTGGAAGAACGCGGTCCCGATCTGCGGCGTGGGGATGTGCGAGGCGAGCGCGAGCACCGGCGCCCCACTGCGGTGCGCGTCGTAAAGCCCGTTGATCAGGTGCAGGTTGCCCGGCCCGCAACTGCCCGCGCACACCGCCAGGCGACCGGTGAGCTGCGCCTCGGCGCCCGCGGCGAACGCGGCGGTCTCCTCGTGGCGCACGTGCACCCACTCGATGTCGCCGCTGCGGCGCACCGCGTCGACCACCGGGTTCAGGCTGTCGCCGACGATGCCGTAGATGCGCCGGACACCCGCCTGCACGAGCACTTCGATGAACTGGTCGGCGACTGTGGGCATGGCGGTCCTCCGCGGCGTCCGACGGGCGTGGACCCCCCTGACGTCTACGCGCGGTGCCCGCGGCCCGCAAGTCGAACTCTTTCGGCGCAACGGCGTAACGCCCGGCGAGCTTGGTTCGATCTTCAAGCTGTCCGGAGGTGGCCAGGACCTCTCTAGAGACGTCACCTCCTCGCCGTTCCGTTCGATTGAAACGATTTCTCGGAAAGGGATTCAGCGGTGAGCATCCGCCTGTACACGATCTGTGCGATGTGCGTGACCGCCTCGGCCGTGGCCGGCGTCCTGGTGGGTGGGTTCCTCGCGGCGAGCAGCAGGGAGGCGTCCACACCGCTACCTCCCGTGTCGGTGTCGCACTCGGTGCCGGTGGAGTCCGCCGGCGTCGCCGTGCCGATGGAGTCGGCCGGCGGGATGGGCGTCGTCGAGCCCTGACCGGCCGGTGGGACGGGCGTCCTCAGCCCCTGACCGGTCGGTGGGACGGGCGTCTTCGGGCCCTGACCGGTCGGCTAGCGTCGGGGGCATGACCGAACAGCAACGACTTTCCGCCGGGGACACCGCGCCCGAGTTCGCCCTCCCCGACGCCGACGGCAAGACCGTCAGCCTGTCGGACTACCGCGGCCGCTCGGTGGTCGTGTACTTCTACCCCGCCGCGAGCACGCCGGGCTGCACCAAGGAAGCCTGCGACTTCCGCGACAGCCTGGCCGTGCTCAACGACGCCGGCTTCGACGTCCTGGGGATCTCCCCGGACAAGCCGGAGAAGCTGGTGGCGTTCCGCGACGCCGAGGGCCTGACCTTCCCGCTGCTCGCCGACCAGGACAAGTCGGTCATGACGGCGTGGGGCGCCTTCGGCGAGAAGCAGAACTACGGCAAGACGGTGCAGGGCGTGATCCGCTCGACCTTCGTCGTCGACCCGGAGGGCAAGATCGCCAAGGCGCTCTACAACGTCAAGGCCACCGGCCACGTCGATCGGCTGCGCAAGGACCTCGGAGTCTGACCGGACCGGCCCAGTGGGCACCTACCCGGCGGGTGCCCCGACCCGGCCCCGCGCCCAGTCGCACCGCTCCGTGCGCGCGAGCGAGCGAGTGAGACACCCTCGCGCCGGCCGGGGCACTGGCGACGCAGGCCAGGCACCGGTGGATCAGTCCAGCCAGTCCATCGCCATGTACACCGCGACGCCCGCGGCGATGACGACCACCACGTAGCGCAGGAGGGTCGCCGGGATCCGCTGCGCGAGCTTGCCGCCGACCCAGCCGCCGAGCACCGTGGTCGGCGCCAGCATCAGCACCGCCACCCAGTCCACCGGTGCGATCAGCGCGTACACCAAGAAGGTGACGGCGCTGCCGATCAGCCCGAGCCAGCTCTTGAGGGCGTTGAGCCTGCGCATCGTGTCGTTGGCCGCGAGCACCAGGATCGCGATGAAGATCACGCTGCGCGCGCCGCCGAAGTACCCGCCGTAGATCGAGGCGAAGAAGATCCCGACGGTCAGCATCGTCGTTCGGTCCGGCGCGGTGGGGTCGGGGTTGCCGAGCCATCTGCGGATCGTGTTCTGGAACGCCATCAGCAGCGCCGAGAGCCCCACGAGCACCGGCACCACGGCGTCGAACACCGAACCGGGCAGCACCATCAGCAGCACGCAGCCGAGCACTGACCCGACCGCAGCTGCGATCGAGGTCGTGACCACCCGCGGCCGGTTGCCGCCCAGGTCCTCCCGCTGGCTCAGCGCGGCCCCCACGAACCCGGGTCCCTGCGCCACGGAGTTGGTCACGTTGGCGACGAGCGGCGTCATCCCGGTCGCCAGCAGCGCCGGGAAGACCAGCAGGGACCCGCCGCCGGCGATCGCGTTGATCGCCCCCGACAGGAAGCCGACGACCACCAGCACCACGGGCTCGAACCATTCGGTCAACACGACTCGGAAAGTTAGCTTCTTGAACGAGTCGGCTTCAGCCCGGGGCGGGCATCGTCACACCCGGTCGCCGAGCGTGGTTGTCCGGACACCGCGGGCTTCGGGATGATCGGTGGTGGTTCTGCGAGGGGGTTTCACTCACCGACGTGCCCGACGAACCGCACTTGTCGCCGCTCGCCGGTTCGGGCGTGGAGATCACTCTGGACCGGGTTCGCGAGGAAGGTCCGCGAGCGGACTAGCCCGCCAGCCCCCGCAGGTGCGGCAGCAGCAGGCGGAGTGCCCGGCCCCGGTGGGAGTCGGCGTCCTTCTCCTCCGGGGACAGCTCCGCCGAAGTCCGGGTCTCGCCCTCGGGCACGAAGATCGGGTCGTAGCCGAAGCCGTTGGTGCCGCGTTCCTCGCGGATGATGGTGCCGCGCCATTCGCCGCGCACCACGACCTCCTCGCCGCCGGGGAGGACCAGGGCGGCGGCGGAGACGAAAGCGGCGCCGCGCCGCTCGTCCGGCACGTCCTTGAGCTGGCCGAGCACCAGGTCCAGGTTGGCCTGGTCGTCTCCGTGCCCGCCGGACCAGCGGGCCGACAGCACGCCGGGCATGCCGTTGAGCGCGTCGACGGCGAGACCGGAGTCGTCGGCCACCGAAGGCAGCCCGGTGGCCTCGGCCGCGTCGGCGGCCTTGGCCAGCGCGTTGTCCTCGAAGGTCGCGCCGGTCTCGGGCGCCTCGGGGAACTCCGGGACCTCGTCGAGGCCGACGACCTCGACGCCGGTCACGCCCTCGGCTTCCAGGATCCGCCGCAGCTCCACCAGTTTCTTGGCGTTGCGGGTGGCCAGCAGGACGCGGCTCATGCCGCACCGCCGGGCAGCTCGCCGGGGTAGGGAGCCGCGAGCGCCTCGGCCTGGATGCGGGACAGCTCGGAGCAGCCCGCCAGCGCGAAGTCAATCATCTTGTCCATGGTGGACCGCGTGAAGGTGGCGCCCTCACCCGTGCCCTGCACCTCGACCAGGGTCCCGTGGTCGGTGGCGACCACGTTCATGTCGACCTCGGCCCGCGAGTCCTCCTCGTAGGGCAGGTCCAGCCGCACCCGGCCGTCGACGACGCCGACGCTGACGGCCGCGATCGAGCACGACAGCGGCTTGGGGTCGGTGAGCCTGCGCGCGGCGCTGAGCCAGGTGATCGCGTCGGCCAGCGCCACGTAGGCGCCGGTGATGGCCGCCGTGCGGGTGCCGCCGTCGGCCTGGATCACGTCGCAGTCCAGGGCGATGGTGTTCTCGCCCAGCGCGGCCAGGTCGATGCATGCGCGCAGCGACCGCCCGACCAGGCGGCTGATCTCGTGGGTGCGGCCGCCGATGCGGCCCTTGACCGACTCGCGGGTGCTGCGGGTGTTGGTCGACGACGGCAGCATCGCGTACTCCGCCGTGACCCAGCCCAGGCCGGAGCCGGCCCGCCAGCGCGGGACGCCCTCCTGGACGCTGGCCGCGCACAGCACGCGCGTCCGGCCGAACTCGACCAGCACCGACCCGGCAGGCCAGTCCTGGTATCCGCGGGTGATCCGCACTTCCCGGAGCGCGTCGTCGCTCCGCCCGTCAGCTCGTGCCACGACACCCACCCTAAGAGCACCGGACGCGACGCCGTGCGCAGCCCCCTCGGCGGCGGCCCCCGGGAGCTAGAGCTCGACCTCTCGCCAGGTCACGTTCTCCGGTCGCAGGCCGGTCGCCAGGAACTCCCGCAGCGCCGCGGCGAGCTGCTCGGTCGCGACGCCGCTGCCCGCCGGGAAGTCGGCGTCCTCGGCGCGCACCTCCGGCGACGCGGGGTCACCGGCCAGCACGGCGTAGTCGTGGTCGGCGTCGATGTAGCCGAGGTAGCCGTAGCCGCCCCGGACCGCGGCGACCACGTCGTGGTCGAGCATGCCGCCGGCGGTGTCGGCCAGCTTGCGCCCCTCGTGCCAGATGGTGGCGGGTCCGGCCGCCGGTTCGGCCAGCCGCCGGATGAGCTCGTCGACCTGGTCGGGCTCGTCGATGGTGAGCCCGTCCCCGGCGTTGGCGTCCTCGGCCGAGTCGATCGTCCACACCGCAGTGATCGTCATCGCGGTCCTCCCTGTCTCGCGGTGGAGGCTACGCCGCCGGCCGTAAGGGCTCAGACGGTGTATTCGCGTCCGGCCTCGACGAGCTCGATCGGGCCGTCGAACTCGGCCCGTGCCTCCGCCAGGATCACCGCCGGATCCGTCCACGGCTGCAGGTGGGTGAGCAGCAGCCTGCCGACCCCGCATCCCTTTGCCGCCTCGGCGGCCTGCCTGCCGGACAGGTGGATGCCGGGCGGCGCGTCCGGCGAGTCCGGCCAGGACGCCTCCGACAGCAGCACGTCGGCGCCCTGCGCCAGCTCGCCCAGCCCGTCGCACGGCCCGGTGTCGCCGGTGTAGGCCAGCACCCTGTCGCCGGCGGCGATCCGCAGGCCCCACCCCTCGCAGACGTGGTCGAGCGGCACGGCGTGGATCTCGAACGGCCCGATGCGGACCGGTTCGCCGGAGTGGGCCGAGAAGTCGTAGACGTCGGTGAGGTCGGTCTCGGCCAGCTCCCGCGCGCTCGGCGCGTACAGGGCGGCCAGCCTGCTCGGCGCCTCTGCCGGGGCGAACACCGGCAGCCTGCGCTCGGCGGTGTCGTACGGCTTGGCGGGGTGGTAGCGGCGGAAGACGGTCAGCGCGGCGATGTCCGCGCAGTGGTCGGGGTGCAGGTGGCTCAGCAGCACGGCGTCGAGGTCGAACGGGTCGAGGTGGCGCTGCAACGCGCCGAACGTGCCGTTGCCGAGGTCGAGCGCGATCCGGGTGTCACCGGACTCGAGCAGGTAGCCGGAGGCGGGGTTGCCGGGTGCGGGAACGCTTCCGGAACAACCCAGGATCGTCAGCTTCACGCCGACGAGCTTGACACGGTCAGGGGGTCGATCGCATCGGCCGCGAGGCTCGGACCGAGGAACCGCCGGGCGAGCTTGGCGAAGCTCTCACCCGAGCCCGTCGCACGGAACTCGTGGGAGGGATCGCCGTCGGCCTCGGCGAGCAGGTCGTGCTCGGTGAGCACTCGCAGGACGTCCTTGGCGGTCTCCTCGGCGCTGGAGACCAGCGTCACGTGGTCGCCCATCGCCAGTTGCAGCACCCCGGTCAGCAGCGGGTAGTGGGTGCAGCCCAGGACCAGGGTGTCGACGTCGGCCCGCTGCAACGGGTCCAGGTACGCCTGTGCGAGGCCGAGGACCTGCCTGCCGCTGGTGATGCCGCGCTCGACGAAGTCGGCGAAGCGCGGGCACGCCGCGGTGCTCAGCGTCACGTCCGGGGCGGCGGTGAACGCGTCGTCGTAGGCGCGGGAGGTGATGGTGGCCTGGGTGCCGATCACCCCGACCCGGCCGTTTCGCGTGGTGACCACCGCGCGGCGCACGGCGGGAAGCACGACCTCCACGACCGGGATGTCGTAGCGCTCGCGGGCGTCGCGCAGGCAGGCCGCCGACGCCGTGTTGCACGCGATCACCAGCATCTTCACGCCCTCGGCGACCAGCGAGTCGGTGATCGCCAGCGTGCGGGCCCGGATGTCGGCCAGCGGCCTCGGCCCGTACGGCGCGTTGGCGGTGTCCCCGACGTAGCGCAGCGCTTCGCCGGGCAGCTGGTCCATGACCGCGCGGGCCACGGTCAACCCGCCTACCCCGGAGTCGAAGATCCCGATCGGCGCGTGAGTCACCCGGCCAGTGTGCCAGGCGAAGTCGCAGGCCCGGGCTCGCGCCGTCCGCGGCGGGACATCAGCCACGCCGCCAGCAGACCGCCGAGCGCGCCGAACAGGTGGCCCTCCCAGGAGATCCCGGTCTGGCCCGGCAGCACGCCCCACAGCATGCCGCCCCAGTAGAAGAAGAGCAGCAGCGCCACGAACATCTGCCCGTAGCTGCGCAGGAAGAACCCGCGCACCAGCAGGAAGACCAGCCAGCCGAACGCCACACCGGACGCACCGATGTGGGTGCCGTCCGCCCCGACCAGCCACGTGCCGAGGCCGCCGACGATCCAGACCGTCGCAGTGACGGCGACGAACAGCCGCGGTCCGCCCGACATCGCCAGCCAGCCCAGCACCAGCAGCGGCAGCGAGTTGGCGATGAGGTGGCTCCAGTCGCTGTGCAGCAGCGGGGCCCACAGGATCCCGTCGAGGCCGTCGACGCTGCGCGGCAGGATGCCGTTGGCCTCCAGGTCGGCAGGCAGCGCCAGATCGACCAGCTCGATGGCCCACAGCGCGGCCACCATCACGCACATCAGCACCGCCGCGCGGGCGGGATTCGGCGGGATCACCCGCACTCGGCGGCGATCGGGCGCAGTGTTCACACCATCGAGGCTACGGGAAGATCGGGCCCGCGGGGTCGGGGATGACCCTGACGTCCCTGGGCACCGCGATAGGGTTCGGCCGTCGTTCGGGGGATCAGTCGGAAGGTGGCAGTGTCCGCGCAAGCACAACCGGAGGTCGCCGTGCCGGCGGCGGCCCGCTACGGATACGCGCCCGTGTGGGACACCGGTACCGACAGCCTGCTGTGGGTCGACGTGCCTGCCCGCACCGTGCACCGCATGACCGTGGACCACGTGAACCACAGCATGGAGGCCCCGCAGGCGGTCAGCTCGGCGCGACCGCGCAGCCGCGGCGGTCTCGTGCTGCACCTGGCCGAGGGCGTCGCGCTGTTCGACGCCGACGGCGAGCACCGCGTCTGGCTCGTCTACTGGGCGCGCGACGGGGTGCGCGGCGGCGCGACCGCGATCGACCGCAAGGGCCGGCTGTGGGCGAGCACCGTCCGGGAGGACGAGAGCGGCGACGGCTGGCTCGCGCGGATCACCGACGACGGTGCCGCGACGATCGCGCTCGACGGGCTCGCGGCGGCCGGCGGCGTCGGCTGGAGCCCCGACGACGCGCGGATGTACTTCGCCGACAGCGCCACCGGACGCGTTGACGTGCTCGACTTCGACGTGGCGGCGGGCACCGCGGTGGGCCGCAGGCCGCTGTGCGAGGTAGGCGGCGAACCGGCCGGGCTGTGCGTCGACGCCGACGGATGCGTTTGGGTCGCGGTGCGCGACGCTGCGCAGATCCGCCGCTACACGCCCGAAGGCGAGCTGGACCGCTCCGTCGAGCTGCCGGTGCGGCGTCCGACCGACTGCTGCTTCGGGGGTTCGGACCTCACCGACCTGTACGTGACCTCGGCGCGCGACGGCGTCTCCGATCCGGGCGACACCGACGGTGCGGTGCTGGTGGTCCCCGGGATCGGCACCGGACTCCGCACTCCCGCCTTCACCGGCTGACGCCAGGAAAACCCGCCGCGAAAGCGAAACCGCCCGGCACGTACCCCGTGGGGCAACGTGCCGGGCGGCTCGATGACTGCGGATGCGGGGCGTCAGGCCCAGAGCTGGCCGTCGAGGCGGGCGGCGGCCTCGTCCAGCGTGCCACCGTAGGCCCCGGTGGACAGGTATTTCCAGCCCGCGTCTGCCACCACGAACACGATGTCGGCGGACTCCCCCGCCGTCGCGGCCTTCTCGGCGATCGTCAGCGCGGCGTGCAGCACGCCGCCGGTGGAGATGCCCGCGAAGATGCCCTCGTTCTCGAGCAACTGGCGGGTGCGGCGCAGCGCGTCGTAGGAACCGACGGAGAACCGGCGGGTCAGCACGTCCGGGTCGTAGAGCTCGGGCACGAAGCCCTCATCGAGGTTGCGCAGCCCGTAGACCAGCTCGCCGTAGCGGGGCTCGGCGGCCACCACTTGCACGCCGGGCTTCTGCTCCCGCAGGTAGCGGCCGACTCCGACGAGCGTGCCGGTGGTGCCGAGCCCGGCGACGAAGTGCGTGACGCTGGGCAGGTCGCGCAGGATCTCCGGCCCGGTCGTCCGGTAGTGCGCGTCGGCGTTGGCGGGGTTGCCGTACTGGTAGAGCATCACCCAGTCCGGGTTCTGCTCCGCCAGCTCCTTGGCCACCGCCACCGCCTGGTTCGAACCGCCCGCCGCAGGCGACGAGACGATGCGCGCACCGAACGCCTGCAGCAGCTGCCTCCGTTCCTCGGAGGTGTTCTCCGGCATCACGCAGACCAGGCCGTAGCCCTTGAGCTTGGCGGCCATGGCCAGCGAGATGCCGGTGTTGCCCGAGGTCGGCTCCAGGATCGTGCACCCGTGGGTGAGCCTGCCCTCCTTCTCGGCGGCCTCGATCATCGCCAGCGCGGGCCGGTCCTTGATCGAACCGGTCGGGTTGCGATCCTCCAGCTTCGCCCAGAGCCGGACGTCGGCCGCGGGCGACAGGTGGGGCAGCCCCACCAGCGGCGTGTCGCCGAGCGCATCCAGCAACGAGTCGTAGCGGGCCACGATCAGCTCCTTACTCGGGCCACTTCCGGCGAGGTCGTCAGCGCATCCCGCCGGCGACCGCGGGCAGGATCGTCACGCTGTCCCCATCGGCGACCTTGGCCTCCAGGCCACCCGCGAAGCGCACGTCCTCGTCGTTGACGTAGACGTTGACGAACCGGTGCAGCTTGCCCTCCTTGACCAGCCGGTCCTTGAGGCCGTCGTGCCTGCTGTCCAGGTCGCTGATGACCTCGGCGACGGTGCTGCCGCTGGCCTCGACGGCCTTCTGACCACCGGTGTGGGTGCGCAGGATGGTCGGGATGGAAACGTTGACTGCCATGGGGGCCTCCTGTCCGCTCAGGACTTCTTGAAGTTGACGGGTCACGACCGGCGCGGTCACTGTCCTGCCGCGCCGGCTCCGGTCGGCTCGTAGGCCTCGACGACCTCGACCGGCTCCTCGGTCACCACACCGTCGAGGATCCGGTACGAACGCAGCTCGTGGACCTCCGGGTCCCGGGTGGACACGAGCACGTAATGGGCGTTGGGCTCCGACGCGTAGGAGATGTCCGTCCGCGACGGGTACGCCTCGGTCGCGGTGTGGGAGTGGTAGATGACCACGGGTTCCTCGTCCGCGGCGTCCATCTCCCGCCACACCTTCAGCTGCTCGGCCGAGTCGAAGCGGTAGAAGGTCGGGGAACGCTCGGCGTTGACCATTTCGACCAACCGGAGCGGTCGGTCCGACCCTTCCGGGCCGGCAATGACACCGCACGCTTCGTCGGGGTGGTCCCGTCGGGCATGCGCGACCATCGCCTCGACGAGGTCGCGTCGGATCACCAGCACAAACACCATCCTAATGGCCGCCACACCGGGGTCCCACGATGTGAAATCCCGGTTACGCCTGTTCAACCGGCGCAACGTGCTCAGACCATGGTTCATTCCCGCGCGGAGGGATAGCGGATCGTGTAAGAGGTCACCTCGCCGACCGGCTCGGCGGCCAGCACCGCGCGCCCGATCGCGACCGCGACGACGTGCGCCGCGGCGGAGCAGATCGCGTCGAGGGCGGGCGCCCAGCTCGGTTCGCCCGCCTCGGGCAACCCGTCGCGCGCGCCCGTGGCCAGGGCGAACACGGTGTCGCCGTCGAACATGCCGTGCGCGGGCCGCACGGCGCGGGCGATGCCGTCGTGGGCGGCCACCGCCACCCGGTGGCACTCGGCCTTGGTCAGCCGCCGGTCGGCCGCGACCACACCGATCGTGGTGTTGAGCGGGCGGCCGGTTGGCCCGTGGCGCCCGCGTCTGCCGCCCGCCGGGAGGCCGCCCTCGACCTCGGCGGGGTCGGGAGCGCGCAGCCCGGGAACCGGGTACCAGGGCAGCCCGGTCGAGGGGTCGACGACCTCGCCCGCGGAGTTGACCGCCATCAGCGCCCCGACCGTCGTGCCGTCGCCGAGGACCGCGCTCGCGGTGCCGATGCCGCCCTTGAGGCTGCCCGCGACGGCCCCCGTGCCCGCCCCGACGTTGCCCTCGCGGGTGTCGGTGCGGTCGGCCGAGACCGCGGCCCGGTAGCCGAACTCGGCGTCCGGCCGGTTGCCCCAGTCACCCATCGGGAGGTCGAACAGCACGGCGGCGGGCACGATCGGCACCACTTCCTCCGGCCGCTGCCCGACCTGGAAGCCGTGACCGCACTCGGCGAGCCTGCGCATCACGCCGTCGGCGGCGGCCAGGCCGTAGGCGCTGCCGCCGGTCAGCACGATCGCGTGCGCCTGCTGGACCAGGTGGGTCGGGTGCAGGGTGTCGGTCTCGCGGGTGCCCGGCCCGCCACCGCGCACGTCGACCGCGGCGGTCGCGCCCTCCGGGACGGCGACGACGCTGACCCCGGTCGCCCAGTGCTCGTCGAGCCGCTGGTCGTGGCCGACCAGCACGCCCTCGACGTCGACGATCCCGCCGCGTTCGCCCGGTCGCAGCCCGGCCATCCCACCTCGCTCGTCCGCCGTGGTCACATGCGCGTCATCCGGCGCGTCGGTCAGGACATCACGGCATCGACCAGGCTGTCCTGCACCCAGGTCAGCCACTGGTACACGCCGAGGTGCTCGCGCCGCAGGTCGTCCTCGGGCAGGTCGTCGGGCATCTCGTCGTCGACGTCGAGCGCGGTGCCCAGCGCGAGCCGCACGTCGTTGAGCGCCGCGAGCCAGCCGTCGGCCTGCTCACCGGTCAGCTCGACGCGCCCGCCCTCGCGGGGGCAGGTCTCCAGCACCAGCTCGGCCGCGCCGGTCTTGCGGTCCAGCAGCTCCGGCTCGTGCAGCGAGCGCATCGCGCCCGCGGCGTCGGCGTCCTCGGCGTCGCTCTCACCCGTCTCCGGGTCGCTCCGGTAGAAGTCGGGGAGCAGCCGCCCGAGCACCCGGTCCTGCGGCGGGGTGGTGGGGCCGGTCCGGATGCCGGTCAGCTCGGAGAGCTCGTCCTGCGGCGCCTCGTCGGCGCGGGCGGAGAGCATGTCCTTGATCTGGCCCACCAGCCCGCGGACCACGGCGGCCTCCTGCTGGGAGAACTCGGCCACCACGTGGCCGTTCTTGCGCGTCCAGCCGTTCACGTGATCAGGAGTCCTTCTGCATCGTCGCCCAGAGGCCGGCGGCGTGCAGCTTCGCCACGTCGCCCTCGACCTTCTCCTTCGACCCGGAGGACACCGCCGCACGTCCCTTGTGGTGCACGTCCAGCATCAGCTTCGTCGCGTGGTCCTTGCTGTAGCCGAAGATCTTCTGCAGGACGTAGGTCACGTAGGACATCAGGTTGACCGGGTCGTTCCAGACCACGGTCACCCACGGCTTGTCCTCGGTTCCGAGTTCCCCCGGATCGAGTTGCGCACGCTCCAGTTCGGTGGGCGAGGTCATGCCCCCCATGTTCGCACGCGTGTGTGCGCGCGTCGGCCGGGCACGTGCAACACGAACAGCGACCGGACGTTTCCGCCGCGTCACCGTCACCACACCACGTCGAGGCGCTTCGGGCCGTCGTCGACGGGGTGCCCGGTCCACTCCACGTCGTCAGCAGGACCGGCCAGGCGCAGGCGCGGCAACCTCTCGGCGAGAGCGCCCAGCGCCGCCCGCAGCTCGAGCCGGGCGAGCGCGGCGCCGAGGCAGTGGTGCGGCCCGTACCCGAAGGCGAGGTGCCGGTTGCCGCCGCGATCGGGGTCGAAGCGCTCCGGATGCTCGAAGCGACCGGCGTCGCGGTTGGCGGCTTCCAGGCGGGGCAGCACGAGGTCGCCGGCCGCGATGTGCCTGCCGTGCGGTTCGACGTCCCGGTGCGCGAAGCGGGGCATCGCCTCGCCGGTGCGACCGGACTGCATGCGCAGCACCTCCTCCACCGTCGAGTCGAGGGGTTCGGCCGAGCCGGCCAGGCCGCCGGAAAGCCGCATGACACCCACGGAGATGGCGTTGGCCGTGGTCAGGTGGCCGGCCATCAGCAGGGTGGCCGACATCGTGACCAGCTCGTCGTCGGACAACGCGCCGTCGTCGGCGTCGTGGACCGAGATCAGCGCGCTGAGCAGGTCCGGCCCCGGGTCCGCCCGCTTGGCGGTGACCAGCTCGGCGATCTCGCCGGTCAGGCGCCCCCACACCTCGGCCGACTTCTCCAGGTCGGCCTCGCCCGCGTACGGGACGACGAGGTCGACCGCGACGTCGGCCCACGCCCGGAACCGTTCGCGGTCCCCTGGGGCCACGCCGAGCAGCTCGCAGATGACCGTCAGCGGCAGCGGGCGGGCCACGGCGGCCACGAGGTCGGCGGGCGGCCCGGCAGCGGCCATCTCCCCCACCAAGTCCGACGCCAGCTCCTCGACCCGTGGCCGCAACCGCTCGACGTGCCGCGGGGTGAACGCGCGGGCGACCAGGCGGCGCAGCCGGGTGTGGGACGGCCCGTCCTGGAACAGCGAGTCGTTGCCCTCGCCACCGGAACCCGGCGGCGCCAGCCCGAACCCCGGGTCGGACAGGACGAACAGGACGTCGTCGTAGCGGGTGACGAGCCACGCGCGGTGTCCGCCGGGCAGTTCGACCTCGCTCAGCGGCTCCTCCGTCCGCAGGCGGGCGTACTCGGCAGGCGCCTCCAGCGCGGTCGGCCGGGCGAACGGGAAGTCGTGGCTCGTGGTCGCCGACATGGTGTTCCTCTCGTCCGGGAGCGGTAAGCTACGCCGTGAACGTACTACATAGTGAACTATATACATCAATTTCCCGGATGGATGATGTCTGCGAACGAAGCGGCACTGGGACGACTGCAGGAACTCGTCGTGGTGCTGAGCGAGGACATGGAACAGGGACTGGCGGCGCTGGGGCTGACGCGCTCGCGCGCCCACGTGCTGTGGGAGCTGCACCGGTGCGGCCCGGTCACGCAGCGGACCCTCAGCGACGCGCTGCGGGTCACGCCGCGCAACGTCACCGGACTCGTCGACGCGCTGGTTGACGGCGGGTTCGTGTCCCGCGAGCCACACCCCACCGACCGCCGCGCCACCCTGATCACCCTCACCGGGAGCGGCGCCGAGACCGCCGCCGCGATGGCCGCGGGGCAGCGGGACCTGGCCGACCAGCTGTTCGGGAGCCTCCCGCCCGGTGGTGTGGAGGAGTTCACCGCGACTCTGGATCACCTGCTCGCCCAGATCCGCAGCCAGCAGGGCGCCGGCGGTGCCCAGCGCTGACCACACCAGGCCACGGCCGCCCCCGAGAGCACGGCCCGGCCCGGTGAACGCCGGAGGGCCACCGATCTCGCACCACGTAATCTCGGGCCCATGACGGCGGCAAGCACACCCGCAGCGAGCACCGCGCTGCTCACCGACCAGTACGAGCTGACCATGCTCGCCAGCGCCCTGCGCGACGGCACCGCGGACCGCCAGTGCGCCTTCGAGGTGTTCACCCGGCGGCTGCCCGACGGCAGGCGCTACGGCGTCGTTGGCGGTCTCGACCGGGTGCTGGAGGCGGTCGAGAACTTCCGGTTCGGCGAGGCCGAGCTCGAACAGCTCGCCAGTGCTGGGGTCGTGGGCGACAGCACGCTGGAGTGGCTGGCCGACTACCGGTTCCGGGGCGACGTCGACGGCTACCCCGAGGGCGAGGTGTACTTCCCCGGCTCCCCGCTGCTGAGCGTGCGCGGCACCTTCGCCGAGGCCGTGGTCCTGGAGACGGTGGTCCTGTCGATCCTCAACCACGACAGCGCGATCGCCGCCGCCGCGGCCCGCATGGTCTCGGCGGCCAACGGGCGCCGCATGATCGAGATGGGTTCGCGCCGCACGCACGAGGAGTCCGCGGTGGCCTCCGCGCGGGCCGCCTACCTGGCGGGATTCACCGCGACGTCGAACCTGGAGGCCGGCCGCCGCTACGGCATCCCGACGGCGGGAACCGCCGCGCACGCTTTCACCCTGCTGCACGACACCGAGCGCGCCGCCTTCGAGTCGCAGGTCGCGATGCTGGGCCCCGGCACGACGCTGCTGGTCGACACCTACGACATCACCAACGGCATCGCGCTGGCGATCGAGGTGGCAGGCACCGGCCTCGGGGCGGTCCGGATCGACTCCGGTGACGTCGGCGTGCTGGCCAGGCGGGCGCGCGAGCAGCTCGACTCGCTCGGCGCGTTCGAGACCAAGATCGTGGTCTCCGGCGACCTCGACGAGCACGCCATCGCCGGGCTGCGCGCCGAGCCGGTCGACGGCTACGGCGTCGGCACCTCGCTGGTCACCGGCTCCGGGGCGCCCACGTCGGAGATGGTCTACAAGCTGGTCGAGGTCGACGGCAGGCCGGTGGCCAAGCGCAGCACGCACAAGACCTCGCGCGGCGGCCGCAAGATCGCCGTGCGCAGGCACAAGCCCACCGGCACCGCCGTGGAGGAGGCCGTCTACCCGGCAACCGCCGGACCGGAGCTGGGAGCGCACGACAGGTTCCTGCAGATCCCCTTGCTCAGGGGCGGCAAGCGGGTAGATGATCTCCCCTCGCTGGAGGACAATCGGCAACGGCTGAAGGACGCGTTGGTCAGCCTGCCGTGGGAGGGACTGAAGCTGTCCCACGGCGAGCCCGCGATCCCGACGGTGTTCCCGGAGCAGTAGGAGCCGGCCATGGCCAAGGCACTGATCGTCGTCGACGTGCAGATCGACTTCTGCGAGGGCGGCGCGCTGGCGGTCCCGGGCGGGGCCGCGGTGGTCGCGGCCATCTCGAACTTCGCCGTCGGGTCCGGCCACGACCACGTCGTGGCCACCCGCGACTACCACATCGACCCGGGCGCGCACTTCAGCGACGAGCCGGACTTCGTCCGCTCGTGGCCGGTGCACTGCGTCGCCGGGACGCCGGGTGCGGCCTTCCACCCGGACCTGGAGGTCGGGCCGGTCGAGGCCGTGTTCTCCAAGGGCCAGTACAGCGACGGCTACTCCGGTTTCGAGGGCACCGACCACCAGAGCCGGGCCCTGGTGGAGTGGCTGCGCGAGCGCGGCGTCGACCAGGTCGACGTCGTCGGCATCGCCACCGACCACTGCGTGCGGGCGACGGCGCTGGACGCCGTGGAGGCCGGCATCGCCACGACCGTGCTGCTCGACCTGACCGCGGGCGTTTCGCGGCCGACGGTGGACGCCGCGCTGGAGGACCTGCGCGCCGCGGGCGTGCGGCTGGTGGGCGAGCCCGTCGTGGCCGCCTGAGCGGCCCCCATTGCGAGCTGCGCGGGAGCCCGGAACCAGCGCGGCGATCGTGATCGTTCCGTTATGCCGGACGGGTGGCCGCTGGGCATGCTGGGAAAGATGTCGAGCCCCACCACGGCCGATATGGCCGAAGCCGTGTCCCGGTCGGCGGAGCGGTTCCTGCGCCTCGTGCGCTCGGCCCCCGATCCGGACCTGCCGATCCCGGCGACTCCGGGCTGGTCGCTGACCGACGTCGTCGGCCACCTCGCGATGGAGCCGCCGCGCTACGAGGACCTGGCCCGCGGTGGCGACGACTGGGTCCGCACCGCGGCCGAGCTGCCCGAATACAACGCGCGGCAGGTCCGCGAGCTGCCGACCCGCGACCTGCAAGAACTGAGCGCGCTGCTGCGGCGGGGTGTCGGATCGCTGGTGGCCACCGTGCTGGAGTTCGGCGCCGACCAGCCGGACATGCGGTTCGACGGCGGCGCAAAGCTGCCCGCCGACCGGGCGCTGGGCACGCTCATCGCCGAGTACCTGGTGCACGGCTGGGACATCGCCGCCGCCATGGGACGCCGCTGGCCGATCGACGCGGCCGACGTGTCGCGTGTGATGGAGGCGCTGGTCCACATCGCACCCGGCTGGGTCGACCCGGGCGACACCCACACGGCGAACTACGAGCTGCGCCTGCGCGGGCAGCGGCGCTACTACTTCGAGTTCCGATCCGGCGCGCTCACCGTCACCACCACTCCACCGGATCGGGTGGATCTGCGGATCAGCGCGCATCCGGAAAGCTTCCTGCTGGTCAACTACGGCCGGCGCAGCCCGGTGCGGGAGAGCGTGTCCGGCCGCGTCGTGGCGTGGGGCCGCAAACCCTGGCTCGCGGCGGCGTTCAACCGCCGGTTCCTGAGCCCCTGACGTTCCACATCCCGCCCCGCGGTCACCCGGTCCGGTCCCGTCGTGGCGCGGACTGGCCGGTCAGGGGCGAGCGGTACCGTCTGAAGGCGTGCCAGCCTCCGTCCCGCAGCGCGGATCCGTCCCGCGCTGGTCCGACCCGAACGCCTTCGATCCCGACGAGCACGACGAGCTCCCACCCGAGATCGCCGCCGATGTCGCGGAGCCGTCCACTGAGGTCAGGAGGTCGTCCGGGCACCGCGGCGGGGGTGTTCCGAGCCTGCGCGCCCTGATGGAGATCGCCGTCGCGGCCGTCGGCGGAACCGAGCGGGCGGGTCAGTCGCAGATGGCCGAAGCGGTCGAGCACTCGATCCGCTCCGGTGAGCACCTGGCCGTGCAGGCCGGCACCGGCACCGGCAAGTCGCTGGCCTACCTGGTCCCCGCGATCCGCCACGCCGTCGCGGAGGAGACCACCGTCATCGTCTCGACCGCGACGATCGCGCTGCAACGCCAGCTCGTCGACCGCGACCTGCCGCGGCTGGCCGCCGCGCTGACCGACGCGCTGGGACGTCCGCCGAAGTTCGCGATCCTCAAGGGCCGCCGCAACTACCTGTGCCTCAACCGCATCGACGGCGGCGCCCCCGAGGAGCCCGACGAGGGCGCGCTGTTCGACCCGTTCGCGGCCTCGGCACTGGAACGCCAGGTCAAGCGGCTGCGAGAGTGGTCGTCGGAGACCGAGACCGGCGACCGCGACGAGCTCGTGCCCGGCGTCACCGACCAGGCGTGGCGGCAGGTCTCGGTGACGGCGAAGGAGTGCCTCGGCGCTCACCGCTGCCCGGTCGGCACCGACTGCTTCGCCGAGCGCGCCCGCGCCGAGGCGGGGCGGGCCGACGTCGTGGTCACCAACCACGCGCTGCTGGCCATCGACGCCCTCGACGACCGCCCGATCCTGCCCGAGCACGACGTGGTGATGGTCGACGAGGCGCACGACCTGGTCGACCGGGTGACCTCGGCGGCGACCGGGGAGCTGACCGCGGGCGCGGTGAAGCTGGCCGCGCGGCGCTGCGGGCGTGCCATCGACCAGGAGATCGCCGACCGGCTCGACGAGGCGGGCGAAGGGCTCGACGTGGTGCTCCAGGACGCCGAACCGCGCCGCCTGGAGGAGCTGCCCCGCGACCTCGGCGGCGCGCTGGCCGCGACCCGGGACGCGGCGGCGGCGTGCGTGACCGCGCTCGGGCCCGAGCGCAAGGAGGACGTCGAGGGCAGCACGGCCCGCAAGCTGGCCCTCGCACTCACCGAGGATGTGCACGACACGGCCGTCCGGGTACTGGAAGCCTTCGACGAGGAGGACGACCGGCGGCGCGACGTGGTGTGGATCTCCGCCGACCCCAACCGGCCGCCGACCGTCCGGGTCGCGCCCCTGGGCGTCGGCGGGCTGCTGCGGGAGCGGCTGTTCGGCCAGCGCACGACGGTGCTGACCTCGGCGACGCTCGCGCTCGGCGGTTCCTTCGACACGCTGGCAAGGCAGTGGGGGCTGCCGCCGGAGCAGCGGGCCCGCAAGGCTGAAGGGGCGGCCACCGACAAGGAGGTGCCGTCGGACGCAGGCGGACCGAAGTGGACCGGGCTCGACGTGGGGTCGCCCTTCGAGCACCAGCGCAGCGGCATCCTCTACATCGCGCGCCACCTGCCGCAGCCCGGCCGCGACGGGCTGCCGCCGCAGTACCTGGACGAGCTGACCGAGCTGGTGCGGGCCGCGGGAGGCCGGACGCTCGGGCTGTTCTCGTCGATGCGCGCCGCGCGGCAGGCGTCGGAGGAGCTGCGGCAGCGGCTGGACACTCCGGTGCTGTGCCAGGGCGAGGACTCCACGGCGCTGCTGGTCACCAAGTTCGCCGAGGACCCGCGGACCTCGCTGTTCGGCACGCTGTCGCTGTGGCAGGGCGTGGACGTGCCCGGGCAGTCGCTGCAACTTGTCGTGATGGACCGCATCCCGTTCCCGCGCCCGGACGACCCGCTGGCGTCGGCGCGGCAGAAGGCGGTGTCCGAACACGGCGGCAACGGGTTCCTCACTATCGCGGGCACGCACGCCGCGCTGCTGCTCGCCCAGGGTGCGGGACGGCTGCTGCGGTCGATCGACGACCGCGGCGTGATCGCGGTGCTCGACCCGCGGCTGGCGACCGCCCGCTACGGCGGCTTCCTGCGCGCGTCCCTCCCGCCGTTCTGGACCACGCACGACCCGGAGGTCGTCCGGGGCGCGCTGCGCCGCCTGGATGCCTCCGCTTCGTGACCCGCGCGCGGCGAGCGTCCGTGGCAGCGGGGCGGTAGTGGCCTGCAGAGGCGGGGGCTCTTGGCGGGGCTGGAGTGGTGTCGCGGAGTGGCCGTGGCGAGGCCGGTGGTCCCGCTGAGGCGTCGCCTCACCGCCTCGCGCCAGAAGGCCGGGTTCTCCGCGGCGCGGTCGGCGCGGTCAGACGTGGACCTTCAAGCCGCTGCCCGGAGGACCGCACCGGCTAGCCGCTTCTGGGCGGCTACCAGCGGGACGGTGGCGCGACCAGGCGGGAGCCGGTCCAGCCGTCGACGGGGCTGGTGGTCTGGTCATGGACCAGTCCAGCGACCACCGCGCTCTCCCCGATGTCGGCGGGTTCGACGTACCCGGCGCGTCCGTCCGCGGGGGTCAGCACCCAGATGACCGCGGCTTCGCCGAGCTGGGACCGGGCGTCCACCAGCGCGTCGACGAGGTCGCCGTCGTCCTCCCGGAACCACAGCACGGCGGCGTCGGCGGTGTCCTCGGTCTCGTCCAGCACCACGTCCTCACCGGTGACCTCCTCGACCGCCACGCGCAGCGCCGGGTCCGCGTCGTCGTCGAACCCGATCTCCAGCACCACCTGCCCGGGCTCGAAGCCCAACCGGACCGCCGGTTCGATCTGCTGGTCCTGCTTCGCCGTCACCGCAGTCTCCCTCCATCTCGCACACGGTGTGCTGCGGCGACATTGCCTTACCCGAGGCGGGAAATCGCGGTGGACGGATCTCGTTTCACCCGCCCGTGTCCTGCCGCCGTACCTCGGTCGGGTCCCGCGGCCCGTACCCACCGGCCGGGCGGGAGGTGACCCACGACACGGCGCGGGCGGGATCGGCCCAAAAGGCGTGGAGAGCCTTTGTAGATCTCCGACAAACCTCGCTGCGGGCTTTGGCGTTCGGCGTGGCGTGCCGGGTAGGTTGTCCTCGCTTCGCGCGAGCCGGAACCCCCTGCAACGGGCCGCGCAAGTGAATCACCAGTCGTGGCGTTCGGCGCCCGAAGACCCCGAGGGAGCAAACGTGCCCGGAACCCGGAACCCGGCGCCTGCCGCCAATCTGGCCAGGACAGTGGTGTTCGCCGCGTTCATCGCCGTGCTCGGCATCTTCCCCGGACTCTACATCGGTGGCGCGGCGGTGCCGATCGTCCTGCAGAACATGGGTCCGCTGCTCGCGGGCAGCATCCTCGGCGCCCGCCGGGGCGGCGCCGCCGTCCTGCTGTTCGTGGCGCTGGTGGCGCTCGGGCTGCCGCTGCTGTCCGGCGGCCGGGGCGGGATCGCGCCGTTCGCGGGCCCCAGCGGCGGGTTCGTGCTCGGCTGGATCGCCTCCGCGGTGGTCGTCGGCCTGATCGTGCAGCGCGCGATGCCCCGGCCGGGCCTGGTGACGCTGCTGGTCGCCAACGTCGCGGGCGTCGCGGTCGACTACCTCGTCGGCATCCCGTACTGGGGCGCGTTCACCGGCGACATCGGCTCGGCCGCGGTGCAGTCGCTGGTGTTCCTGCCCGGCGACGCCGTGAAACTCGTCGCGGTCTCGCTCGTCGCGGTCGCCGTGCACCGCGCCGTGCCGACGCTCGGCGCCCCGCGCAGCACCGCCACCACCGGGAGCTGACGTGCTGCTCGGCGGCTACGGCGGGGCGCCCCACTCCGAGCGAGCCCCCGGCGTGAGGCCGGCGGGGGTGTCGCACCCCGGCGGTGACCTGACCCGGGCCGAGCTGCGAGCCGAGGTCGGCCGCGCCGCGCACGCACTCGCCGCGTACGAGGGCCGACGCATCGCCATCGAGGCCGACGACGCGCTGAGCGGGCTCTGCTGGTTCCTCGGCGCGGAACTGGCCGGTGCCGCCGCGCTGATCGTCGAACCGACCTGGACCGCCCGCGAACGCGAGGCGGTGCTGGACGACGCGCGTCCAGCCGCCGTCGTGAGCGGGGCTGTGCCAGCCGGGCCGGTGCCCGACCTTCGTGCGGACGGTGACGCCGACACCCCCTTCTACCTGCCGACGACCTCGGGCAGCAGCGGCCGCCCGAAGGTCCTGCTCCGATCCCGGCGGTCGTGGCTGGAAAGCTTCGCCGCGCTGGACCTCGGCCTCCGCGCCGACGACGTCGTGCTCATTCCCGGTCCGCTGAGTTCGTCGCTGTTCCTGTTCGGCGCGGTGCACGCGCTGCATGGCGGCGCCGGTCTGCGGCTGCTGGAGCGGTGGTCGGTCGCGGAGGCCGCCGATGCCTGCCGCACCGCGACGGTGATCCACCTGGTCCCGTCGATGCTCGCGGCGCTGTTGCCGCACCTGGACCCGGCCGACTGCGCGCTGCGGATGGTCGTGTGCGGCGGCGCCAAGGCCGATCCGGCACTGAGGCGGCAGCTCGAAGCGACGCTTCCAGGCTGCGAGCTGGTGGCGTACTACGGCTCCGCCGAGCACTCGCTCGTCGCGGTCGACCGCGGCGACGGGCTCCGCCCGGTGGTCGAGGTCGAGATCCGCGACGGAGACCAGATCGGCGACAGCGAGCTGTGGACGCGTTCCGGGCTGGTCTTCGACGGCTACCTCGACCGCGGCGCGGTCACCTGGCCGGCGAACTGGCGTGACGGCTGGTCGAGCGTCGGCGACCGGGCCGTCCTGCACGAAGACGGGACGCTGGAGATCCTCGGGCGGTCGAGCGCGGTGCTCAACAGCGGTGGCCGGATCGTCTCGGCGGAGGAGGTCGAGGCGGTGCTTCGCGGCGCCGAAGGCGTGCTTGACGTACTGGTGGCGGCCACACCGCATCCCCGGCTCGGCGACCTGATCACGGCGGTCGTCGAGGTCGGGCCTGCGGCGCCGCCGCTGGCCGCGCTGCGCGAGCGCGCCCGCGCGGAGCTGGAACCGGCGAAGCGGCCGCGCCGATGGCTCGCCACGGCGGAGCTGCCGCGCACGGCGGCGGGCAAGCCCGCACGGGCGCTGGTCGCCGAGCGCCTCCGCGACGGCACCTTCGCGGCGGAGACCTTGGCATGAGGGCGGCGGCATGAAGGGCATGCGGCTCGGCGTGTCTGGCCGGTCCGGCGTGGCCGGTGGGCTCGATGGGCCTGGTGGGCTTGGCGGGCCGAGTGGGCTCGGTGAGGAGGAGGACCGAACGCCGGTGGTCATCGCGGCGCGGCGGAGCCCGATCGGCGAAGCCGGCGGCGTGCTGCGCAACATCCCGGTCGACCGGCTGGCCGCGGCGGTGCTGCGCGCCGTGCTGGAGGACGGTGAGGGGATCACCGCGAGCGGGAGTGGCGCGCATCCGGCGGCGGGCGAAGCTCGCGGCACTAGCGTCGGGGGTGACGCGATCCCCGTCGACGACGTCGTGTTGGGCAACGTCCTCGGGCCCGGCGGAAACACCGCCCGCGTCGCGGCGCTGCTGGCCGGGTTGGGCCACGACGTGCCCGGCATGACGGTGGACCGCCAGTGCGCGAGCGGCCTCAGCGCGATCACCACCGCCGCCGCGCTGATCCGGGCCGGCGCAGGCGACTGGTACCTCGCGGGCGGCGCCGAGAGCCCGTCGACGGCGCCGTGGCGGGCGTGGCGTCCGCGCTCGGCGGCCGAACCGCCGCGCTTCTACTCCCGCGCCCCGTTCGCTCCGCCCGAGATCGGTGACCCGGAGATGGGCCCAGCCGCCGACCTGGTGGCCGCCGAGGCCGGGATCTCCAGGCAGCGCCAGGACGCCTTCGCCGCCCGCAGCCACGCCCGCGCGGTCGCCGCCCAGGCCGACGGCCGCTTCGACGCTGAAGTCGTCGAGGTCGACGGCATCACCACCGACCAGCGCCCGCGACGGAACTTCACCTCCGAGCGCCTCGCCCGCTTCCGCCCCGCGTTCACCGCCGACGGCACCGCCACCGCCGCGAACTCCTGCGGCATCAGCGACGGCGCTGCGGCGGTGCTGATGACCACCGAGACCAACCGCCGCCGTCTCGGCGTGCCCGGTCTGCGGCTGGCCGGGTGGCAGACCTCCGGCGTCGACCCGAACCGGCTCGGTCTCGGCGCGGTGCCCGCGATGCGGGCGCTGCTCGCCCGGCACGCACCCGACGTCGTCGAGTTCAACGAGGCGTTCGCCGGGCAGGCGCTGGCCTGCCTGGACGCGGCCGGTGTCGACGACCGGATCGCGAGCCCGGACGGCGGCGCCATCGCCCTCGGCCACCCCTGGGGTGCCTCGGGTGCGGTCCTGGTGGTGCGATTGTTCAGCCGGATGGTGCGGGCCGGAGGGCCGCGCACCGGCCTGGCGGCGCTGTCCTCCGGCGGCGGGCTGGGCGTGGCAACGGTGTGGGAGAGAGCGGATTGATCGAGTTCGAGGACGTCGCGCACGCCTACGGCGAGCGGACCGTGCTGCGCGGCGTCGACCTGAAGCTGACCGAGCAGCGCGTGGCGTTCGTCGGCGCGAACGGCTCCGGCAAGTCCACGCTGGCCCGCATGATCAACGGCCTGGTGCACCCGGAACGGGGCCGGGTGCTGGTCGACGGCCTGGACCCGGTGCGGGACGGGCGCAAGGTGCGCAAGCGCGTCGGATTCGTGTTCACCCACCCCGACAGCCAGATCGTCATGCCGACGGCGGGTGAGGACGTCGCCTTCTCCCTGCGCGGCCAGGGTCTGCCGAAGGCGGAGCGGGCCCGCCGCGCGGCCGAGGTCCTCGCCCGCCACGGCCTCGGCGGTTACGACGACCACCCCGCCCACCAGCTCTCCGGCGGGCAGAAGCAGCTGCTCGCGCTGTGCTCGATGCTGGTGCTCGAACCGGACGTCCTGGTCTGCGACGAGCCGACGACACTGCTCGACCTGCGCAACAAGCGGCACTTCGTCGAGGTGCTGGCCGGACTACCGCAGCAGGTCGTGCTGGTCACCCACGACTTGGACCTGCTCGACGGCTTCGACCGGGTCGTGGTGCTCGACGACGGGCAGGTCGTGGCCGACGACCGTCCGGACGCCGCTCTCGCGCAGTACCGGGCGCTGATCGGATGAGCACGACCGCCAGCCCGCTCGGCCTGTACGAGCCCGGTCGCAGCCCGCTGCACCGGCTCGGCGCGGGCTCGAAGTTCCTCGGGCTGCTCGGCTTCGCGGTGCTGGTATTCGTGCTCGACTCACCGCTGTCGCTGGGCATCGCGGCCGCGGTGGCAGTGGCCGGGTACGCGGTCGCCCGCATCCCGCCCCGCCGCTGCTGGCAGGCGATGCGGCTCGCGGTGCCGATGCTGGTGTTCGTGTTCCTGCTGCAATGGTGGCTGCTCGGACCGGACAACGCGGCCGTCATCTGCCTGCGACTGCTCGCCGCGCTCGGTGTGGCGAACCTCTTCACGCTGACGACGCGGGTCGACGACCTGGTCACGGCGATCGAACGCGGACTCGGCCCGGCGCGTCGCATCGGCGTGCGGCCCGAGCGGGTCGGGCTGCTCGTCGGGCTGACGTTGCAGGCCGTCGCGGCCCTGTCGACGATCGCCGCCGAAACGCGCGAAGCGCAGCGAGCGCGGGGCGCCGGGCGCTCCATCACGGCGTTCGCCGTGCCGTTCCTGGTGCGCACGCTGCGGCACGCCGACCAGCTCGGCGAAGCCATGGCGGCCCGTGGCGTGGGGGACGAGGACTGAGGGGATGGCCGGCTGGGCTGGCGGCGGGAGCTGACGGCGGCGGGGCTGGGCAGCGGCGGGGCTGTGGCACCTTTGGCGGGTGGGTTTCCGCGTGCAGACCGGGACTTTTGACTCTGTACGGCGGAGCCGGAGCAGTCGCATGCTGAGCGGTACCGGGAAACCGGTGACTTGCCCGGGAACGTGAAATGGCCTTGACGACTTTCGGGCCGCCAGACCTACTGATCGAGAAGATCAGACAAACGTTCTCGGGTAAGCCATGTTCGGGGGGCGCCGCCGCAGACGCCCCCCGTTCCTCTGCCCGGGGTCCTTCTCGCTCAGTCCACGCCTTTGCCAGCGGCATGCGCCCACTGCGCGAGAACCGTCACCGTGCCCGGCTCGACCTCGGTGAACCCCGCGTCCCGCACCACCGTCACACGCCGCTCTCGCCATGCGGTCTCGGGATCGTCCTTCGGGTGCAGGCGCTGCCAAGTCTCCTCGTCGGCCTGCCGGACCGAACAGCGGAAGCTGTCGGCAGCCCAGCGCTCCAGCCCGGCCTCCAGCCCTTCGCCGCGCAGCAACGCGGCCATCATCATCGTGGCGTGCCCGACCTGTGCGGCGGTCTTGCCCGCGCTCATCGGCACCTCGGGATTGAGCCAGAGCACCGGACGACCGAGCATCGGAGCCCCCGGCTCGTCTGCCTCCAACTCGCTGCCGGAGATCTGCAGGCGGGTCAGCTCCTTCGGCATGTCGGCGACGCGAGCGGGCAGGAACGCCCGGACCTGCGCGCCATCGACCTCGACCGTGATTCCGGGCAACGACTGCACCGCCTCCCAGTGCGCTCCCCGAGCTCGCCGCGCCACTTTACGGATGCGGCCCGAGATCCACTCGCGCATCGGCTCGTGCCACTCCCCGCCCGGCTTGCACCGCTCGTCCAGGCACACGGCGATGGCCGCAGCCGCAGCGGCTTCGAGAAGAGCGGTCCGCCGCGGCGGCTCCTTGCGCTCGATGCGCAACACCATCGGCATCAGCACGACGTTGTCGGGGTCCTCATCGGAGGTGTCCGCGGTCGCCGCCCCGGGCAGCGCGAGCCACGAGGCGTAACGAGCGAGCAGCGGATCAAGCACGGCGGCGACTTCGAACACGGTTCGATTATCCGCGGCGCCACCGGCCGTTCGGGCACCTCCCCCTTGGCTGAAAGCACTACTCGGCCGAGGCCGATCTAGTGATCCACCAGCGGGCGCTCTCGCCGGATGCTGAACAGGTGACCGAAACGACCACTCTCCCAACCTCCGCACACAACGCCGCCACCGTCCGGATCGGCCCGACGACCGCGCGGCTGGTCGGGCTTGACGTGGCCCGCAGTCTCGCCGTGATCGGCATGTTCGCCGCGCACGCCGGGCCGCAGGAACCGGGCAACTGGCTTTTCGGACTGGTGTCCGGCCGGTCGGCCGCGCTCTTCGCCGTGCTGGCCGGCGTGTCGATCGCCCTGCTCAGCGGCGGCGACCGCCCGCAGAGCCGGAGCTGGGCGGCGGCGTCGGCGCGCATCGCGGTGCGCGCGGCGGTCCTGTTCCCGCTCGGCCTGGCGCTGACCTCGATGCAGGTTCCCGCGCGCGTGATCCTCGCGGTCTATGCCGTGCTGTTCCTGCTCTCGATCCCGTTGCTGCGGTTGCGCGCCGGCGTGCTGGGCGCGTTGGCGGCGGGCACCGCGATCACCGGACCGCTTGCGTCGTTCTGGATCCGGAAGTCGGTAGTCCAGACCGAGGAGATGGGCATCACGCCATCCCTGGCCGACATGACGTCCCTGGACGGACTCGGGCGCGCGCTCCAGGCGATCGTGCTCGACGGCGCGTACCCGGTGCTGACCTGGATCCCGTTCGTGCTCGCCGGGATGGCGGTCGGACGGCTCGACCTGCGCGCCGTCGCGGTGCGCCTGCGGCTCGCGGGCGTCGGGGTGGCGCTCGCGCTGCTCGGCTACGGCGGTTCCTGGCTGGGGCTGAACGTCCTCGGCGGCCGGGAACGCATCCTGTCGCTGTTCGCCGGGCAGCCACCGCAGATCATCGACCTGATCCTCACCACCACCGCGCAAGGCGCTTCGTACACGACCGACCCGGCGATGCTGCTGATGGCAGCGCCGCACAGCGGCACTCCCTTCGAGGTCGTAGGCGCGGGCGGCTTCGCCATCGCTGTGATCGGGCTGTGCCTGCTGATCTCCGACCGGCTCGGGATGCTCGTCCGCCCGCTGGCCTCGGTCGGTGCGCTCGCGCTGACGGCCTACGTCGGGCACCTCGTCGCGCTGTGGGCCTACGGCACGAAGAACCTGACCGCCACGCTCACCGAGCAGCCGTACCTGCCCTGGCTCGTGCTGGTGATCTCCGCGCTGATCGCGACCACTGCGTGGCGGTCGGTTCTCGGCCGCGGCCCGCTGGAGTGGGTCCTGCACCGGGCTTCGGCTGGCGCCGCGGCCCTGGCGCACCGGCGTTGACGAAAGCACGGTGAACCGGCCCACGGCGGCAAGGAGGATGACGGAGCGGGGCAGTGCAGCCCTGCGTCGGCGAACGGTGGCTGCGACCTCTTCCGAGGTGGCAGCCACCGGCCGTGTTCAGACTTCCAGGGTCTCCAGGGGGACGCGGCGGATTCCGCCGTCTTCGGCGTCGGCGGCTTCGACCTCGGCTCGGGTCACGCCGAGTACGAAGAGCACGGCGTCCAGGAAGGGGTGCGAGAGGGCCGTGTCGGCCACCTCGCGCAGCGCGGGTTTGGCGTTGAACGCCACGCCGAGGCCCGCCGTGGTGAGCATGTCGATGTCGTTGGCGCCGTCGCCGACCGCCACGCACTGGGCCGCGGGCACTCCGAAGGACTCCGCGAAGCGGCGCAGCGCCTTGGCCTTGCCCGGGCGGTCGACGATCTCGCCGAGCACCCGGCCGGTGAGCTTACCGTCGACGATCTCCAGCTCGTTGGCCGCCGCGAAGTCCAGGCCCAGATCGTCCACGAGCTGCTCGATGATCTGGGTGAACCCGCCCGAGACGACACCGGTGTGGTAGCCGAGCCGCCGCAGGGTGCGGACCGTGGTGCGCGCGCCGGGCGTCAGCTCCAGGTCGGCGGCCACTTCGCCGAGCACCGACTCCGGCAGGCCCTCCAGCACCGCGACGCGGCGCCGCAGCGACTCCTCGAAGTCGAGCTCGCCGCGCATCGCCTGCTCGGTGACCTCGCGGACCTCCTGCTCGCAGCCCGCCTTGGCCGCCAGCATCTCGATGACCTCGCCCTGGATCAGGGTCGAGTCGACGTCGAAGACCACCAGCCGCTTCGCCCGCCGCGAGAGCCCGGCGCGCTCCACCGCGACGTCGACGCCGATCCGGGCGGACAGGTCGGCCATCGCCGAGGTGAGCACGGTGTCGACGTCACCGTCCTCCGGCGCGCTGACCAGCAGCTCCAGGCCGGTCACCGGGTAGTCGGCGACCCGCCGGATGGAATCGATGTTGACCCCGATGTCGGCCAGCCCGCGCGCGACGGAGGAGAACTGGCGTGCGGTCACCGGCTGCCCCAGCACCACGACGACGTGGCTGGAACCGAGCTTCGTCGCGTCGCCGTCCTCGGCGCCGATCTCGATGTCCACGGTCATACCGATGGTGGCCATCGCCTGCTCGACCGCTTCCTGCAGCTCCTCCGGGTCGCGCTCGGTGGCCACCAGCACGCCCAGCACCAGCCTGCCGCGGATCACCACCTGCTCGACGTCGACGATGTCCACGCCGTGGCGGGTGAGTGCGGCGAACAGCACGGAGGTGACACCGGGCTTGTCCTTGCCGGTGACGGTGATCAGCACGGTGGTCGCATTCGGCGTGCTCACGACGGACGGCTCTCCCTCTCGGTCGGCGACGAGCTCCTGACACACGACGAGCCCCGCCAGACCAGCATCGGTCCACCGGGGCTCGTCGTCGAGCCGGGCCAGCCTCGCACAGTTGTGCGCTGCGGGGCCAGCACGTAGGTCACTTCTGCTCGGAGGCCGCTTCCTCGCTGGTGGCGACCGCCTTCTTCTTGTCGTGGTGGACGATCGTCTTGCCCGTCAGGGTCATGTGACCCTCAGCACGCATGCGCTCCACGATGTGGGGGTAGTGCAGCTCGAACGCCGGACGCTCGGAACGGATCCGCGGCAGCTCGGTGAAGTTGTGCCGCGGCGGCGGGCAGGAGGTCGCCCACTCCAGCGAGTTGCCGTAGCCCCACGGGTCGTCGACCGTGACGATCTCGCCGTAGCGGTAGCTCTTGAACACGTTCCACAGGAACGGCAGCATCGACGCGCCGAGGATGAAGGCACCCACCGTGGAGATCGTGTTCAGCAGCGTGAAGCCGTCGGACTCCAGGTAGTCGGCGTAGCGGCGCGGCATGCCCTCGTTGCCCAGCCAGTGCTGCACCAGGAACGTGCCGTGGAAGCCGATGAAGGTCAGCCAGAAGTGCAGCTTGCCCAGCCGCTCGTCCATCATCCGGCCCGTCATCTTCGGGAACCAGAAGTAGATGCCGGCGAAGGTCGCGAACACGATCGTGCCGTAGAGCACGTAGTGGAAGTGCGCGACCACGAAGTAGGTGTCGGACACGTGGAAGTCCACCGGCGGCATGGCCAGCAGGACACCGGTCAGACCGCCGAAGAGGAAGGTGACCAGGAAGCCGACGCTGAAGATCATCGGCGACTCGAAGGTCAGCTGCCCCTTCCACATGGTGCCGATCCAGTTGAAGAACTTCATGCCGGTCGGGACCGCGATCAGGAACGTCGTGAACGCGAAGAACGGCAGCAGCACGGCGCCGGTCGCGTACATGTGGTGCGCCCACACCACGACCGACAGGGCCGCGATGCCCAGGGTCGCGTAGACCAGGCCGGTGTAGCCGAACAGCGGCTTGCGGCTGAAGACCGGGAAGATCTCCGAGACGATGCCGAAGAACGGCAGCGCGACGATGTAGACCTCGGGGTGGCCGAAGAACCAGAACAGGTGCTGCCACAGGATCACGCCGCCGTTGGCCGGGTCGAACACGTGCGCGCCCAGGTGGCGGTCGGCCATCAGGCCGAACAGCGCGGCGGTCAGGATCGGGAACGCCATCAGGATCAGCACGCTGGTGACCAGGATGTTCCAGGTGAAGATCGGCATCCGCCACATCGTCATGCCCGGCGCCCGCAGGCAGACCACGGTGGTGACCATGTTGACCGCACCGAGGATGGTGCCCAGACCGGAGACGGCCAGACCGGCGATCCACATGTCGGCGCCGTGGCCAGGCGAGTGCAGCGCGTCCGACAGCGGGGTGTAGGCGAACCAGCCGAAGTCGGCGGCGCCGCCCGGCAGCAGGAAGCCGCTGACGACCATCAGGCCGCCGAACAGGTACAGCCAGTAGCCGAACGCGTTGAGCCGCGGGAACGCGACGTCGGGCGACCCGATCTGCAGCGGCAGGATGTAGTTGGCGAACCCGAACAGGATCGGGGTCGCGTACAGCAGCAGCATGATCGTGCCGTGCATGGTGAACAGCTGGTTGTACTGCTCCTGCGACAGGAACTGCATCCCAGGCGCGGCGAGCTCTCCGCGGATCAGCATCGCCATCAGGCCGCCGACCAGGAAGAACGCGATCGACGTCACCAGGTAGAGGATGCCGATCTGCTTGTGGTCCGTGGTGCGGAACATCCGCGCCAGGAAAGATCCCTTGACCGTTTTGCGCACCGGATAGGGGCGCGTGGCGATCGGCTGTGGCGCGACGGCCGTCACGGTGCCTCCTGCACTGCCTCGACATTTCCGTACCCGACCCGGGCGGGTCGGCAGGCGGCAGCACGCGGCACGAGCACACGATCGCTGCCGTCTGCGGATAGTAGTCCGGCCTCCGCGTGGGACCTCGGCCGGGCCGTAGTCACCCTATTCATCGCCCGCGGTGCCGTCACGCGCGGTGAGACCCAGGTGACACACGCGGACATGTGGGGCGTCCGGGGCGCCGCCGATCGCGACGGCACTGGCGAGCGCCCGAATGGCGAGGGTTAGCCTACGGAGCCAAGAGGGTCCGCAGCCCGGACGGCGATCGTGCCGGCCACCGAGCCGAGCGACGTACCGGTCACGATCACTGGGCCGCTCTGGCGAGGACCACAGACACCTGGAGGGGAAGCACGTGCGGAGGAGCACGATCATCGGCGCCGTGTTGGCCGGCGGTCTCGCACTCGCGGCCTGCTCGCCGGGCGAGGAGGCCGCCCCGCCCGCACCGGGCACGCCGCCTCCTGCCACCGCGCAGGAGCACGCCGACCACGGCGGCAACACCGAGCACAGCGCCACGGACCAGGAGTTCGCGCGGCAGTTCCTCGCGCACCAGGGCCAGATCCTGGACCTGGCCGAGCTGGCTTCGGAGCAGAGCACCAACGCCCAGGTCAAGGCGCTGGCGGGGCAGATCCAGCAGGCCCAGCGGCCGGAGCTCGACGCGGTCAACAACTGGCTGGAGTCCAGCTCGGGCCAGCAGTCCGGCAGCGCGCCGGAGGACAACGCCGCCGAGCAGGCCCCGGGCGGCACGCTGCTCACCGACCAGCGGATCCAGCAGATCTCCGACCTGCAGGGCCCGGAGTTCGACAAGCAGTGGGCGCAGGCGATGGTCGGCCTGCACGAGGCGGTCCTCGGACTGGCCCAGACCGAGCTCGAGGAAGGTTCCGCGGAGGAGCTGCGCGGCATCTGCGAGCGGGTCATCTCCTCCCAGCAGGCCGAGCTGCAGCAGCTTCGCAACTTCGCCTGACCCGAACACGGGCTTTCGGCCGAAGCCGGCCGACGAGACACCTGACCACCCCGGTCTGCTTCGGCGGACCGGGGTGATCATGCGTCAGGCGATGCTCGGCATCTCCTCGCGTGGCGTGCTGTCGCGGCGGATTCGTCTGGTCAGCCGCCGGGCGACTGCCTCCAGCAGGGCGAGCACGAGTGCGATGGCGAGGTAGGCGGGCCAGAGCACCAGGTGCATCGCGACCGGTGTGCCGACGTCGACGAGCCGCTCCTCCACCCCGGCTGCCACCAGCCCGATCGCCACCGCCGTCAGCGGGAGCACCAACCGCCACCTGGCCAGCAGGAACGCCGCCAGCGCGGTGGTGCACGCCTGGCCGGCCACTCCCCATGCGAGCAGCCAGCCCGGCACTGCCGTACCGACCAACAGGCACGCGGCCGTGCAGACGGCCACGCCGAACGCGGCCCGCCACTTGCGTCCCCGCGTCGTCGCGGCGAGGAACGCGGCCGCGCACAGCAGCAGTCTCGGCCACGACTCGGCGAGCGCGGCGAGCCACTGCGGGCCGACGGCGAGCCGAACGCCTTCGATGACGACCTGGCTTCCCGGTGCGAGCACCTCGGCCACCGCCACCAGCGCCGTGGCGACTCCCAGCAGCCACAGCGGAACCCGTGCCCCGCGGCGGTATGCCGACATCGCGACTGCGGCTGTGGCGGTCAGCCCGATGCCCAACGCACCGCAGGTGGCGATCTCGGCCGCATCGGCCGGCAGCGGGTGACGCACCAGCGCCAGCAGACCGATCGACACCGCATAGCCCGCGCCGAAGATCACAGCGTTCATCACCGCTGACCTCCCAGCTCGGCCTCGAACAACCCGACGACGCGCCGGAACGTGTCGGCGGTGGCCGCGGCGTCGGCCCGCGCCGTGCCGCCGCCCGCCGTCCACAGCAGCCCCGGGACCAGCGGGAACGCCGTCGTGTAGGTGGTGGGCAGGTTCGGCACGTCGAGGATGAAGTGCCCGGCGCCTGGCTCGACCACGTGCTCGGCGCGGTCGCCGAGGCGCCGGGCGGCGATGTCGAGCAGGCCCGATGACGGCCACAGCTCGTCGGTCTGCCCGGAGACGAGCAGGGCCTCGCCGTTGATGTCCTCGACCGGGATCGACGCCTGGTCGAGCGCAGGCCCGGCGTCGAGCAGCCCGGCGAAGGTGCTGTCGAAGCGCAGCGGCCGGCCGTGCGCCACCGGCAGGAGCGCTCCCAACGGGTTCGCGGTGGACTCTGAGGTCAGCGGCGGCACGTCGACACCACCGCGCGTCCACGACGACACCGGCTGGGAGGAACCGTCCTGCGCGACGATGCCGCCGAACACCACGCCGGAACCGGCGACCGAAGCCACGGCTCCCACGTGCGGGGTCGCCGAGCCGAGCAGCAGCGCGAGCTCACCGCCCTTGGAGTGCCCGACCACGCCGACCTGCCCGTCTGCCACCTCCGGGCGCGAGCGCAGCCAGTCCACCGCGCGCGTCCCGTACTCCACCGGAATCCGCCCGAGCGCGGGCGGCAGGCCCTCGACGCCGAAGTAGGCCAGGCCGAGCGTGGCGAAGCCCCGGCTGGCGAGCAGCCCGCCGAGCCGGGGGTTCGGCCTGCCGCCTTCGGAGCCGCCTAGCAGGACCACACCGGGGTGCGGGCCGTCTCCGGGCGGCAGGTAGAGGTCGCCGACAAGCCCGTCCTCGGCAACCGGCAACGAGCGCACGCCCGGTGCCCGCAACCGGCGGACCAGGGCTTCGCGGGCGAGGGTGCGGCCCGCGACATCGACCCCGATGGTGAACGCCACCTCGCCGCCGTCGAGCGCGGGACGGGGATCGGTCACCGGTGCGCCGTCCGGCAGCCGCATCGACCACAGCAGCCCCTGCGGGTCGGTGCCGCTGTAGGAGCCGCCGACCGGCGCCTGCCCGGCCAGGTCCACGCGGCCGGTGCCGTCCACGCCGAAGACAGCCCACGACGTCCACGGCTGTCCCCGGTCGTCGGTCATCCGCGCCCACACCGTCGCCCTACTCCCCGGCTCCAGCCCCGAGACCGCGACCCGCAGCGGCTCGTCGATGAGCAGGCCGTCCGGGCCGGCCTCCAGCACCGGCCGGGCGGGCGGCGGTCCGGCGCACCCACCCAGCAGAACCGCCGTCAGCAGCGCGAACACGTACCGTCGCATCGCGGGAACCTTCCACTCCGGGATCTGTGCGATGCGAGGCTCCAGCCTCCCCCGACTGGAGGGTCAACGGCTTTTCCCGCTACAGCCGGGCGACGGCGACGCGGAAACCGCTCAGCGCCGGCTCAACTGGTCTTCCACCATGACGGCTCCTGCTCCGCCGCGCTTTCGTGGTGTCCACCCGGAATTCTGGTGAACCGGCCACCGGTCACCAGTAGCCTTCGCCCGGACGCTGTCCGGCACACGAGTGGAGACCCCTTGCGGCACAACCTCATCTTCGACGGCGACGACACCCTTTGGGAGAACAACGCGCTGTTCGAGCGCGCGGTGGAGAAGTTCATCGACCACCTCGCCCACCCGACACTCACCCGCGAGCAGGTGCGGGCCCGCCTCGACGAGATCGAGACCGTCAACGTCCGGGAGCACGGCTACGGCGTCGACGTCTTCGAGCGCAGCCTCGGCGAGTGCCTGGCGTCGCTGCGCGGCGAGCCGACCGAGCACGACCGCCAGGTGTTGCGGGTGGCGTGCGCGCCGATCCGGGCGCAGCAGATCGAGCTGATCGACGGCGTGGTGGAGACGCTGGGCGAGCTCTCGCGGCGCCACCGGCTCTTCCTGCTCACCAAGGGCGACGTGGCCGAGCAGACCGGCAAGATCGAGGCGTCCGGGCTGGCGGAGTTCTTCACCGACATCGCGATCGTGCGGGAGAAGGAGACCCCGGTCTACCGCGAGTTCGTCAGCGAGCGGGACCTGTCCCCGGCAGGCACGTGGATGATCGGCAACTCGCCGAAGTCCGACATCTGGCCCGCGCTGGAGGCCGGGCTGGGCGCGGTGCTGGTTCCGCACCCGATGACCTGGTCTCTGGAGGCCCGGGAGCTGCCGACCGCGCACGCCGGCTTCCGCACGGTCAGCCGTTTCGCCGGGCTGAGCGAGCACTTCTGATCCGCGGGCTCTTCCCGAGTCAACCTACCGCGAGTAGGCTACTGTCGAGTAGGTAGCGCGAGGCGAGGAGCACACATGCCGAAGATGTCCGGCAAGGTCGTCCTGATCACCGGTGCCGCCAGGGGCATCGGTGCCGAGACCGCGCGGCACCTCGCCCGGCGCGGGGCGCAGCTCTCCCTGGTCGGCCTGGAACCCGACGAGCTCAGGGCGGTGGCCGCCGAGCTCGGCGACGGCCACACCTGGTTCGAGGCCGACGTCACCGACCCGGACTCGATCAGCGCCGCCGTCGAGCACACCGTGGCTGAGCTCGGCGGGATCGACGTGGTCATCGCCAACGCAGGCATCGCCCCCTTCGGCACCGTGCGCGACCACGACACCCGCGCGTTCACCAAGACCATCGACGTCAACCTCAACGGCGTCTTCCACACCGCCAAGGCCGCGCTGCCGCACGTCATCGACCGGCGCGGATACGTGCTGGTGGTCTCGTCACTGTCGGCGTTCGCGCCGGTGGGCGGGATGGCCGCCTACACCGCGAGCAAGGCGGGCGCCGAGGCGCTGGCCAGCGCGCTGCACTCGGAGGTCGCCCACCTCGGCGTCGCCGTCGGCAGCGCGCACCCGTCGTGGATCGACACCGACCTGGTGCGCGACGCCTCCGCCGACCTGGCCAGCTTCCGGCGGATGCGCAAGCTGCTGCCGTGGCCGATGCACGCGACCACCAGCGTCGAGAAGTGCGCGAGGGCCTTCGCCGACGGCGTCGAGCGCCGCGCCCGCCGGATCTACGTGCCGCGCGCGATCATGCTGATGCACTGGATCCGCAACGTGCCGGCCTCGCGGCTGGTGGGCAGGCTCATGCTGCCGTCGCTGCGCCGCATCGTGCCGCAGATGGAGCGGGAGGTCGCCGACCTCGGCCGCTCCTTCAGCGCGCGCAACGACCGGATCCAGTCCGGCAGGCATTGACACGACTGCCCCGCCCGAAGGGGCGCGGCAGATTCCGATTCGCATCGCCACGGCGCTGAATTCGATGCATCGATGGGATGCCTTCCACAATCCGTCTTCGGCATACGAGGGAACTGCAAGATGCCGCAAGACGTCGTCAAAGAAACCATCGGGTCGGGTTGGGTACCGGTGGCCGGGCTCGTCTGATGTGGGAGGCACCCGGCCACCGGAGTCTCTGTTCGCGGTCGGCGTCTTACGTTGGCGTTGGTCAGTTCACCCGTTCCCAGCTCCCCGGTTCCGCCATCCTCGGTTCCCAGTCCCCAGTTCCCAGGTGTCAGTTCCGCACGGGTTCCCTGCGAACCTGCGGGTGCCCGTGGCGGGTGCGTTCCTGCTCGATCTTCTCGATCAGCCGCCACACCGGCTGGCGCTGCTGGCCCGCGCTGTGCTGCGGGCTCAGCTCGGCGGCGCGCACCGAACGCCACGGGGCCCGGATCAGCAGGCCGCCGATCGTCGCGCCGACCGTGTTCAGCACGATGTCGTCGGAGGAGGCCACCCGCCCGCTGATCGCGAGGAACTGGACCAGCTCGATGGTGCACGACATCGCCAGCGCGCCGAGGGTGATCTTGCCGAGGTTGTCGAACCAGGCCAACCGCTGCGGGACGAGCATGCCCAGCGGCAGCAGCAGCACGACGTTGCCCGCGAGCTGCACCCACGGCAGCAGGTCGCCGGGGCCTGCGCTCATCGCCATCGACAGGTCGTTGCCGAGGTCCGGGCGCACCGGCAGCGGTGTCTCCTGCTGCGGCGAGAAGACCAGGTAGCCGACGAACAGCACCGAGTACGCCAGCATCCCGTCGATCACCGGGCCGCGCAGCGGAGGCGCGGTCGGCAGGGACCGGCTGCGCAGCATGCCCGACACCGTTCCCGTGAGCACCGCCGCCGGGAACAGCACCACGACAGCGGGCACGAAACCGTCGAATGCCACCAGAACTTGTTGCACGTTCGCCACACTTCCTCTGGCCGTCGTCTGCCAGGACCGCGCACGACCGCCGGGTGCCCTCCAGGCGAATTCCCGGTGACCGCGAACCGAACGGTTAGCCGTCTTTCCCGTGCGCCGCAACGAACTTCGGCACCGGGAAAGGTGTTCATCGCCGGTCGGCACTGACCGAAAACCGCAACCGAGAAACCGGATCTCCCGTACAACCGCGCCACCGGCTCACCGGCGGCGATCGGCCGCTCACACCTTGCCGCCTCGGACGGCCGGCACCGGCCGGTCGCCCTTCGCCGGACCTGGGAGCCCGCTGGTCAAGACGTCAACTACAGCGGCGACGTCTCGGGCGGAGGGGTCGAGCGCTCTGCGCACGCCGCCACCTCCGTCGCAACCCGAAGCCCGATCTGGATCCGAGATCAACTCGGTTGCGGGTGAAGATATCGGGCGGGGTTCCAGGAGCACCGGCCTTGGCGGGAACCCGCCAGAATTCCAGCGTGATGCAACTGAGATAGGTCCGCACCTCGTCCTTGATACCCGACTCCGGTCACTAGCTGCGAGTTTAACGGCGCGATGCGGTCCCCGCATTCGCGCAATAGGCGAAACGGCGGAACTCGAGCGGTGAGAATCGCCATTACCAGCATTACCGGAAGAGGTGTAACGCACAACGAATTCCGGGAATACCGTGGAAATACCCCGGCCCGGACACCACGGGTGTCCGGGCCGGAACCATGTGTGATCCACTCCGCTACAGGCGTGATCACCCGTGCGCGGTCGGTGACCTGCTCAGCGGCCTCTGCTTTCGTGGGGCCTCTCGGAGACCGCCTTCTTGGCCCGCGGCTGGCCCCTGGCTGCTTGCAGGAGTCGCGCCCGCTCTGCCAGCGGTGCCACCCGACGGGGTGCCAGCCCCGCACTGGGCCGTCGGCCCATTCACCCGGGGTGTTCTGCCGCCCACCGTCAGGTAGGGCCGCCCACTCGCCCGGGCCAGGTCATCTCGCCCACTTGGCCGCGACCGGACCGCCAGGTCGCAGCCGGGCGGTCGGCCCACAGCCAGGCCGTCAACCCGCAGCCAGGCGGTCGGCCCGCTTGGCCGCAACCAGACCGCCAGCCCACAGCCAGGCCGTCTCCCGCCAGCCAGGCCGTCGGCCGGCTTGGCCGTGACCAAGAGCGGCGGCCCAGCGACCCAGGCCGCCTGCCCGCTTCCTCTCCGGCCGCATCTCCCTCACACGCGGGCGGCGCGGAGGTTCTTGATCATCTCCTCCACCTTGGCGACGAGCTTGCGGCCGTCGGCGGGTGCGAGGGTGAACCACTCGCGGCCGTCCGGACCGGGCTTCTTCTGCGCCAGGTAGCAGCCCTCATCGGTGGCGAAGAACTGGAGGTTGACCGGCAGCTTGCGCGTCCGCCGGACTTTCTGGTCGTAGGTCCGCACGGTGATCACGCCGTCGAGCGTGCGCTTGGCGGTGAAGGCCGTGGCCAGCACCTTGGCCTCGGCGTGCTTGACGCCGCTGGCGCCGAGCGCGCCGGCCAGTCCCGGCGCGCCCGCCTGCATCCGCTTGCCCGCCTGCTCGAGCTGATCGCTGAGCAGGCTGACCGAAGCGCCGTTGCCTGGCGTGATCTTGCCGAGCAACGCGACCGCGTTGCCCGCCGGGCCGCCGTACTCGTGCCTGCTCAGGACGATGTCCTTCAGCTCGCCCGCGGTCGCCCCGTCGGCCTGGTAGGCCTGCACGGTGCTGCGCCCGTGCTCTACCAGCACCGCGTTGAAGTCCTCGCCCTGCTGGCGCTGCACCGCCAGTCCGACCGCCAGCGGCGGCCGGGCGAGCAGGTGCAGCGCGTCGTCGAGGAACGGGTGCAGGTCGTCGTACTCCAGCAGGCCGCGCTCGACCAGCTGCTGCTTGCCCGCCTCCTGCGCGCGGCGCTGGTCGTCCTCGGTCGCCTCGATCGGCAGCCAGCCCACCCGCAGCATCGGGTGGAGGTTGACGTCCATGCGCCGGCACAGGTACATCGCGGCCAGGGGTGGCAGCGAGAGCGTCCTCGCCGCCACCGGTCAGCGCCCTTCGCCGGGGTTGGCGTCGCCGAACACCGGAGGCGCGACCTTCTCCATGTCGTTGGTGAAGACGTCCTCGGTCTCGGTGAGCCAGCCCGGGCGTTCGTGCTGCTGCTCGTCGCCCTCCTGCTGGTTGCCGCGGCCCGCGCCGCCGGCGCCGCCCATCGGGGCGCCGCCACCGCGGGCACCGCCCGCCGCGCCTCCAGGCGCACCGCCGCCAGCGGCCGAGCCGCCGAATCCGCCGACGCCCGCGCGGCCGCCCGCACCGAGCTGGCCACCGGCGCCGGGACCGAACCCGCGACCACCGCCCATGCCGCCTCGGCCACCGCCGGCAGCGGGAGCGCCAGGTCCACCGGGCCCGCGGCCGCCGGGGCCGCCCTGCGGCGACGGGGCCCACCGGCCGTTGTAGGGGTTCTGCCGTTCCCAGCCGTTGGGGCCCTGGCGGTAGAGCGTGCCGTCCGGGCCGCGAACCACGCCCGGGGGCAGGCCGTTGTTCGGCGGGGTGGTCGCCCACGAGGGCGTCGACTGCGCCGGAGGCGGCGTGTGCGACGGCGTCGAAGTGGCCACGTGGCCGCCACCGCCACCGGTCGAGCCGCCCGCCCACGCCGAGGACGAGCTGGCGGGGCTGCTCATGCTGGTGCCGGCCATCTGGCTGTCGGCGCTGGGCATGCCGGTGCCCGGCGGCTGCTGCGGCGGCGGGGGCGGCTGCTCGACGGGCTTGAACTCCGGCATCCGGGCGATGACGCCCTCGGTCTGGCCCTGGTAGCGCTCCATCGCGGCGTTGGCGCGCTCGTTGGTCGAGACGAAGTCCTGCTGGCGCTCTTCGTAGTCAGAGGCCCAGCCGAGGTACCAGGTCTTGTCCCAGCCGCCGTTCTCCATCCACCCCTTCTCCGGCGGATCGAGCTGCACCCCGCGCCCGTTCTCCAGCGTGTCGCCCTGCGCGGGGATGGAGTGGAACGCTTCCTTCTGGTAGCCCACCTGCTCCTCGAGCGCACCCTTCACCCCACGCGCGGTATTCGCGGCGGCGGTGGCATGCGGCGCGATCTCGGCGATCGAGGCGTTCGCGGCATCGGCCGCGCGCCCCTCATGGGCAGCTTCAGCAGCCCGCAGCGTGTCCTGGATATCGGTGACCATCTTGTCGAAGGACTTGGATACGTTTCCCCACTTCTCGATGCCCGGATCCTTCGGAGCGGGTAGCTCGGCCGCTTCGGGCCCACCGCCCATCTGGTGCCGGTACTGCTTCGCGCTGCTCGCGTAGCAAGGAGCCATGACTGGCCCGGTCATCTGTTCCCCCAAGAATTCTTACTTAGCGGCCGGCAAAGTCGGGACCGAGGCTTCCAACGCCTTCTGGGCCAAGCCACATGGGTCGGCCATGCTCGAGTCGTGCGAGACCGCACTCAGAACTTGCCCATCTTTGGTCGCCACATAGATGTTGCAGAAGCCGTCCTGCTTCGGGTCGCCCTTGTTCACACGAACCGCAGGGTGGCCAGCGATATCCAGCTCCGCGTAGTCAACGTAGTCGGCCTTGTGGTCGTAGTATTCCTGGATCGATCGATCACTGAGCGCGGTCATGCCCACGTTGAGCGAAGTGTCCGACGACGTCCACGAGCACGAGGGGGGAGCCTCAGGATCGATTTGGTTAGTCCTGATCTTTCCAGTCGGCTCGAGGCCCATCGATGTCGCGGCACCTGACGGGAGGAGGTTGCAGATTTCTACGGCTGCAGCGTCCTTGGGATCGTTGATCTTCGGTCCGGTCACCGGTTTGACCTCCGGCGGAGCCGGGGTGCCAGTACCACCTGGCTCACCACCGCCAGAGCACGCTGCCAGCAACCCCGTGAACAGAAGTCCGGACCCGACAATCGCAGTACGCTTGAACACGCTCATCCTCACCATCACAGTCGGATCATGCCTGCCACTCGACCCGGCCCGCATCCACGGTCGCGTTCTCCTCAGCTGCCCGGTACTCCCTCAGAGTCGTCTCGTAGGCAGCGACCTTCTCCTTGAGCTTGTCGTGCAGCTGGTTGGCGACCATGCGCAACGAACCTTCGTTACCGGTCGCGCGCTCCTGGATCTTCTGCCGCGCGGTGTTCGTTGTGGCGTCACCGGCTGTCAGCTCACCTGGCTTGAGCTCCGTCGCGTTCTGGAAGAGACCCAAGGTGCGCTCCTGAAGCTCCTTGAGCCTTGCGATCGCGCCCTCAAGCGCAGCTTCATCTAGACGGAAGCCAGCCATGTGCACCATCCCCCTCGCGGACTACCCTCTGGCGTCGCTTCAACATGCTTCACCATCACGCCTGACGAGCACAGCACGTCTGCTCAAGCGACACTATGATCGCGCTCACCCTATCGCGGACGTGATGAACGCCTGCATTCGCCCAATGGCACCACCAAGATCACGGTCGGGCTACAAGACCCTAATGAAGCGGTGACCAGTCCGCCCATACTTGACTCCTCGCCACCAAAGGATGGGTCGAGCCCACACCGTGGGAACTTGGGCATTGCTGTGAACCTCGCCTCCAACCAGTGGAACCGAGCTTGCCGCTCCCTCAGCCCCGCTACGTTGCCAGCGCGAATGCGCTATGCGAGGGGGAGAGCTTGAACAACCACGGCTCCTACGGTGGTCAGCCCTACCGGGGTCAGGTGCCGGGCGGATACGGCAATCCGGCGGTTCCGCCGCAGCAGCAGGCATGGACGCCCGTCCATGGCAACGGTTTCGGCCACCCCACGGCTGGACCGCCGCAGCATCCGACTCCCCCGCCCAAGCGGAAGCTCGGGTGGCGCATCGCCATCGCGGTCGCCTTGGGAGCCGTGATCGGCCTGGGCGGTGGCTACGGTCTTCTGGCGCTGACCAGCAACGGCAGCGAGCAGGCCGCACCCGAGTCCGCGCCGCCGGCGCCGCGGCTCGACCTCCTCGCCGACAGCGTCGAGCGAGCGCCGATGCCAGCTTACGAAGGTCAGCACATCGTGGACGCATGTGCTCTTCTTCGGCCCGGGCAAGTCGAACAGCTCGGCATTCCCGTCTCCCACCCTGCCGACATCTTCCACTTCTACATCGACCCGGAAATCGCTGACGGCCCACGCGCGGTACATGGCACCGGAGAGGCACCGTCCTCGTGCAACTTCTTCGTACACGGCAGAGAGGGCGGGACTCCGAACATCGGCCTCGATTTCCTGGCCGTGCCGTTCAACAAGCAAACGTCAGTCGAGGTGTACGGCAGCAGGCCAGAGGAGAAGCGAAGTCTGGGTGAGTTCTTCATCTACACCCAGGACGTCGACGGAGACCTCGTCGCGAAAATTCCGTTCTCGAACGGAACAATGATCGAGATTCGCGGTTCCGACCTTCTCGATGAATACGGCGGGCGCCCCAAGCGCGAACTGTTCGACGAACTCGTGAACACTGTGATCAGCAACTTCAACACCGGCCGGTCGGGAGTCCAGGAGTTCCGATACAAGCAGCCCTACGGGGAGATCAAAGGCGCGTGCGACCTCTTCAGCAGCAAGGCCTTCGAGCTGGCCACCGGCCAGCCGGACTCCGGTTGGGTCGAGGAGAAGGTGCCCGCCTACGAGCAGCAGGTCCTCAACAGCTCGGTCGGGCGATACACCTACGTCGAGCAGTCGTGCCTGCGGAAGAGCCCGCAGAACATCGAGGATCCCTACAACCCGGGCTCCGAGGAGCTCAAGGTTCGCACCTACGAGAGCGAACGGCTCGCTGGTGCGCACAGCGACCTCTGCGCACCGGGCGGCGCAAGCCAGGTGTACGAAACCGGCGTCCAGGTCGGCGACGGGCGGAGTTGCGTTTCCGTGTACGACGGCAGCCCTAGCATCTACTTCCGCAGCGGCAGGACGGGATTCGAGCTGTACGGGAGCCAAGGCACCGACCCGACGGCCTTCCGCGACCGGTACGTGCCGGTGGCCCAGCAGATCCTCCAGGACATGCAACGCTGACTGAACACCCCAGCTCCTGGCCAAGACCCGACAAGCCGAAGCCCCTTCCCGCGTCCGCCGTGGGAAAGGGCTTCGGCTTTGCCGACCTCAGTCCTTGTTCTTCCGGCGGAAAAGGTTGAGCAGCGGGTCGTAGCGCCGGTCGGCGACGCGCTCCTTGAGGGGGATGAGGGCGTTGTCGGTGATCTGGATGTGCTCCGGGCAGACCTCGGTGCAGCACTTGGTGATGTTGCACAGGCCGAGGCCGTGGTCGCCGCGGGCTTCGGCGGCGCGGTCGCCGCCTGCTTCCTCGTGAGTGTCGAGCGGGTGCATGTCGAGCTCGGCGACGCGCATGAGGAAGCGCGGTCCGGAGAACGCCTCCTTGTTGTCATCGTGGTCGCGGATGACGTGGCAGGTGTTCTGGCACAGGAAGCACTCGATGCACTTGCGGAACTCCTGCGAGCGCTGCACGTCGACCTGCTGCATGCGGTACTCGCCCGGCTCCAGCCCCTCCGGCGGCCGGAACGCCGGGACCTCGCGCGCCTTGGCGTAGTTGTAGGAGACGTCGCACACGAGGTCCTTGACCACCGGGAACGTCCGCATCGGCGTCACCGTGACGGTCTCGTCCTCGCTGAAGGTCGACATCCGCTTCATGCACATCAGCGCCGGCCTGCCGTTGATCTCCGCCGAGCAGGAGCCGCACTTGCCCGCCTTGCAGTTCCACCGCACCGCCATGTCCGGTGCCTGCGTGGCCTGGATGCGGTGGATGATGTCGAGCACGACCTCACCCTCGTTGACCTCGACGGTGTAGTCGCCCAGATCGCCTCCTCCGGCATCACCGCGCCACACCCGGAAGTGCGCCTGGTAGCCCATTTCGTCTCCTCACGGCAACTCGTCTTCGGGGAAGTACTTGCGCAGTTCTTCCACTTTGAACAGGGAGAGCAGGTCCTCCCGCATCGGCGGCTGCTGCTGCTCGGCCACCTCGACGCCGCCGTCGAACAACGAGCACGACAGCACGACGCCGCGCCACCGCGGGTCCATCCCCGGGTGGTCGTCGCGGGTGTGCCCGCCGCGGCTCTCGGTGCGCAGCACCGCCGCGGCGGCCACGCACTCGCTGACCAGCAGCATGTTGCTCAGGTCCAGCGCCAGGTGCCAGCCCGGGTTGAACTGCCGGTTGCCCTCCACCGCCAGGTTCTTCGCGCGCTGCTTGAGCTCGCGCAGCTTCTCCAGCGCGGTCTGCATCTCCTCACCCTTGCGGATGATGCCGACGAGGTCGTTCATCACCTTCTGCAGTTCGGCGTGCAGGCCGTAGGGGTTCTCGGCGCCGTCACCGGGTTCGAAGGGGATCTGCGCGCGTTGCGCGGCAGCGTCCACTTCGGACTCCTGTGTCGCCGGGCGGCTTTCCAGGCCCTCCAGGTACTTCGCGGCGCCAAGCCCGGCGCGGCGGCCGAACACCAGCAGGTCCGACAGCGAGTTGCCGCCGAGCCGGTTGGAGCCGTGCATGCCGCCGGCGACCTCACCCGCCGCGAACAGGCCCGGCACCCGCGACTGCGCGGTGTCCGGTTCGACCTCCACGCCGCCCATCACGTAGTGGCAGGTCGGGCCGACCTCCATCGGCTCGGCGGTGATGTCGACGTCGGCCAGCTCCTTGAACTGGTGGTGCATCGACGGCAGCCGCCGGGTGATCTCCTCGGCGGACAGCCTGCTGGACACGTCGAGGAAGACGCCGCCGTGCTCGGAGCCCCTCCCTTCCTTGACCTCGCTGTTGATCGCGCGGGCGACCTCGTCGCGCGGCAGCAGCTCGGGCGGGCGCCGGTTGTTGTCGGGGTCGCCGTACCAGCGGTCGGCTTCCTCCTCGCTGTCGGCGTAGTTGTCCTTGAACACCTCTGGGATGTAGTCGAACATGAACCGGCGGTCCTCGGAGTTGCGCAGCACGCCGCCGTCACCGCGCACCGACTCGGTGACCAGGATGCCCTTCACGCTCGGCGGCCAGACCATGCCCGTCGGGTGGAACTGGACGAACTCCATGTTGATCAGCGACGCCCCCGCCCGCAGCGCGAGCGCGTGTCCGTCGCCGGTGTACTCCCACGAGTTCGAGGTGACCTTGAAGGACTTGCCGATGCCGCCCGTGGCCAGCACGACCGCGGGCGCCCGGAACTGCACGAACCGCCCCGACTCGCGCCAGTAGGCGAACGCGCCCGCGATCCGGCCGGACTCCTTGAGCAGCTCGGTGACCGTGCACTCCTGGAAGACCTTCAGCCGGGCCTCGTAGTCGCCGAACTCGGCCTTGTCCTCCTGCTGCAGCGAGACGATCTTCTGCTGCAGCGTGCGGATCAGCTCCAGGCCGGTCCGGTCGCCGACGTGGGCCAGCCGCGGGTACTCGTGGCCGCCGAAGTTGCGCTGGCTGATCCGGCCGTCCTCGGTGCGGTCGAACAGCGCGCCGTAGGTCTCCAGCTCCCAGACCCGGTCCGGGGCCTCCTTCGCGTGCAGCTCGGCCATCCGCCAGTTGTTCAGGAACTTCCCGCCCCGCATGGTGTCGCGGAAGTGCACCTGCCAGTTGTCACGGGAGTTCACGTTGCCCATCGACGCCGCGATGCCGCCCTCGGCCATGACGGTGTGGGCCTTGCCGAACAGCGACTTGCACACCACTGCCGTCCGCAGGCCCTGCGAACGGGTCTCGATGGCCGCGCGCAGTCCGGCGCCACCGGCCCCGATCACGACGACGTCGTAATCATGCCGTTCGATCTCAACCATCCGCGTACTGCTCGCAATCTGTTCAGTTGATCAGTCTGAGGTCGGGGAACGCGCCTGCGGCCACCAACATCACGTAGATGTCCACAAGCGCCACCGACACCAGCGACGACCAGGCCAGCAGCATGTGCCTGCCGTTGAGCCAGGTCGCCTTCGTCCACAGCCAGTAGCGCACCGGGTGCTTGGAGAAGTGCCGCAGCTTGCCACCGACCAGGTGCCTGCACGAGTGGCAGGACAGCGTGTACGCCCACAGGAGCACGGCGTTGGCGACCATCAGGAGCGTGCCGAGCCCGATGCCGAAGCCGCCGTCGGCGCCGTGGAAGGCGATCACCGTGTCGTAGGTGAGGACCGCCGCGATGAGCAGCGCCGGGTAGAAGAAGTAGCGGTGCACGTTCTGCATGATCAGCGGGAACCGCGTCTCGCCGGTGTAGCGGGCGTGCGGCTCGGTGACGGCGCAGGCGGGCGGGGACGCCCAGAACGCGCGGTAGTAGGCCTTGCGGTAGTAGTAGCAGGTCAGCCGGAAGCCGAGCACGAACGGCAGCACGAACAGCGGCGGCGGCACCCACGGCACCAGGTCGGGGAACGGCTGGCCGAAGTGGCTGGAGCCCGGCACGCACGAGGTGCTCAGGCACGGCGAGTAGAACGGCGCCAGGTAGTGGTACTCGGGCACCCAGTACCACACGTTCATGAACGCCCGGATCGTGCCGTAGACCACGAACGCGAACAGGGCGAGGAACGTGACCAGCGGCGGCAGCCACCACCGGTCCGTTCGCAGGGTGCGCACCGACAGCCGGGCCCGGCCGGCGGTGCGGGGTGGTGCGGACATGTGTGAAGGACCTCGTCGTCTCGTCGTGCCCGTCAGTAACCGCGCTGGCCGCCCACTCCCTCGTCGTCGGCGTCCCGCCACAGCGACGAGTCGTACGGGGTGTCCGGGACGATCACCGTCTCGGCCGCCCCGGGTCCGGCGCCGCCGCGCGGCACCGGCAGCGACGTGAGCTCGGCGATGTCGATGCCGAGCCGTTCCACGTCGTTGCTGATCCGGCGGACGGCGTTCACGTCGCCGTAGCGCGACCGCAGGGCGCCCACGCTGGCGCGGAGCTGTCCGAGCGCTCGCTGGAGGTCGGCCAGTTCTGTCGTCGTCGAGGACATGCCGAACACCTCTCAAGTCACGGTTCGTGTTGACGTGCGTCGGGCGTGGGGGCCAGCGCCTGGCTCCTGACTCTGCCCCGAACCGGGCACTGTGACAAGAGACACAAGGAAGATCGACAGCAATTCCCCCTACTGGAGTTCTGCGCAGGGACTACCGCCCGACGCCCGCGCGATACCCCCGGACGTTGTGATCGACGTCTCTTGGGCGTCGCCGTGCCGTCGGACGGCATTGACGATCTCCACGTCCGCCGGAGCCTGTCGCGGAGAGTGACCATCGGGACGTGACAGGACCCTCGGCTACTCCTCACTCACTACTGAGGAGTAGCCGGGCAGGCGTCGGACAACCGCGATCAAGGTCCTGCGGGGTGGTCGTCGGTGGCCTCCGGGTCGGCGCCCGCTCCGGGCGTTCCGTCGGCGCCCTCGTCCTCGTCGCGGCCCCTGCGGCGGTCGCGCCAGATGACGATGCCGATGACGGCCGCGACGACGAAGGTCGGCACGAAGAAGGGCACCGCCGTGATGATCGGGTGGCTGGCCAGGACGAGCCGTCCGCTCGCCGACGCCACGGACACGACGTCGGTCGGCACGAACGCGACGTCCGACGGCGCAAGTGCCACACCCGGCGCGGGCGCCAGCGCCTCAACCGCCGCCGGGTGCATCAGGCGCTCCCCGCCCCGTCCGCGAGGCTGTCCGCCGACCCGCGCCGCGGCCGCCGCGGCGCCGGCGGCTCGCCCGAGACCACCCCGGACACCCGCTGCGCGCCCCAGCCCAGTGCCAGCACCAGGGCCAGCGAGCAGGCGAGGACGACCAGCGACGCCGACAGCCAGAGCCACGCCGGGATGCCGTGCTTGGTCTCGCGCTGCAACACCTGCCACTCCGGCTGGCCCTCGCGGGTGAACTGCTCGGTCGCGGGCAGCTCGGGCAGCCCGAGCGCGGCGTCGGCGGGCATGTAGACGGGGATGGCGAGCATCGCCCGGCCCTCGTGCAGCCGGATCATGGTCTTCCAGTTGCCGTGCAGCGGCATCGGCTCGCTCGTGCGGTAGACACCGTCGCCGACCGGGCGCAGGTGGTCGACGTGCAGGTCACCGCCCTGCCAGCCGGTCATGGTCAGCCAGGTCGGGCGCGCGGCGAATGCCGGCGGGTCGAGGCGGACGACGGCCTGCGCGGTCCCGTCGCGCACGTCCTCCAGCGCCACCGCGGCGCGGACGCCCGCGGGCGCGGTGCCGACCAGGCCGTTGGTCACCGCGAGGGCGACGACCGCGAGCGCCCCGGCGAACAGCGCTCGCCGTGCGCGCGGCAGCTCGCCGCGCAGCGCCTGCACGAGCAGCGCGCCGAGCACTCCGCCGCTGACGCCCCCGGCGACGGCCATGGCCACGCCTTCGACCACGACGTCCGGGGTCCACGGCAGGACGAACGCGAACCGCGTCCAGAAGTACTCCCCCGCGAAGCCTGCCGTGCCGATCAGCAGGCCGGACGCAACGCCGAAGGCCAGCGGCCTCCGGATGAGCACCAGCGCGACGGCCTCCACGCACAGCGCTTCGACCGCGTAGAGCGGGATGCTGGCGAACAGCTCCCCGATCACCGGGCCGACGAGCACCGCGACACCGCCGCGGATCAGAACGTAGAAGCAGACCGCGACCACCGCGCCGCCGCGTCCCATCCACAGCCGCGCGGTGACCAGCGCGCACCCGGCGGCCACCGCGATCAGCAGCGGCTGGTGGACCATCCGGAACTGCGCGACGCCGAAGTCCCATTCGGCCTGGAAGACCGAGAGACCGACCAGCAGGCCGCCCATCATCATGCCGCGCCGGACGTAGCGGGCCGGCGGGGCGCCCGCGCCTTCGCCCTCCGGCGAGCCCTCGCGCTCCATCAGCGCGAGCGCGACGAGCGACAGCCCCGCGCCGCCGATGAGCATCAGGTGGGTCGGGCCCCACAGGGTGACGTCCTGGCCGAAGACGCGGTGCCAGACGTCGTCCAGCGGGAAGCCGAGCAGCGCGTAGAAACCGGCGCCGCAGAGCAGGATGCCGCTGGTCGGGGCGTACCAGTCGCGGGTGATGCGCACCGAGCCACGCGGCCGGTCCACGGGCAGGACCATGGCCAGCGCACCGGATGCGAACAGGCCGAAGAGCCCGAACAGGATCGGGTAGTGCGCGATGTTGGCCAGCGGCCCCTCGTCGCGCCCCTGCGTGATGTGCAGCGAGATGTCCCAGTACATCCCCAGCAGCGCGACGAGCAGCGAGACCAGGGCCAGTTGCATCGGCAGCGCGGCCCAGCCCGGCAGGCCGCGGGTGAGGTTCCGGTTCGCGGCGTGCTCGGCGAGCCGGGACAGCAGCTTGATGCGGCCGGTGCGGTGGCCGTGGCCGAGCACCAGCAGGAGCGCGGTGAGCAGGGTCGCGCCACCGGAGGCGATCAGGATCTGGTCGATCGCCGCGCCTCCGGCCGGGCGGACCTCAGGTGCCTGCATGAGCCACGTCATGCCGGACATGGAACAACAAGTGCTGGACAATGTCACCCCCTAATGTGACATTGAGTGTTGTCACTTTCTGGCCTGACGACGGAGAGGCGAACGATGGCCACCGCACGAGCACTCCTGGCCGCACTCGCGGCCGTCCTGCTGTTCTCCGGCTGCGGCTCCGCCGGGACCGGGCCGGCGGGCGGCGTGGTCGCGACCGAGGTCGAGGTGTCCGGCGGCCAGGTGCACGCTCCCTCCCAGCGCGTCGAGGCCCGCGTCGGCCAGCGCGTGCGGCTGACCGTGCGCGGCGACGCCGCCGACGAACTGCACGTCCACGGCTACGACAAGGCGGCGCGGCTGGCGCCGGGCGCCCCGGCGACCATCGAGTTCACCGCGGACATCCCGGGCGTCTTCGAGATCGAGCTGCACGAGTCCGGCCTGGCGCTGCCGAGTCTGGAAGTCCGTTGACGGAAGAAGCGCTCAGCGCGGCGGCCCGCCCGTTCGGCACGACCGCCGAAGTGCTCGCGCACGGTCTCGGCGGGCGCACCGACCTGCCGCTCAACGGCCCCGCGGCCATCGTGGGCGGCGGCATCGCGGTGGCCGTGTCGTTCGTCGCCGTGACCCAGCTGTGGTCGAAGCCGTGGCTCGATCCCGAGGCCGGACGCAGGCTTCCGCCGTTCACCGACTCCACGCGGCTCCGCGCGGTGCTGCGGGTGCTGGTGCTCGTGCTGGCGCTGTTCGTCGTCGCGGTGGCGTTCCTCGGGCCTGCCGGCACCGGCGCGAACCTCGCGCCTTGGGTGCTGTACGTGACGTTCTGGGTCGGCCTGGTGCCGGCCAGCGCGCTGCTCGGTCCGGTGTGGCGCGTCGTCAATCCACTTCGGACACTGCATCGGCTGCTGCCCTCGCGGGAGCGCCCGTTGCCCCCGTGGCTGGGCTACTGGCCCGCCGCGGGGTGGCTGCTGGCCTTCGTGTGGCTCGAACTGGTCGCGCCCGCGCGGGCGGACCCGCGGCTGGTCGGCGCGGTGATCGTCGGCTACGCGGCGGTGAACCTGGCCGCGTCGGCGGTCTACGGCCCGGCGTGGTTCGCCAGAGGCGACGGCTTCGAGGTCTACTCGACGCTCATCGCGCGCCTCAGCCCGATCGGACGCCGCGGCGACGGCGCGCTGGTGCTGCGCAACCCGCTCGCCGGGCTGGTCCGGGCCGACACCGAGCCCGGGCTGGCCGGTGTCGCGTGCGTGCTGGTGGGGTCAACGGCCTTCGACGGGCTCACCCGCACCACCTACTGGCAGGCGGTGCCGGGCTCGGGCGGCACGCTGGTCGCGACCGCCGGGCTGGCCGGCTCGATCGCCTTCGTCTCGGCGCTGTATGCGGGCGCGATGCGGACCAGCGCCCGCGTCTCGGGCACCGGCGCGGCGCTGACCGGGCTGTTCGCCCCGACCCTGCTGCCGATCGCGCTCGGCTACGCCGTCGCGCACTACTTCTCGTTCTTCCTGCTGGAAGGCCAGATGCCGTTCCGGCTGGCGGCCGACCCGTTCGGCGCGACCGGCGCGCGGGTCGACTACCGGCTGCTCGCGCCGGAGGTGGTCGCCACGGTGCAGATCAACGCCATCGTGCTCGGCCACATCGCGAGCACGGCCGCCGCGCACGACCAGGCGCTGCGGCTGTTCCCGCCTCGGCGGGCGCGCAGGGGGCAGGTCCCGGTCGTCATCGCGATGGTCCTGCTGACCTGCACCGGGCTCCTGCTGCTGCTCTCGGGCTGAGGTGCGGGCGAGGCGGTGGGAGCGCATGCTCGGACCGTGGACGCGCGGCTGCCGGAGGTCAGCTTCCCCGCGCGGCTGGCCGAACCCGGCGAGGGGATCGGCATGGACGAGTTGGCGCTCGCGGCGCGCAACCACGGCATGCCGCTGGAGGCCCTGCGCTACGACGTCACGCCGGTCGGCCTGCACTACCTGCTGACCCATTACGACATCCCGGTTGTCGACCCGGACCAGTGGCGGCTGGCCGTCGGCGGCAGGGTGGGGCGGCCGCTGGAACTGGACCTGGCCGGGCTGCGTTCGCGACCGGCCCGGACCGTGCGGGTGACCATGGAGTGCGCGGGCAACGGCCGCGCCCGCCTGCTGCCCCGGCCGGTCAGCCAGCCGTGGCTGGTCGGGGCCGTGGGCACCGCGGAGTGGACCGGAGTCCCGTTGCGCGAGGTCCTGACCGAGGCCGGCGTCGACCCGGCCGCGGTGGAGGTCGTGTTCACCGGCGCGGACCACGGCGTCGAACGCGGTGTGGAGCAGGACTACCAGCGGTCGCTGCCGCTCGCCGACGCGTTCGGCGCGGACGTCCTTCTCGCCTACGCGATGAACGGCGCGCCCTTGCCACCCCAGCACGGCAGCCCCGTCCGGCTCGTGGTCCCCGGCTGGTACGGCATGGCCCACGTCAAGTGGCTCCGCGAGATCACCGTCGCCGACCGGCCGTTCACCGGCTTCCAGAACGCCGTCGCCTACCGCCTGCTCCGCGAGCCCGGTGAGCCCGGCGAGCCGGTCACCCGGATCGAGCCCAGGGCACTGCTCGTCCCGCCGGGCTTCCCCGACTTCATGTCCCGGACGCGGGTGGTGCGGCCCGGCGCCGTCAGCCTCACCGGCCGCGCCTGGTCCGGCCACGCCCCCGTCGAGCGCGTCGAGGTCAGCACCGACGACGGCCACACCTGGACCGACGCCGACCTCGGACCGCACCCGCACCCGTGGGCGTGGCGGCCCTGGACGGCGACCTGGCGCGCCACACCCGGCAGGCACGTCCTCGTCGCCCGCGCGACCGACGCGGCCGGCCGGACCCAGCCGGCCGACCAGACGTGGAACGCCGGCGGGTTCGCCAACAACGCGGTCCAGCGAGTCCCGGTGCTCTGCGACGGGTGACGCGACAGCTCGTGCCGTCAGGCCGGGAAACCGACCCAGACGTGGTCGCGGCCGCGGGTGGCCGCGACGAGCTGGGCCCGCTGTCCGCGCTCGCGCCACTCCCGCCCGCGGTCGCCGTCCGGTTCGGTGCGCGGCGGTTCGGGCACCAGCACAGCCCGGAACTCCAGGCCCTTCGCCCGGTAGACCGTGCCGACCTTGATGCGCTCCGTGCGCTCACCTTCGAAGTGCTCCAGGTCCATCGCGTCGAACCCGGCCCTGCGCAGCACCCCCAGCCAGCGACCGGCGGCGCGCCGGTCGAAGGTCAGCACAGCGATGTCGTCCCTGGGCACCTCGCCGAGCTCCCCCAGAGCAGCCAGCAGCGCACGCTCGTGGTCGGCGCGCGGGCCGCGCCAGATATCGGCCTGCCCACCCCGGAACGTCGCCACGGACTCCCGCAACGAGACGCCGACGTCGCCGTCGAGGTCGTCGACCTGGTTGGTGGCGTCGAACCGCTTGGCCAGCTCCAGCACGCGGGAGGCGTTGCGGTAGTTGTTGCGCAGCACCTCACCGCGACCTCGAATGGGGATACCGGCGTCCGACAGCCGCCACCCGCCGGGGTAGATCTGCTGCTGGCCGTCGCCCACCAGCAGCAGCCGGTTCGGCCCGTCCCCCGCGATCGCACGCAGCAGCCGCAGTCCGAGCAGGGTGATGTCCTGGACCTCGTCGACGACCACTGCCGCGTAGCCGGGTTGCAGCGGGTCCCGCTCGACCTCGTGCAGCGCCTCGCTGAGCAGGTCGTTGAAGTCGTGTTGCCCCTTCTCCACGCGGATCGCCTCGTACTGCTGGAAGAAGTGCCACACCAGTTCCCGGTCGGATCGGTCCAGCGGCAGTCCGCGGCCGGTACGCCTGACGGCCTGGTACTCGGCTGGACCGGTCAGTCCCCGCCCCTTGATGACGTGGTCGATCTCGTCCCGCCAGTAGGAGGGGTTCGGGTTGAGCTCATTGAGCTTGCTCTGCTTGCCCGACCGCGACCAAGCCGGGCCGAACACGCTGTCGGAGCTGCTGACCTCGATGTCCCTGCCGCGGTCGCGCAGCAGTTGCAGGGCCCACGAGTGCAGGCTGCGGAACTCCGCCCGCTCGGCCAGTTCCGGCACGAGCCTGGAGAAGTTGCGCTCCATGATCGGCGGGAGGTTCTTGGCGTGGGCGGTGAACAGCAGCCGGCCGGTGGTCCGCTTGGCCAGGTGGGCCATCCGGTGCAGCGCGACCACCGACTTGCCCGTACCAGCCGGGCCGCTGATCCGCGCCGGACCCTGGTAGTTGCGCCGGACCATGGCGAACTGCGAGTCGTCGAGAAATGTCAGCCAGGACTCGAACGAACCGGCCAGCGCCCGGTCGAAGCGGTCCTGCCGGATCTCGGCGACGTCGAAGAGCTGCTCGCTACCGGCCTCGGCCTCCTGCTCCTCGCCCAGGGTTTGCACGACGTAGTCGCCGTTGCCGGACTCGAGGTGTGCGGCGAGCGCCCGGACGTCCCGGCGGTCCAGCCGGCGCTCACCGCGATCCAGCACACGGTCGAGTTCGGCCGCCGAGACGGCGAGGTAGCCGGCGCCGCGCGCGGGACGGTGCTCCGGCGGGAACACCACCACTGGACGCACGACGGCGTCGCTGACGTTGCCCTCCCGCACCCTCGCTCCGAGGAAGAGCTCGGCGGCGAACCGGAAGGACGGCAGCTCCCCCTCCTCCGGCGCCTGCTCGCGCAGCAGGACCGCGAGCACGCCTTTTGGGCCGATCAGCAGCGCGTCCGGCCGCCCGGTCCGCGGGAACGACCGGTGCAGGTAGGTGTGCCAGCCGCGGGCTGACTCGACCAGGAACCGCGCCAGCACCTGCCGCTTCCACCCCGGCAGCCCGGCGAATCCCGCCAATGCCTGCTCCGCCCGTTGGCGCAGGCGTTCGTCCCTGTGGCTGGCTCGCATCGATCGACCCCCATCGGCGTACTCAGCTGATGTGGATCACGGTAGGAAACGAACTGCACGACGGAAGCCGGCGCAAGGGTGAATCACTCGAACGTCGTCACGACACCCCACTACAGTCCACAGTGGATGATCACGCGCGCGGCATTCTACTCCTGTTCGGGCCGTGCGCGCCGGGCCGAAAAGCCCTTCGCCGCGCGGTATTGCGCCGGCTCTCGCCCTTGTTCTAAAGTCGCCCGCATCGTGATCCTTGGTTTGACCATTGATCCCCCGCACGGGGGTTGCGCTCGGTTTTCCAGTTTCGGCGCCGAGGTTCTGCCCGACCGGTACGAGAGCGCTCTCCACCCGGGCGACGACCCCGACCGCACGCGGTGGTGGTCGCCTCGCCCATCCACGTTCGGAGCGACTGCGAGGCAGCATTGAGCATTCTCGGCACCCGGGTCGAACGCCGCGAGGACCCGCGCCTGCTCACCTCCGGCGGCGTCTACGTCGACGACCTCCGGGAACCGGCGCTGGAAGGCGCCGCCCACGTCACCTTCGTGCGCAGTCCCATGGCGCACGCCAGGATCGAGGCGATCGACGTCGCCGACGCCGCGGCGATGCCCGGCGTGCTCGGCGTCTTCACCGGCGCGGACCTCGACGTCGACCCGGTGGCGCCGGGCCCCGGGCTCGGCGGGCAGCCCCTCCCGTCCGCGATGGCACGTCCGCACCTGGCGCGCGATGTCGCGCGCTACGTCGGCGAGCCCGTGGCGGCCGTGGTGACCGAGACCCTCGCACAGGGCGAGGACGCCGCCGAGCTGGTCTCGGTCGACTACGAGCCGCTGGACGCGGTCGTCGACGTCGACGACGCGCTGCGGGACGAGGTGCTGCTGTTCCCCGAGGCGGGCACCAACACCGCCGCCCGGTCCGGCGAACGCGACGAGTCGCTGTTCGACGGCTGCGACGTCGTCGTCACCCGGCGGATCGAGAACCAGCGGCTGGCCGCCGCGCCGCTGGAGACCCGAGCCGCGGCGTGCGCGTGGGGCGACGACGGCAGGCTCACGATGTGGCTTTCGAACCAGAACGCCCAGGCGTGCCGCGACGCCGTCCAGGAGCAGCTCGGGCTCGACGAGGGCCAGGTCCGCATCATCACCCCCGACGTCGGCGGCGGTTTCGGCGCCAAGATCGGCGTCGACCCCGACGCCGTGCTGCTGGGCTGGCTCTCCCGGCGGGCGGGCAGACCGCTGCGCTGGTCGGAGAGCCGCAGCGAGAACATGGTGGCGATGACCCACGGCCGCGGGCAGCGCCAGACCGTGACCATCGGCGGCGACCGCGAGGGCAGGGTCCTGGCCTACCGGCTCGACCTGGTGCAGGACCTCGGCGCGTACCCGCTGATGTCGGCTTTCCTGCCGACCTTCACCGGCCTGATGGCAGGCGGCCCCTACGACATCGCCAAGGTCGAGACGACCGCCCGCTGCGTGGTCACCAACACGATGTCCACCGCGGCCTACCGGGGCGCGGGCCGGCCGGAGGCGACCGCGGCGATCGAGCGCGCCGTGGACCTGTTCGCCGCCGAGGTCGGGCTGGACCCGGCCGAGGTCCGGCGCCGCAACGCGGTGCGCCCCGAGCAGTTCCCGTACCGCACGGCGACCGGGCTGGTCTACGACAGCGGCGAGTACGTCCGCGCGATCGACGCGGTGCTCGAGGCCGCTGGCTACCGCGCGCTCCGGGAGGAGCAGGCCCGCCGGCGCTCGGAGGGCGCGATCCGCCAGCTCGGACTCGGCATCTCCCTCTACGTCGAGATCACCGCGCCGAACAACGCCGAGGGCGAGCACGGGCACGTCGAAGTGCTGCCCGACGGCAGCGCCCTGGTGCTCACCGGCAGCTCCGCGCACGGCCAGGGCCACGCCACCTCGTTCTCGATGCTGGTGGCCGACCAGCTCGGCATCGACATCGACCGCATCCAGATCGTCCACGGCGACACCGACCGGGTGCCCGCGGGCGCGGGCACGATGGGTTCGCGGTCGCTCCAGCTCGGCGGGTCGGCGGTGCACCGCGCCGCGGTGGACGTGCGGGAGAAGGGGCGGGCCCTGGCCGCCGAGCTGATCGAGATCGACGAAGCAGACGTGGAGCTGGTCGACGGCGACTGGCGGGTGCGCGGCGCCGCGTCGGTCGGGATCTCGTGGGCCGAGCTGGCCGAGCGCGCGCGGGACCGCGGCGGGCTGGCCGCCGACGTGCACTTCGTCTCCGACAGCCCGACCTTCCCGTTCGGGGTGCACCTGGCCGTCGTCGAGGTCGACACCGAGACGGGCGGAGTCGAGCACGTCCGCCACGTCACCGTCGACGACGCCGGTCCGGTGCTCAACCCGGTCCTGGCCGAGGGCCAGCGCCACGGCGGGATCGCGCAGGGCGCGGCGCAGGCGCTGCTGGAGCACATGTCCTACGACACCGACGGCAACCCCCAGACGGCGAACTTCGCCGACTACGCCATCATCACCGCTTCCGAGCTGCCCCGGTTCGAACTGCTGCACATGGAGACGCCGACTACGCTGAACCCGTTGGGAGTCAAGGGAATCGGTGAGGCGGGAACGATCGGTGCGACGCCCGCGGTGCAGAACGCGGTCGTCGACGCGCTGTCCCACCTCGGCGTCAGCCACATCGACATGCCCACCACGCCCGAGCGGGTGTGGGCGGCGATCAACGAGGCATGAACCCCGGCGCACCCAGCGCCGGGGCCGCCCGCGCCGGACGCGGACGGGCCGCCACAGGACGATCTTGCATAGGAGTGCCCGGTGCACGTCACGATCAACGTCAACGGCGAGGAGCACGGCGATGAGGTCGAGGACCGCACGCTGCTCGTCCACTACATCCGGGACACCCGCGGGCTCACCGGCACCAACGTCGGCTGCGACACGACCTCCTGCGGGGCGTGCACGGTGCTGCTCGACGGCGAGTCGGTGAAGTCCTGCACGGTGCTGGCCGCGCAGGCCGACGGCCACTCGGTCACCACGATCGAGGGCCTGGCCGACGGCGAGTCGATGCACCCGGTGCAGCGCGCCTTCCAGGAGAAGCACGGGCTGCAGTGCGGGTTCTGCACGCCGGGCATGGTGATGGCGTCGGTTTCGCTGCTGCGCGAGAACCCCAACCCGACCGACGCCGAGGTGCGCAGCGGGCTCGAGGGCAACATCTGCCGCTGCACCGGCTACCACAACATCGTGGAGTCCGTGCTCGCCGCGGCGGAGCGGACCACGGAGGCTGCCGAATGATCCCCGCCGCGTTCACCTACCGGCGGGCGAGCTCCGTCGACGACGCGCTCGCCCTGCTCGCAGAGCACGGCGAGGACGCCAAGCTGCTGGCAGGCGGCCACTCGCTGCTGCCGCTGATGAAGCTGCGGCTGGCTGTGCCGGAGGTCGTGGTCGACCTCGGCGGCCTGCCGGACCTCTCCTACGTCGAGGACCGGGGCGACAGCGTCGCCATCGGCGCCCTGACCCGCCACCACGACCTGGCGACCTCGGAGCTGCTCGGCCGGGAGGTGCCGCTGCTGGCGCACGCGGCGGGCACGATCGGCGACCCGCAGGTCCGCCACCGGGGCACGATCGGCGGTTCGCTGGTGCACGGCGACCCCGCGTCGGACCTGCCCGCGGTCGCGCTCGCGCTGGACGCGGTGCTGGTCGTGCGCGGCCCGGCGGGCTCGCGGGAGGTGCCGGCCACCGAGTTCTTCAAGGACTTCTTCGAGACCGCCGTCGAGCCCGGTGAGCTGCTGACCGAGATCCGCATCGCCAAGCGGGGCGGCCAGGGCTGGGACTTCCAGAAGTTCACCCGCCGGGCCATCGACTGGGCGATCGTCGGCGTCGCGGTGGCCGGTGACGCGGTGGCGCTGGTGAACATGGGCCCGAAGCCGATGCGGGCGAGCGCGGTGGAGGCCGCGCTGGCCGCGGGTGCGTCGCCGGCCGAGGCCGCCGAGCACGCCGCCGAGGGCACCTCCCCACCGGACGAGCACAACGCCAGCGCCGCTTACCGGCAGCACCTCGCGAAGGTGCTGGTGCGACGCGCGCTGGAGAACGCCCGGGCGCGCTGAGGAGTGCTTTCGGAGCCGAGGTCCGCATGCGGGCCTCGGCTCCGAGGCAGTGCCGGGTGCAACCGGAAAAGTCCTTTCGGGGCAATGACATGCGCACCGCGCCCGGTAACATGTCAGTCGTTCTGCCGGTTCGCTTCTGAAGGTGGCGAGTGCGATGAGCGTCGAACGGGTTGCCGCATACCACGCGTTGTGAACAGCCCCTGCCGCCCACGCGGGCTGACTGCTCCTGCTCGGCGCGGTGGCGGCCCTGCTCATCGGTTTCACCGCGTTCTCGGTGAAGGTCTTCCTCGGTCTTGCTGAGCTGCTCCTCGCCCGCCTGCGAACGGACGGGTCGCGGGGCACATCCCGAGCAAACCGCTTCGAGCCGGAGCGTTCCGCCGCCGTGGTGCACAACCACCTCGCCGACGCGAGCGCGAGCATCGTCGTCCAGGCCGGGGAGATCCGCGGTGACGTGCACTTCCACGGAACCCTGTCGAGATAGCGCACCGTGCGGTGGGCGGAGTCGCGGCCCGCCCACCGCAGCGGTCAGCGCCGCCCGGCGGCGACACCACCCCGAAACCGCCGATAGATTGCCCGGATGCGACCGGTCGAGATCGATGACGAGTTCGTGACCTGCCCGCACGCGGCTTACGCGCGGCTGCGCGGGCAGGGCCCGGTGCACCGGGCGGTGGCACCGGACGGCTCCCACGTCTGGCTGGTAACCCGCTACGACGACGTCCGCGCCGCGCTGGCCGACCCGAGGCTGTCGCTGGACAAGGCGCACGCCACCGGCGGCTACCGCGGTCTGCCGCTGCCGCCCGCCCTGGACGCGAACCTGCTCAACATGGACGCGCCCGAGCACACCCGGCTGCGCCGCATCGTGGCCAGGGCCTTCACCGCGCACCGCACCGAGCTTTTGCGGCCCCGCGTCCAGGAGATCGCAGACGAACTGCTCGACGCCGTCGCGGGCCGGGAGCAGGCGGAACTGATGTCGGCCTTCGCGGGTCCGCTGCCGATCACCGTGATCTGCGAGCTGCTGGGCGTCGACGCGCGGGACCGGCCGGACTTCCGGGCGTGGACCGACGAGACGCTCGCGCCCTCCACACCCGACCGTGCCCGCGACTCGCTGCGCTCCCTGTACGCATTCCTGGTCGACCTGATCGCGCGCAAACGCGCCGAACCCGGTGCGGACATGCTGAGCACGCTGGTCGGCCTGCGGGACGACGCGGGCAGCCTGACCGAGGACGAGCTGACCTCCACCGCGTTCCTCGTGCTGTTCGCGGGCTACGAGAACACCGTGAACCTGATCGGCAACGGGCTCGCCGCCCTGCTCGCCCGCCCGGCACAGCTCGCGGCCGTCCGGTCCGACCGCGAACTGCTTTCGTCCACAGTGGAGGAACTACTGCGGTTCGACCCGCCGCCGCAGCTTGCCATCCGCCGTTTTCCCAAGGAGGACCTGGAGATCGGCGGCGTGCGGATTCCGGCGGGCGACACCGTGCTGCTCTCCCTGGTCTCCGCGCATCACGACCCGGCGCGCTTCCCCTCGCCCGGTGAGCTGCTCCCCGACCGCGCCGACAACGCGCACCTGGCGTTCGGCCACGGACCGCACTTCTGCATCGGCGCGCCGCTGGCCCGGATGGAGGCCGAGATCGCATTCAGCACCGTCCTCGCCCGCTTCCCCGGCCTCTCGCTCGCGGTCGACCCCGCGGAACTCCGGTGGCGGCCGTCGTTCCGCAACCGCGGTCTGCGGGAACTGCCCGTGCGGTTGTCCTGACCGCTACGCGGTCCGCAGCCCGCGCAGGACGGTCAACGAGAGCACCGCGAGCACGGCCACGACCACCGCGCAAACGCCCGCGACCGTCGCCATACCGGTGGTGAACGCCTGCTGCGCCGCGCCGAGCAGCTCACCGGCGGTGCCCCCGGGCAGCGCTTCGGCCGCGGCCACCGCACCCGGCAGCGTCTCGCGGGCGGCGTCGGCCGCCTCCGGTGGCACGCCGCGGGGAATCGCGTCCGCCACGCTGCGCTGGTAGACGGCCGCGCCGACGCTGCCGAACGCCGCCACGCCGAACGCGATCCCGAACTCGCCGCTGGTCTCGGAGACCGAGGAGGCCGCGCCCGCCTTCTCCGGAGGCGCCGACCCGACGACCAGGTCGATGCCGAGCGCGCCGATGGGGGCGGTCCCGAGGAAACCGATGGTCGTCGCGACCACCAGCAGCGTCGGTCCCCCGCTGTGGTCGGCCACGGCCAGCAGGAGGAAGCCGGGCACCGACAGCAGGAGTCCGCCTCCGATCACCACGCCCGGGCGGAACCTCCGGGCGAGCAGCGGCGACAGCACCGATCCGATGCCCAGCGCGACCGCCGGCGGCGCCATCCAGATCCCCGCCGCCAGCGGGGAAAGTCCCTCGACCATCTGCAAGTACTGGCCGACGAGCAGGTAGACGCCGCCCTGCAGGCACATCGCGAAGAGCAGGATCACCAGCGCCGCGCTGAACGAGCGGTTGGCGAACAGCCGCAGGTCGAGAAGCGGATCGGCAAGAGTGCGCTGCCTCCGCACGAACAGCACGCCGAAGCCCACGCCGACCGCGGCGACGAGCAACGCCGTCCAGCTCGCTCCGCTCCCGGCGATCGCCTTGAGGCCGTAGATGACCGGCAGGATCGCCGCGAGCGAGAGCGCCACGCTGATCAGGTCGAGCCTGCCCCGCCCGCTCCCGCGCGACCGCGGCAGCAGCAGCGGCCCGGTCGCCAGGAGCAGCAGCATGACCGGAACGCCCATGAGGAACACCGCTCCCCACCAGAACCGCTGGAGCACGAACCCGCCGACCACGGGGCCGAACACGCCGCCGCCCATGAAGCAGCTCATGAAGACGCCGATCGCCAGTGCGCGCTGGCGCCGGTCCGTGAACATCTCGGTGATCAGCGCCAGCGTCGAGGGCATCAGCGTCGCGCCCGCGACGCCGAGCAGCGCCCGGGCCGCGATGAGCGCCTCGGCGCTGGGCGCGTAGGCCGCCAGCACCGACACGACGCCGAACGCGGCGGCGCCGGACATCAGCAGCCTGCGCCTGCCGACGCGGTCGCCGAGCGTGCCCATGGTGACCAGGAAGCCGGCGATCATGAACCCGTAGCTGTCCATGATCCAGAGCTGCTGGCCGCCCGTCGGGGCCAGGTCCTCGCTGAGGTGCGGCAACGCCAGGAACAGCACGCTGTTGTCCACCGCGAGCAGCAGGGTTGGCAGGGCGAGCACGGCGAGGCCGGCCCATTCGCGGTACCCGGCGCGTTCACCGGTGGCGAGCGGTCGGTGGGAAACCATCGGAGTCCTCTCGGTCGGGCAGCACTGGAGCAGTGCGAGGTCGTGTCGCCGGCTCGTCCGCGGAAACCCCGGCGTGACGTACGCCCGATTCTGAAACTTCGAGTTGACTCCAGGTCAATGACGCTCGATCAGGAATTTCACTGCCTCGAATACATCTACTTTGCTCCAGATACCCGAAATCCGGACCTCGCGAGGAGCGGGCTACCGACCCTGCGCCGAGAGGACGGCCGACGCATGGCGTTCGAGCGGTCCGCGCCACAACCCCTGGTTAGTTCGCCACACGAAAACCATCATCGGTGGACCGACCGAACCCGAGGAAGGTCCATGTCCGGTACCGCCAGCTCTCCCGCCACCAGATCCCCCGGCGGCACCTCCGCCGCCGCCCGACCGCCGCTGGCGCTGTGCGCGGCCTCGTTCGTCAGCACATTCGACCGCTTCGCGGTCACCCCGATGCTGCTGCTCATCGCCCTGGACATGCGGGCGCCGCTGGCCGCCACGGTCGCCGCCGCGAGCGGCTACTTCCTCGCCTACGGCCTGTCCCAGGCCGCGTGGGGCGTGCTGTCCGACCGCTACGGCCGCGTCCGCATCATGCGGGCCACCCTGCTGGGCGCCGCTGCCGCCGGGCTGGTCTCGGCGGTCGTGCCCTCGCTGGGCGCGCTCGTGGCCGCACGCGTGGTCGCGGGCGCCTGCTTCGGCGCGGTGGTGCCGACCGCGCTGACCTACGTGGGCGACACCGTGCCCGTGGCACGGCGGCAGCGCGCGCTCTCCGAGCTCATGGGACTCATGGCCCTCGGCACCGCACTGGCGACCGCGGCGGGCGGGGTCCTGGCCGACCTCCTGCACTGGCGTGCGGTGTTCGCCGCACCCGCGGTGCTCGCCCTCGCCTGCTCCCTCGCGCTGCGCGGCCTGCCCGAGCCCGAGCGCGCGGCCGTCGGCGGCATGCGGCAGCACTTCACCGCGGTGCTGCGGAACCGCTGGGCGCTGCTGGTCTTCGGGCTGGCGTTCGTCGAGGGCGGGGCACTGCTGGGCACGATGACGTTCCTGGCCTCGGCCCTGCAGAGCGGCGGTGTCGAAGCTGCCGTCGCGGGCATCGCGACGGCCGCCTACGGCATCGGCGTGTGGCTGTTCTCGCTGCTGCTGCGGAAAGCTTTCAGCGGGCGTCCGGTCTGGCTGCTGATCACGATCGGCGGCGTCCAGATGTGCGCGGGCTACGCACTCGTGAGCCTGCGCGTCGACGTCGGCACCGTCGTCATCACGACGTTGCTGCTGGGCGGCGGCTGGTCGTTCATGCACTCGTCGTTGCAGACGTGGGCGACGTCGGTGGCACCGTCGGCGCGGGGCACGGCAGTCTCGTTCTTCGCCGCCGCGCTGTTCTGCGGCAGCGCCGTCGCCTCAGCCCTCGGCGGGCTGCTCGTCGAACGGGGTCAGTACGCGCTGCTGTTCGCGGCGACGACGGCGCTGGCGGTGGCGCTGACCGCGGTGGCGACCCTCGCCCACCGCCGCTACGAAGCCGGGCAGCGGTGAACGGAGAGGGCCATCCCCGCGGAGGGAAGCGGGGATGGCCCGGTGCGGGTCGCCTCCGTGCTTCCGCTTCGGATCCGCGCCCCGGACGCCACCGTGTGTGGGGGGTCGGTACGGCGGCGACTTCGGGAGGGCGCGGCCCCGCGGCGGAAAGGCACCCGCCCGGGTGCGGCGTCCCCGAATCCGCCCGCACCCGGTCATGTCGGGCGTCTCAGCCCGAGGCCAGCTCCGCCGCGGCATCGGCGAGCACGCCGGCGTCCACGGTCCTGCCGTGGTTGCGCCCGCGTTCGCGCAGGACAACGGCGAGGCGCTCCAGGATCCCGGCGAGCTCGTGGCACTGGTGCGGACCGTACTGCCCGGACGGGATGGCGTAGGCGGCGTCGTCGAGCGCCCACTGCGCCCCGCGAAGCGCCACCGCCAGGGCGCGGTCGTCGTTCCTCATCGCTGCCCCCGCTCTCACGTCGTCGCGGCGCCCGGCGGCGCCGGGATTCCGCCCACGGCGGACACTGCCGCCCCGGTGTCCACAATGCACCGCAGAACACCGGCGCCCGATTGCGGATATCGCCGTACCAGCGGGGAATCGGATTGGTTCGACATGTCGAGCTCCCGGGGTCGGCGATCAGTTTCCCAGGACCCTAGGAAGCCGCCGTCGAACGAGTCCAGGTTCGATTTGCACAACGGTGGCGCGAATCGGTTTCAGGATGCTGCGTCGGTCCACCCGCGCTGCCGGATCCGCAAGGCGAACAGGAGGTCGTAGCGGGCCGAGGGACCGTTCAGCAGCGAGCGGCCCAGCGCCTCCTCTATGCGCAGCAGGCGTTTGCGCGCGCCCGGCACCGAGACGCCCAGGGCGGCGGCCGTACTGTCCAGTCTGGCGTTGTTGACCAGCCACGTTCGCAGCGTGTCCAGGAAAAGGCGGGGGTCCTTGTCGAGGATCGGCGCGAGCACCGCGGCGGCCCACTGCCGCACCGGGTCCGTGTCGAGAACGCTGTCGAGGTCGGGAACCGCGCCGTGCACGGCGGCAGTCCTTCGTGGACGGTCGAGCAACCGGACGGCCAGGTGCAGCACCGCCTGGGTTTCAAGTTCCGTCAGGTCGCAGGACAACGTCCGTTCAATCCGGCGCAACCGGGTCGCAACCGTGTTGCGGTGCACCTTCAGCTGCGCGGCCGCGCGGCCGTAGAAGCTGAGCCAGGACTGCAGCGTTGCGAGCAGCTCGCCGGAGTCGGGGTCCTGGCTGCGTTCGGAGGTGGAGTCCAGCAGCGGCGAGAGAACCGCGCGCGCCCACAGCACGCCCTCGACGCCGAGCAGCGCGTCGAGCTCCGCGCGCGGGCTGAACAACGCGAAGCGCGCCGGGTCGCTCCTGGCGACGGCCAGCGCGTGGAACGCCTGCTGGTAGCCGGCGGCGGTGTCGCGCAGCGGCACCACCTCACCGGCACCGATGCACAGGCCGCCGTCCGCGAGCCCGTGCAGCTCGTCGTCCAGCCGCTCCAGCGCGCCGGCGTCCGCGGCGGAGACCAGCACGATCAGCTGGTCGCGGTACACCGGGCACGGGATGATCCACGCCCGGTGCCCGCACACCAGCGAACAGCGGCGGGCGGCGGCCGCGCGGTCCCCGCCCGCGCTCTCGACGAGGTAGACGCGCAGCACGTCGGGTAGCCGCTGCCCCAACGCGCCCGCGGCGCGGCGCGCGCCGTCGAGCTGGCCGACCATGAGCATGTGCAGGATCGCCTCGCGGTTGAGCGACTCCGCCCGCTCCAGCTCGGCGCGGCGGCGGTCGGCCTCGTCGGCCCGCCACCGCAGCCGCAGCAGGCGCACCACGTCGGCGATCAGCGCGTTCGCGTCGTCGGGGAAGGCTCCGCGCCGGGCCACCACGAGCACCGGGCCGAGCTGCTCGGCGTCGACGGCGAGCACCCGCACCGAATGCGTCCCGGCGTCGTGCACCGCGGAGTGGAAGCGCTGCGACAGTACCGACGCGATGGTGTCGGCCGCCTCCGCCAGCAGATCCTGCGGCTGTCGTGCCGTTTCCGGCTCCGGTCCCTCCGGATAGGAGGCGACCAGCTCGCCGAACCTGTTCAGCAGCAGCGCCCGCACGCCGAGCCGCTCGGCGAGCCAGCGCAGCAGCATCCGCGTTCCGTCCGGCCGGGTGGCCTCGCGCAGCAGCATCCGGAAGTCGCGCTGATCGAACCGCACATCGGCCATGGCACCGCCCATCGTGATCCGCTGCGGAGCCCCAACCGCGCTGGTCGTGACCGGCGGTGAGCAATCGCAGCTTCGATGATCACTCTACCGAGAACCGACGTGTCAATCGCAGGAAACTTCGCTCCGACCTGTTGAGGGCGAGCAGCTGGTCAGCGGTGAGCGGCTCCGGCGGTCAGGGGCGCTTGGCGTAGGTCGGGGTGAACTCCACCGGCAGGTCGACCAGACCGCGGATCGTGGTGGACTGCCGCCACCTCAGGGCCTCGGGCTCCACCGCCAGGCGCAGGTCCGGCAACCGGTCAAGCAGCACCTCGATGGTCGACTTCGCGATCACCTCGGCCAGCTCCGGCGCGGGGAACGGGCAGCCGTGCTCCCCGTGCCCGAACGCCATGTGCGCGTGGTTGCCCGCCATGTGCGCGTTGGTGCCGTCCGGCCACACCTGCGGGTCGGAGTTGGCGGCGTTGTAGCCCAGCAGCAGCAGGTCGCCCTTGCGGATGCTGCGTCCGCCGAGCTGGGTGTCGCGTGCCGCCCAGCGCCCCAGGAGGTTGGACACCGGGCTGTCCTCCCACAGCACCTCGTTCAGCGCGTCGCCCACGCTGCGCCGGCCACCCGAGAGGGTCAGCGCGAAGCGCTCGTCGGTGAGCAGCAGCCGCAGGGTGTTGCCGATCCAGCTCGCGGTCGGCTGGTGCGCGGCGGTCAGCAGGATGACCAGGTCGATGGCGCACTCGTCGTCGTTGGCGGTCGAGGGGTGCCCCAGCAGCCGCGACGGCAGGTCGTTGCCCGGCCGTTCGCGCTTGACCGCGAGCAGTGCGCGCATCCGGTCCACGACCCGGTTGTGGGCGGCCCCGGCGCCTTCGGCGGCGTCGATCGTGGTCGACAGGTCGCCGATCAGGTCCCGCGTCTGCTCCTCGGTCATGCCGAACATGGTGGTGACCACCAGCAGCGGGATCCGGTCGGTGTACTCGGCGATCAGATCGGCGCGCCCCGAACCCGCGAACGAGTCGATCAGCCGGTCGGCGATGCGCGCGCACTGGTCCCACAGCTCGAACTGGTCCACCGCCGCCAGCGCGTCGCTGATCGCGCCGGCCCGGCGCTGGTGCTCCTCGCCCTCGGAGACCAGCACCGAGTGGTCGATGCCGAGCCAGGGCCACAGCGGGTGGCCGTCGGGGACGTCGTCCCAGTGGTTCCAGCGCCGCGAGTTGCGCGCGAACAGCTCGGAGTCGGTGGTGACCTGGTGCACCTCGCGGTAGCCGAGCACCAGCCACGCGGGCAGGTCGCCCTCCAGCAGGATCGGCGCCACCGGGCCGTGCTCGCGGCGCATCTCCCGGTACAGCTCCTTGGGGTCGCGCTGCAGGATCTGCCCGTACATGCGCACGGCGGACTCCTGCGCCTCGGATGCCTGCGGCGCGGCGGGCACCGCCTGCACCGGGCACTCCGACGGCGGATCGGCCGCGGGCCACTCGACTTCGGACGCACCGGTCATGACCTGATCTCCCTGGCCATCGACATCGCGTACAGGTGCTTGACGAGCGTCAGCAGCACCGACTTGCAGGACTCCCGCTCCCGCGCGTCGCATTCGACCAGCGGGACGCCCGGGCTGAGGTCGAGGGCGTGCCGGATCTCCTCCAGGGAGTGCTCCGGCGGCCCGAAGTTGTTCCTGACCACCACGAACGGCGTGCCGTGCTGCTCGAGCCGGTCGATGGCGTACCAGGAGTCGGCCAGCCTGCGGGCGTCGACCAGCACCACCGCGCCCAAGGTCCCGGAGAACAGCTGGTCCCAGAAGAACCAGAACCGCTCCTGGCCTGGCGCGCCGAACAGGTACAGCACCAGCTCGGCGTTCAGGCTGATCCGCCCGAAGTCGAAGGCCACCGTCGTGGTGGTCTTGCCCTGCACGTCGGCGTCGATGCCCAGGCCCGCCTGGGTCATCGTCTCCTCGGTGCTCAGCGGCCGGATCTCGCTCACCGAGCGGACCATGGTGGTCTTGCCGACCCCGTAGCCGCCGACGATGACGATCTTGAGTGCGTCGGCGGCGGTGCTGTGCAGCGGGGTGCGCTCGCCACCGGCCGCACCGGGGCCGACCGGCACCGCCCGGTCAAAGTCGTTCGAGTCCAACGAGCACCTGCTTAAGCGTTTCGGGGTCGGGCAGATCCGCCTTGGCGGTGGCGGACGACGGGTGGCGGGCGGTGACCCGGCCGGTGTCGAGCAGATCGCACAGCAGGATCTTCACCACGCTCACCGGCAGCCCCAGTTCCGAGGAGACCTCCACGACCGCCGTCGGCCTGCGGCACAGGCGCAGGATGCGCACGTGCTCGGACTGCATGCCCGGAGTGGGATCGCACTCGCTGACGATCAGCGTGACCAGGTCGAGGGAGCTCTCCCCGGCGTCGCTGCGTCCGCCCGTGACGATGTAGAGCCGGTCCGGGTCCTCGTTCTCCAGCTCTCGCCTGCTCATGTCGGACGCACACCTCCGGATGGGCGCGGTGCCGCGGTCAGGTACTCGCCGAGCTGCTCGACCAGCTCGTTCATGTTGTGGCCGACGTTGCCGACCTCGGCGTCCTCGTCGGCCAGCACCGCAAGGTGCGCGCCGAGCCCGGCCTCGACGATGAACAGCAGGCCGCCGTGGAACTCGGTCATGGACTGCCGCACGCCGCCGGTACCGTCGCCGAACTCGATGGAAGCGCCGTAGGAAAGGCTCTGGATGCCCGAGGAGATGGCGGCGAGCTGGTCGGCCTGGTCCATCGTGAGCCCGCTAGAGTAGCAGAGCTTGAGCCCGTCCCTGGACAGCACCAGCGCGTGCCGGGCCCCCGGCGTTCGCTTCAGCAGGTTCTCCAGCAACCAGTCGAGGTCGCGTTCAGTGGTGTTCATCTCGCTCCTCCGGGGCGTCGCGGCGGCGGTCCGCCCCTGCCTCCAATCCTTCGGTCCGGTCCGTGCCTGTACCTGCTGGGACGGCGCTCATCGGGCGTCGTCCTCCTGGCCGTCGTCGATGAGCCTGCCGGTGCGGGCCTGGCGGAACGCGGTGAAGCGGGCCCCCGCGTCCGGCCGCGCCTTCGGGGCCGCCGACGCGGGCGGCCGGGGAGCCGCCGACAGGGTCTGGCCCCGGCGGCGCTGCGGCAGCCCGGACGGTTGTTCGTCGCTCCGCGGGACCGCCGCACCGATGCGCACCGGCTCGGTCACCGGCTGCGAGCGGGTGGGAGCCGGCGCGGGCTCCGGCTCGCTCCTGGGCTGGGTGAGCAGCTCGCGCGGGATGAGCACGACGACACCGGTGCCACCGCGCGCCGACGGCCGGAACGACACCTTCAACCCGTACTTGCGGGCCAGGCTGCCGACGACGGCCAGGCCGAGCCGGGTGCCCGACAGCGTGCTGAGGTCCGGCGCCTCGGCGGAGACCGCGCGCTGCGCCCGCTCCAGCGCGGCGGGTTTCATCACCAGGCCGCCGTCCTCGATGGTCACCGCGATGCCGACCTGGCCGTCCTCGACGTAGACGTGGACCTTCTCCGACGGCGGCGAGAAGCTGGTGGCGTTGTCCATCAGCTCGGCCAGCGCGTGCATGACGCCCTCGGCGGCGTAGCCCGCGATGGCCGCGCCGCTGGTGGAGTGCAGCTGGACCCGCTGGTAGTCGCGGATGCGGCCGACCGCCCCGCGCAGGATGCTCTCCATGACGATCGGCTTGGTCCAGCGGCGGCCGGACCGGGAACCGGTGAGCACCGCGATGCTGTCGGCCAGCCTGCCCGCCTGGGCGATGCTGTGGTCGATCTTGAGCAGGTCGCCGAGAACCGTCTCGTCGTGCCGGTGCTGCATCTCGCGCAGGTCGGCGAGCATGCTGGTGGTCAGGGCCTGGACCCGGCCCGCGGCGTTGGCGCAGGCGCCCATGGTCGCCGCGCGCATCCGCTCCGCGCCGCCGACCTCGGCCGCGGCGGTGCGCAGGATTCGCGCCTGGTGCTCGTGGGCGGGCAGCTCGATCTCGGCGAGCGCGGTGTCCGGGGATGCGCCCCCTCGCAGCCGCCCCACCAGTTCGGGCAGCTTGCGGTCGGCGAGTTCGGCGACCTCGCTCTCCAGTTCGTCGACGCGCGCCTGCGTGCGGCGGTTGCGCATGGACCAGTAGGTCGCCATGGCCATCGACACCGCGAGCAGCGCCGCCGCGATCCCGCCGTACCAGCCGGTCAGCAGCCGTATCGATGCCGGGGCCAGGACGGTCGTCACCGCGCACGCCGCACCGGCGACCAAGGCGGTGGCGAGCAGGACGAGCATGGCCCGTCCGATCGGTGAAGGCGCGGCCCGGTCGCGAACAGAGGTGCTTGTCGACATCGATCAGGACCTTTGCGGAAGGGTGCGGTGGCTCAGGGACGGTGATCCTATTACGGCCACCGGGGGAATTCGTAGGTTTCGGGTTGCTTTCGTCCCTGTTTACCGGAGATGTCGGCGGGACTGCACCGCCAAGCCGGTCCGGCTCGTCCCGCCGGCGGCGGCTACCAGGGCGAACAGCCTCGAGGCGCAGGCAGGTGGATCGTCGGTCAACGAGGCCGACGAGCACCGTCACCGCACGCCAGATCGCGAATTCCGCTTCGCGGAAACTCCATAGTGGAGCGCGTACCTACGCCGTTCAGGTGATTCGCCGTCACGCTACGACATCCGCAGGACGGCGGCCGTCGCGTCGTCGTGGCGCTTGCCCCGCTCCCGCTCGATGGTGTTCTCCGCCTTGCGGACGCGGTTGATCAGTTCGCCCGGCCCTTCGCGTTCGAGCAGGTCCAGCAGCCCGGTCCAGTCGGTGAGCCCGAAGCGCTCGACGTAGCGGGACGCGCCGTCGGTGAGTACGGCGCCGATCCGCACGTCCGCGACCGGGACGCTGCCCCGCACCGCCTGGTACGCGGCCTCGGGGGCGGTGCTGGCGGCCCAGAAGCCGCCGGGCTGGTTGCGGCTGTCGCGCACCGCCTCCGGGGAGCGGCTGGGCAGCCGGTCCAGGCGGTCGTCGACGATCGCGCGGACCTCGCCGCCGACCTCCAGCAGGACCGGGCTGTCGGCGAGCACCAGGTACTCCAGTTCGTGACCGCGCAGCCGCACCACCGAAACCGTCGACGACGGGCTCGACGGGTTGCCGAGGTCGCACGTCCCGCCGTGGGCGTCGCAGGTCATCCCGATCGCGCCGGCCAGCGCGTCGGCCAGCGATTCGCTTTGCAGCGAGAGGCTTTTCGCCAGCCCAGCGGCGAGGTGGCGAACCAGCCACCGCACGTCGTGGACGCAACCGCTGTCGACCCCGGCGGGCGCGGTGGCGCCGTCGAGCACCAGGACCCACGAGGGGCCGGCCACGACGAAGTCCTCGTTTCCCTCGCCGGGCCCCCGGTCCGGTGCCGGCTCGATCGCGTAAGTGACGTCCATGCGGTTGGCTCCCCGTCCTGCCGTCGACTGCCGCGGGGTCCCGGTCCCCACCCCGCACTATGCCCGCTCGCGCCCAGCCGGGCCGCCCGACGCCGTCCTTCGGCGACTCTCGAAGCGCGTGGAGCGGATGCTAGCGAACGAGCAATCGAGGAATTCAGTTAATGCATCGCCACGTTCGGCATCCTGGTTCACTGCGGCCGGATATCCAGAAGTCCCGGAAACATTCGACGGACAGTTCCCACCTCCCTGTCAACGTCGGCTGCCGGCGAGAAATGAATCGGGATCCGGAACAAGGCAGTGGGCCGATGCTCTCCGCGAACATCGGCCCACTGCCGTCGAATCAGGCTGACTGCATTCGTCGCCTGAGCCCAGCCGGCGCTGCGCCGGTCCGGCTTGTCAGACGCGAGGCCGGACTACGTCGCCGACCTCACCAGTTGGCATCACCACGGCCACAGGTCCCAGGACGACGGCCACAGGTCCCACGAGAACGGCCAGAAGTTGAAGAGGCCCGTGCTCTCGCCGCCGGCTCCGCCGGGACCTCCCTTGCCGAACTGGCTGTCGCCACCGGCGCCGCCACCGCCGCCATCACCGTTGACGCTGTTGCCGCCGGCACCGCCGCCGCCACCGTTGCCGAAGACGCTGCCGCCCCCGACGCCGCCACCACCGCCGTTGCCGTCGACGCTGTTCCCGCCGGCGCCACCGCCACCACCGTTGCCGAAGTCGCTGTCACCACCGGCGCCACCGCCGCCGCCATTGCCGTCGACGCTGTTCCCACCGGCACCGCCGCCACCACCGTTACCGAAGACGCTGCCGCCTCCGCCGGCACCGCCGCCGCCACCACCGGTGACGCTGTCACCGCCGGCGCCGCCACCACCGCCGTTGCCGAAGATGCTGCCTCCGCCGGCGCCACCGCCGCCGCCGCTACCGGTGACACTGTCGCCGCCGGTACCGCCGCCGCCACCGTTGCCGTCGACGCTGTCGCCGCCGGCGCCACCGCCGCCACCGGGCCCGGTCACGCTGTCGCCACCAGCGCCACCGCCACCGCCGTTGCCGTCGACGCTGTTCCCACCGGCACCACCGCCGCCACCGGGCCCGGTCACGCTGTCGCCACCAGCGCCACCGCCACCGCCGTTACCGTTGACGCTGTCGCCGCCGGCACCACCGCCGCCGCCTGCACCGTCGACACTGCTGCCCCCGGCACCGCCCGTACCGCCGTCGCCGCTCGCGCTGTTGCCTCCGGCTCCTCCGGCACCGCCGTCGCCATTGACGCTGTCGCCCCCGGCACCGCCGGCGCCCCCCTTGCCCGTGAGCATCGATTCCTTCACGTGAACGTGGCTGACCACCGCGGTCGGCGCCTGCGGGCCCGGCGTGGCCATCGCCGATGCCGGGGCAAGGGCGCAAGTCGAAATCGCGACAGCGATTCCGAGCGTCTTCATGGCAAGCTTCATCATTCGCTCCTGATGTCTTTCTGGCGGCACGTGCGTACCGGTTCATCAATTGATTGGGACGGGATCCTGTTCTCCCGACCCGCATCAAACTGTGCCGTAGGAGCCTGCCGAATTCGTATGGGGAAACCACCCGCGACAACCGCGGAATCCCCCGGATCGGAAGTGGTGCAATCCCGTGCCCCGAAGCGAGCACGCCCCAGTCACAACCCCCATGAGCAGTCGCCGCAAGGTCCGCTGACCATTGATGCTGGCACAACCGTGTACGCGCTGGTTGATCAGTTCGGCCGCCACATGCGGTCGTGGAATGTCATGTGCTGGGCGGTCTTGCCTTACCGGGTTTCGCCGAAGGTCCGCCGGTATGCGCCGGGTGTGGTGCCGAAGCGCGCCCGGAATCGGCGACGGAGGTTGACCGCCGAGGCGAGTCCGACCCGGGTGGCGATGGCATCCACCGGAAGGTTGGTCTGTTCCAGCAGTGCCCGTGCCGCGTCGAGGCGCTGACCGAGCAGCCACTCCCCTGGGCTGGTGCCGAGCTGTTCGGTGAACCGCCGGGCGAGAGTTCGGCTCGACAGCCCGGCGCGTTCGGCGAGCCGGCCGACGGTCAGCCGGGCGTCGAGCTGGGCGATGGCCCACTCCAGCAACGGCGCCAACGACTCGTCCGCCCTGGCCCGGGCGGGCTGAGCGGCGTACTGGAGTTGGCTGCCCTCCCGGTGTGGCGGCAGCACCATGTTCCGGGCGATCTGGGCGGCGTATGCCGCGCCGTGGTCGGAACGTACGACGTGCAGGCACAGGTCGATGCCCGCGCCGGTTCCGGCGCTGGTCGCCACGTCGCCGTGGTCCACGTAGAGCACGTCCGGGTCCACCTGCACCTCGGGGAAGGTGGCGGCGAGCTGGGCGGTGTCGCGCCAATGGGTGGTGGCGCGGCGGCCGTCGAGCAGTCCGGCCTGAGCGAGGACGAACGCCCCCGTGCAGATGGCGACGACCCTCGCCCCGCGCCGGTGGGCGGCCCGCAGCGCCTCGGTGATGGCAGGCGGCGCCGGTGCGCCGGCCGGCTGCCAGCCGGGGACGACCACGGTGTCCGCCTCCTGCAGAGCCGCCAGCCCCGCGTCGACGAGCATCGCGTAGCCGACGGTGGTCTGCAGAGGACCTGGACGCTCGGCGCAGATCCGGAAGTCGTAGTGCACCGGCAGGTCCTGCCGGACGGTGCCGAAGACCTCGGCGACGCAGGCGAGCTCGAACGGCGACTGGGGCGGGTTGAGCAGGGCCACCACCCGATGACAGCTCATGGCAGGATCATACTCATTGATGTCTTTTCGGACTCTCGGCCTGGAGGCGGAGTCCGCGCACAGTGGTCCTATGCGTGAAACCACTGGAACGGGCGTGCTGAGGACCGCAGTCCAGGTCGACGGCGAAAAGGCCAGCTACCTGACCGCAGGGCAGGACGGCCCGGCCGTGTTGCTGCTGCACGGAACGTATTGGAGCCGGGTGTGGCTTCCTGTGCTCGGCCGTCTCGCGGAGGCGGGGCTGCGGCCCCTTGCGGTCGATCTCCCCGGACTGGGGCGCTCTGGGGGCGAACTCACCCCGGAGACGGCCACGGTCCCGGCCCTTGCCGACTGGGTCGCGCGATTCGCGTCCGCGCTGCAGATCTCCGGGCCGATCGCCGTGGCAGGCCATGACATCGGCGGCGCCATCGCCCAGCACCTCCTCGCCCACGGTCAACTGGAGGTGCACCGGCTGGCCTTGGTCAACTCGGTCACCTACGACTCCTGGCCCGCGCCCCACGTGGCCCGGTTCCGCGACCCGGTGGTCGCCGCATCGACCACCGCCGACGAACTTCTCGCCGCCCGCCGGCAGGCCGTGACATCGGCGCTTGCCGGTGCCGCCACCGAGCAGCTGATCGCCGACTACCTGGATCCGTGGACCGATCCGCGGGTCCGCCGCTCCTGGCTGGCGATGGCGGGCGCGGCCGACAGCCGCTACACCCTTGATCTCGTTCCCGCGCTGAAGCGGTCCACAACCCCCAAGTTGCTGATCTGGGGAGAGGACGACAGCTTCGAAACTGTGGAGCACGCCGAGAAGTTCGCTTCGGAGATCCCGGGAACCACGCTCATGCGCATCCCGGAAGCAGACCACATCCCAACGGAGAACGCCCCGGGCCAGATCGCCCACGCCCTCATCGATTTCTTCACGACATAACGGCCTTGTTCTTCTGCACGGCTGTTGTGCCGCCAAACGTGCGGCGATCGTTCCGCAAGGCTGTCAAGGCGAGTGGGTTCGACCGGAAGGCTTGGACGCCGCTCGAAACGCGCCATCGCGCGAAGAGCCGTAGTCGCTCAACAAAGCAGCGGGGCCGATGCTCTCGCGAACATCGGCCCCGCTACCTGCGATTGTGAAGTGGAGCTGACGGGATTCGAACCCGTGACCCCTTGACTGCCAGTCAAGTGCGCTACCAGCTGCGCCACAGCCCCATGTTCTGTTCTCCCGAGACTCCCGGTTCCTTTCGGCCTCGTTCATCTCGTGCCTGCATACAGTACAACAGCCCGCGGAACCCCTTCGCAGGGGGGTCCCCCTGGTTGGATCTACCCAGCGTGCAGGCCGCTCTGCTACACCGTGGGTCGTGACCACAGCACAGCGCGTGTCGCCTCCGCTGGCGGCTCCGGCGGCCGAGGGCTGCGACCCGGAACGCCGTCGTGAGCAGCAGGAACGCCGCCTGCGGCGGCTCGTCGACCGGCTGCTGGCGGCCGACGGGGTGCAGGCGGGCCGACTGCGGGAGGCGGGGGTGGGCGCCGGTGCCGATGTCGGCCTCGACGACCTGCACCGCCTGCCGTACGTCACCAAGCAGGACTTCTGGGACCACTACCCGTTCGGGCTCCGCACGGCGCCGGCCTCCGACGTCGTGTGCGTGCACGGCACCTCCGGCACGCTCGGACGCCAGACGCTGGTGCCCTACACCTCCCACGACGTCGAGGTGTGGTCGGAGGTGATGGCCAGGGCGCTGGGCGGGGCGGGTGTGACCCGCCGGAGCCTGGTGCACTGCGCCTACGGCTACGGCCTGTTCACCGGCGGGCTCGGGTTCCACCACGGCGTGATGCGGCTGGGCGCGGCCGTGCTGCCGGTGTCCAGCGGTGGCACCGACATGCAGCTGCGGCTGATGCTCGACCTGGGACCGGACGTGTTGTGCTGCACGCCTTCCTACGGCATCTACCTCGGCGAGTCGTTCCGCTCGACGGGCATCACCTCCGACCAGCTCTCGCTGCGGGTGGGCCTGTTCGGGGCGGAGCCGTGGACCGAGCAGATGCGGGTGGAGATCGAACGCCTGCTCGGGATACGCGCGCTCAACATCTACGGGCTCACCGAGATCATCGGCCCGGGCGTCGCTTGCGAGTCGCTGGACTCCGAGGGCCTGCTCAACATCGCCGAGGACCACTTCTACCCGGAGGTCGTCGGCGTCGACGGCGAGCCGGTGCCCGACGGCGAGCCGGGCGAGCTGGTGTTCACGACGCTGACCAAGACCGGTCTGCCGCTGCTGCGCTACCGGACCGGCGACATCGCCGCGCTCTGCGGCCCGGTGCCGGGCTCGGCGCGCACGCTGCGCCGGATGAGCCGGGTCATCGGCCGCGCCGACGACATGCTGATCATCCGGGGCGTCAACGTTTTCCCCAGCGAGGTGGAGGCGGTGCTGCTGGAGGACCGGCGGGTGGCGCCGCACTACATGGTCATCGAGGACCGCCGCGACTCCTCTCGTCCGGAACTGCTGGTCGCGGTGGAGCCCTACGACGAGGGCGGCGACGTCCCCGTCCTGGAGACCGACCTCGCCGCGGCGCTCGCGGAACGGCTGGGCCTCAGCTGCGTGGTCCGGGTGCTCCAGCCCGGCAGCATCCCGCGGGCGACCAACGGCAAAGCCCGGCGCGTGGTGCGCTGGAGCCACGGTCTTGCCCCGCTGCCAGGACTGGAGTGACGGCCATCACCCGGCTTGCCCGTGGCTGCTGGGCAGCCCGCGCGTGTTCGCGGCCTTGACGAACTCCGAGCGCGGGTCGTGCAGTTCGCCCAGCGCGACGACCTGGCGCTTGAACGGCAGCTCCAGCATCCAGTCCCCGGCGATGCGCGCCTTGTGCGAGAGGGTCGGCATCTTCGCCAGGTGGTACACGCGGTGCAGCAGCCACGCGGGGAAGCCCTTCAGCTTGACGCCGTAGACCTCCGCCGCGCCCTGGAACAATCCGAGCCCGGCGACCGAACCGGCGTACTTGTGCCGGTAGTTCTGGAGCTGCTTGCCGCGCAGGCGCGCCACGAGGTTGTCGGCGAGCACCTTGGCCTGCCGCACGGCGTGCTGGGCCGACGGCGCGCATTTCGCGTCGGCGGCGTCCTTGGTGAGGTCGGGCACGGCCGCGCAGTCCCCGGCGGCGAAGACGTCGGTGGTGCCTCGCACCTGGAGTTTGGCCGTGCAGTCCAGACGTCCTCTCTCGTCGCGCGGCAGGTCGCTGGCCTCCAGCATCGGGTGCGGCTTGACCCCGGCCGTCCAGACGATGGTGTCGGCGTCGAACTCGTCTCCGTCGGAGAGCACGACACGGCCGTCCTCCATGCTCTTGGCCTGGGTGTTGAGCTTGACCTCGATGCCGCGCTCCTCGAGCCTGCGCTTGGTGTACTCGCCCATCGGGGCGCTGACCTCGGGCATGATCCGCCCCATCGCCTCGACCAGCACCCACCGCATGTCCTGCGGCTCGAGGTTCGGGTAGTCGCGGATGGCGTAGCGGGCCATGCTCTCCAGCTCCGCCAGGGCTTCGATCCCGGCGTAGCCGCCGCCGACGAACATGAAGGTCAGGAGCCTGCGCCGCAGTGCTTCGTCGGTGGTGCTGGCCGCGATGTCCAGCCGCGACAGCACGTGGTTGCGCAGGTAGATAGCCTCCCCGATGGTCTTGAACCCGACACCGCGCTCGGCCAGTCCGGGAATCGGCAGCGCCTTGGAGATCGAGCCGGGCGCGACGACGAGGAAGTCGTAGTGGAGCTGTTCGACGGTGCCGTCGCCGAGGGTGGTCGTCAGCGTCCGGGTGCTGTGGTCGATCGACGAGACCTGGGCGGTGAGGACCTCGCTCTTGCGCAGCGCCTCCCGCAGGGGGACCACGACGTGGCGCGGCTCGAGCGAGCCGGCCGCCGCTTCGGGCAGGAACGGCTGGTAGGTCATGTGCGGCTGGGTGTCGATCACCGTGACCCGGGCCTCACCGTCGTGGAGCAGGCGCTGCAGCCGCAACGCCAGCGTCAGGCCGGTGTGGCCGCCACCGATGATGACGATGCGCGGCTCATGCATTCTGCGACTCCCCCCTGGCACCTTCGCGGGTCCGCCTGGGATCGACATCGCGGTCGGGGTGCCTGCGCACGTACTCCTGCTCCAGTTCGAAGGTGCGGGCGGTGTGCTCACGCAGCGCCTCCGGCGAGCCGTGCAGGAAGGTGTCGTGGCGTGTCTGGTGCAGGTGTTTGAGCTCGCGCAGGAGATCCGCTTCCGACAGCTCGCTGCCGGGGATCCCGGTGATCATGCTCATGTCGTCCTCCCTGCGCTCTGGGCACGCCGAAGGAGCGGCGTCGGAACCTGTCGTCGCGGGAGTACCCCGGCCACGCTCGATCAACACCCGGGCCAGGCTCCAGGCACCCTCGCGCCCAGGCAGGCGGGGCCGTGGTTCTCATCCCGTCGATCTGGCGCCAGCCCGATCAGACCGGGTCAAGGGGCCCGCCAGCGCGGTGAGCCTCCGCCAAGCCCTCAGTCCGCCACCCGCGTCGTCCTCGGCACCTCGGGGCCTTCGTCGAGGTGGCCGGCCTCCGCTGCCACGCTCTCCTGGGCCGATGCCGTCACCTCGAACCTCGTCTCGGGGGCGCGCAGCCACACCAGCAGCGCCAGCACGGAGGTCAGGCCGGTCACCGCGAAGGCCATCTGGAACGACACCGCGTCCGCGATGACACCGGCGATCAGCGGGCCGAGGATCGCTCCCACGTCCGCCGCCATCTGGAACGTCGCCAGCACCGGTCCGCCCTTGCCCTTCGCGCCGACCACGTCTGCCACGGACGCGTTCTGCGCGGGGTTGAGCAGTCCGGCTCCGACGCCGGCGATCAGCGAGCAGGCCAGCAGCCACGGCACCGAGTCGCTGAACCCGAGTGCCGCGCTGCCCAGCGCCGAGATCGTGAGCCCGGCGAACACCATCGGTTTGCGTCCGCGCTGGTCGGAGATGCGCCCCGAGATCATCAGCACGGCCGCGTTGCCCACGGCGAACACCGACAGGGCCACGCCCGCCATGGCCTGCGTCGACCGCAGGGCCTCGACGACGAACAGCG